>JARULB010000005.1:0-300000 GCA_029688905.1 Balneolales bacterium ANBcel1 | reverse complement strand
TTCCCGTTTGGTCAGTTCAATTCAAAAGCAATTTCCTTTTCAGGCGACGGCTTTTTGGAGTGGCCGTTCATCCCTTTTGGTTGCGGTTTTTGAACCTGTAATGGCTTGTGTCCGTTCTGCTGCCGGGCGAGTCCGCCCAGTTTGTAATAGGCAATAGACTGTTTCAGACGCTCGGCCTGGTTCATCAGGTCTTCCGCGGATGCGGCAAGCTCCTGGCTCGAGGCAGCGCTCTGCTGCGAGAGTGTGCTGAGCTGCTGAATCGACTGGTTGACCTGGTCGGCGCCTTTGCTTTGCTCATCACTCGACATGGAGATCTCCTGTACGAGCGTAGAGGTTTTGTCGATTTTCGGAATGGTTTCGAACATCACCTCGCCGGCGCGGTTGGCCAGGTTGTAGGCGGTTTTGGTGAGTTCCACAATCTCGTCGGCCGCCGTTTTGCTCTTTTCCGCAAGCATCTGAACTTCTTCGGCCACAACGGCAAACCCTTTGCCGGCATCACCTGCCCTCGCGGCTTCAATAGCCGCGTTCAACGCCAGGACGTTGGTCTGGAACGCAATATCGCTGATCTGGTTGATCCGCTCTGTTATGGTTCTGTTGGCGTTAATCGCGTCCTGCGACCTGCTGCCGACATCTTTCAGCTTGGTGTTGGCTTCCGAAGACAAGCTGTTGGTCTCCTGGGCGTTTCTTGCATTCTGGTTGATGTTGGCAGAAACCTGCTCCATGGTGCTCGAAATCTCTTCCACAAAAGAAGCCTGTTCACCCGACCCTTTTGCCATCTGGGAGGATGTCTCTTCGAGTCGACGACTGATCTCATTGATGTGGTTGGACTCATTTTGCACCCCGACGATCACTTCCGTGAGTTTGGAGACCAGGTCATCCACCGCACGGGAAATATCGCCGATCTCATCCTTCCGGTGGAGAAACTTTTGCGGCACCTTGATGTCCAGATGTCCGTCGGACAGCCTCAGGATGTTATCTACCATTTTCTTCAAGGCTCCGGAGATGGCCTGCGACAACAGCAGTGAGATGACGACAAACAAACCCAGACTTACGAACAGCACCATATTGATCGTTTGACGCAATTCCGCCAGATGGCCACGGGCGTTTTCAAACGCCTGATGCATTTCAACGCTCGAAATTTGCTCGAGCAGATCCCGGAGCACTTCCAGTTCACCGATCATCGCCTGGACGCTTTCGCTGACATTCTCCGAGTAGTCGTCCTCGATCATCAATGTTGACGAATTTACACCGTGCCGATAATAGCGGTTGAACGACTCTACGGTGCGATCCAGCAACTCGTAGTTGTTATCGGCCCTGATTGCGCGGGCACTGTCGGCAAGCTGGCGAAACTCCTGTGCCAGTGCAGCCGTGTTGTCGATCAGGTTGATGTCCTGGGCGGCGACTCCGTCCTGAAACGATTGCTGAACCGCCCTTTGCGTGGCCGTCATGCGATTGGTCAGATCATTGTATGGAATGTGCGAATACTGAACCGTATCCAATTCCCTTCCAACGGACTCGTTGCTCCATTGGGTGGTATAGTAGATCACACCCACCACCAGCACAAAAATGGCCGGGAAGACAAGGATCTTGTATCTGAGTTTTATGTTATTGAAAATATTCATTCTGTGGAGGGTCTTGGGTTGCCGATACCGTTAGGGTACTGCATGCGTGTGTGCTCCATGTGGGGAAATCCGGGTGCGTGAGGATAGAAACGGATTCCTTACGTTTTAATGCCGGGTCTCCGGGTGCCGTTGGTAAACTGCTGATCCGAAAAGAGAGAGAATGCGGACCATGCCGTTGTTTTGTCAAACAGAACGGCGATGGCCCGCATCTGGAGGTTTTGCTTACTGCACGCTTATGGTTTTTACACCGGAGACATTTGCATCGGCGGAAACATACCCGATAGCTCCGGGGTTGGATTGCACGAATTGTACAACGTCTGCGTCGCTGCCACGCTCGAGGGGTGCAGTTCCAGCGCCCGAGAACGCGGCCTGCTGCCAGTGACTCCGGATGGCACCGACATTTCGTCCGTGAACTTCCTGTGAAAACACTTCACGAACCGCCGAGCGCGCACTTTGATCGACCGGTTCAATGGTGGAACCGTCAGCCCAGCGGGTGTTGGTCTTCAGAAAGATGGCCGACAAATCGCTTTTGGAAATGGAGGCTACCGAATTGTCGTTATTGACAATCACCTTGAAGGATTGTCCGGATGCCTGCATAGCCGTGGCAAGCAATAAAAAAGAGAGAATGATCAAAATATTTTTCATGGCTTTACCAGAGTTAGAATGAGTAAATGAAGGATCCGACAAATCCGTGAAGATTATCATCGACGTCATCCTGCGTGTAGAGGAGGTACTCGAGTTTCAGGGTTGTCGCGAACGTCGGTTTGAAGTTCACACCGCCTGTGTAGCGGGAATACGAAAGATCGCCTGCATTCTGTTTTTCGTACCGGACATAGGGTGTAATCGTGTTGATTCGCTGGCTCAGCTCAACATAGTAGGCATCATAATCGCTGGTGAAACCTTCGGTTGAAATCTCCGCTTCCCAATATTCAGCCTTGATCTGGGTGTTACCGTATTGCAGACGGGCATTCACTCCGTAGGCGATTTTCTCGAACTCCATGGTGAATTCCATATATTCCGCGGGTGAACCCGGGAACAGCTCGTCTTCCTCAAATTGGAAACCCAGGGTGACGATCTCATTCCTCGGGTTGAATACTCCGAACCCGACATCGACGTAGTTTTTGTAGGAAACCCCGGCGGTACCGGCAATAGCCACGTTGTTGTAATCGGGAAGGTCGATGGGGTCAGCTCCAAGTAAAGAATTGAAATAATTTACTTCGCCGCCAAAGAAGCCCAGGGCGCCGGTTCGTGACGACATGTCGTTGCGGTACCCTCCGGCAAATACATCATAATTGAAGCGGAAGTCGTTGCCGAACTGTCCGTTCACAGAAACACCATCGATGTTCAACGGGAAGAACTCGTTGTTACTGACCAGGATGGGCAGTGTCGCGCTGGTGTTTACCGGTGCGTAGTAATAGGTGTTGGTCGGGCTGAGCGACTGGAGAAAACGGCCTGCTCTTACATTGAGATAGGGAGTCAACGCATACTCACCGTACGCTTCGTTCAGCATTTTGTCGAACTCGTAACCCGGACGGTATACAAATACACCGCGGATGGTGAGCTGGGAAGTCGGCCGGTATGACATTAATAGCCCCGCTTCCGATACGGCGGCACCATAATCGTAATCGAAACCTTCCAGGTTATCGAACCAATTGAATTCTGTGGAGATGTAGCCGGTAATGTTGGTGTAGGGCTCCCAGTAGCTTTGTGATTGAGCACTGCCAATAGCTGCCATCAGCAGGATGGCCATTGTAATTGTGGTTGTTTTCATGCGTGATTGTGTTTGGTTGATTGATTCTATGTATAAGACCTGATGATGCTTCATCAATGGCGTTGGCCGATAGTGCAATACGCTAGAGGCGGGCTTGCAACGATGGCCGTTTACTGCAAATCCGGTTTCGTTATTCCCTTTATACCCGTAAAGGAAACGCGGAGACCTAAGTTGACCGGCAACACCGGTTTCACAACCGGCATCTTCAAATTGGCGGTGTGAAAAACAGAGCTTCCAGCCTTGCTAAAACTGCGTGAGATTTAAAGACCGTTACTAAAACCTGGTGCCGGCATATCCCGTATGCCTTTCATCGGGCAACCCTCATACCCCTGCAGGTTGTCGGCATTTACCGGGTTGACCAGCTGAAAATGTGTTATCCAGTGCAGACCTCGAATGAAACGGATAGAAAGCGTCTGTTTCATTCACTCTTATCGGTTCTTTTTTGCAAGCCTTAAGCTTTTTTAACTTTAGGCAATGAAAATGGTTGAAAGCGGTTGCATGATCTTTATTGCCATCTTTTTAAAGTGATGGAATGCAGACATGTTTTCCGCACGACATTTTCTTTCATAACAAACATTGTGCCAGAGGTGCGGGGCAGTATAGTAATCGGTGAAGGGATGGGGGTCTTGTGCGAAAAAACCGTAACCTGCAGGCCGTTGATGAATAAGGGTCATGCCGCAGTGAGGCGGTATCAGTGGTTTTTTCTCCTCGAGAGTGCTTTTTTTGCCGCAATCTGGGTTTTGATCCAGAAGGGATCCGGCGGGTCGACAGCCGGCGGGCGTTCACTCAGGTAGCTGACCGGATGTTCCGTGGCTTTTTCACGAGCCTCCAGCAGCTCCAGGGCTTCCGGCCGTGCACCGTAGGTGTAATGGAGAAAATCTCTGGCTTCTTTGGTAAGGTCCACATGGTACAACCTGACCAGCGTCTCGGCCAGCTGTTCGGCGGCCACATCGAGGCGGTCGTCGGCTACATCCGCCATACGCCGGCCAATTTCCGCTTTTTGAGTCGCGTTCATGTTCGGCGCCAGCTCGCCAAGATAGGTGGCTTTGGTCGCGTTGATATTACGCTGGATCTCGGGTTTGGAAATGCGGATATGCGGTTCGAGGGCCAAGGCGATTTCAATGGCCAGTCTTCTGGCGGCCAGAGCTCCGCTGCTATCTGTCGAAGTGAAGAAAGCGGAGCTGATGTTCCTGGTATCCTGTTTCGCGAAATACCATGATAGGTGCCGACAGACTTCCAGGCGTGCCTCATCGTCAAGGTGGATGGTGTTTTCCTGTATCTGGATACCTCTTCTACCGGATTTCAGCCGCAGAAGCGCGGGGTTTCCGTAGGCCTCAGAGGTGATGGCGTCCCATTTGCCGGAGGCTTCAATAAGCTGAGTGTGAATTTTTCCGGTCTCTACATAGGCCTTGTGGGCCATTTGGTAAAGTTCGAGCGCGGTTTTCATGATGCCGGTGAGTCGCTTTAACTCTTCCGCAGAGACGGACGGGTTATTCATGCTGCGATTCAGTTCGCCGGCGAGACGAGTGATTTCTTTGTTAACCTGTTTCACAAGCTGGTTGATGGTCAGGCCCTCCGGCAACTCCTCCATTGAGGAAAAACCGGTTTCGATAAGATAGGATGAGAGGGCGCGGATCCGGTTTCCGCTGCGCGCCTGGGATACCCGGAACTGGCTGCGTTTAATTTCCAGCTCATCCAGAGCCCGTGCGAATTTCCACCGGCCGGTATACTGAAATACCAGGGATGGAATCTCCCGGCCGTTGATGAGCTCGAAAGCCAAAATGATCATCTCTTCGACATCCCGAAAGGTCATCAGCAGCGGATTGTTATTTTCGATGGAGGACATCACCCGCTGCAGGAAGAAGGGTTCTCTTGGAGCGCCGAGTTTCGACATGCCGAATGTGCTTCCGGTGAACCAGTCGCGGATTTCACGGGCGGCATCCGGCGATTCCAGTTCGATACCTTTGATGATCTCGTCCACCTGCTGATGATATTCGGTATGGATTTCCCGCACCCTGGAGTGAAGGCCGATGCGGCGATAGGTGTAGATCCGGCCCATGATTTCGCCGATTTCGGCATTGCCCGTCAAATCGGTGAACGCTATGGATACGCCATACGGCGACAGATCCACCCGGCGCAGCAGCTGCAGGGCGGCTTCCCGCTTTCTCATCTCCCCTTCGTAGCCCTGCACGATCATATCACGTGCGGCAAGAATCAGGTCACCCAACTTGTCGGTCACATCGAGAATGTCACGTTCCCCCTGTTCTTTGAGAGGGCCGCGTGTTGTTTCCAGGACAATTTTGGCAATCAGGCCGATCAGGCCGGACAAGACCGTGAAACTGATGAAGTACACCAGCAACTGTACCGATGGCAGCTGTCCGTACCCGATGTAGTACCCACCGATCAGGCCCAGACCGGTGACCGGGCCGGCCGTCCAGAAGATTTGCATCAGGGTATGGGACCAGCGGATTTTGTTCAGGCTTTTGCGGAGCCGCCGGCTGTGCTCGTTGTTCTCCCTGTCGAGCGTTATTCGTTCTGTCCGTTTTCGTGACAATGTGGCCATCAGTTGGAGGTAAAGGTGGAAAAATACTCAGAATTGTGATGCGTCGCAGGAACGATTCCCAGGCCTTTAGCTGCATCCCTGGTATCATCGGTTCTCTTTTACGGTTTGCTCATTCATCCGCAGCTCGTCTCTTGCTGTACCCTGGTGCCATCGGTTCCGCAGGCAACCCCCACCGCAAGGTGGAACAAAAAGGAAAGAAGCTTTGTTCTGCTTCGCGTGATATTATCACTCCCATTTAACTGCCGGGAACGGCCGTTTTTACCGGCTGAAGCAGTTCAGCATATCAACCCCACGTCCTATCAGACCCGCTACATGAATACAGAAACCATCCAGGCCTCTTTCATCGCGTCCCTGAAACATGTTACCAAGAAGTATACCGAAGGGGATAAGACCAACCTTGTTCTCGACCGGCTCGACCTTGAAATAAAGCAGGCCGAACTGATTGTGCTGCTTGGGAAATCCGGCTCCGGGAAAAGCACCCTGCTGAATATTCTCAGCGGCATTGATCATCCCGACGGCGGCCGCGTTACCATTGGCGGCGAAAATATTACGGCCATGAGCGAACACGAGCGAACCCTGTTTCGCAGGAATTATATCGGGTTTGTCTTCCAGTCGTTTAATCTTATTCCGACACTGACCGTGATGGAAAATGTCTTGCTCCCCCTGTCGCTGAAAGGCGAGGAGAGCGCGGTTAATACGGAAAAGGCCATGCAGTTTCTGGAGGAGGTCGGTCTGGCTGATCGTGCAGTCAGTTTTCCCGACCGTCTATCCGGCGGTGAACAACAGCGGGTAGCGATCGCCAGGGCGATGATTCATCGCCCCCTGCTGATTCTGGCAGACGAGCCCACCGGCAACCTGGATCATCGCACCGCCGAACATGTCATCCGGTTGATGACCGGCCTCGCAAGAGAGAATAACCAGACCATACTTATTGCCACGCATGATGAAGACCTCTGCCGTCTGGCAGACCGCGTACTGCAGCTTGAATCGGGGCGACCTGTGTTTCTGCCATCCCCCCGCCATACCGTTACGCAGGAGGAATGATGCGGACCTTTCTCCCCCCACCGCTACTCTGGAAATCAGGTCTCAGGTTCCTGTATCGGCACCCGTGGCTCTTTGCCTTGTCGGTGACCGGGATCGCGCTTGGAGTTACCATCGTTGTGGCCATCGACCTTGCCAACAACAGCGCCCAGCGGGCATTCCGGCTATCGTCGGAGGCGGTGACAGGACCGGCAACGCATCAGATCACCGGAGCATCGGACCAGCTTGGTGACCAGCTTTACCGCGATATCCGGGTTCGGGCCGGAATGCGCCTGGCAGCTCCCGTAATCGAAGGCTTTGCCACGCTTCCCGGATCCGGAAACACAGCCCGTGTACTGGGAGTCGATCCGGTCGCCGAAGCACCATTCCGCTCCTTTGCATCGCAGGATGCCGGCATCAATCTCGCAGATTTCATGGCAGAGGAGGGCGCGGCACTTATCTCGGAGGAAACGGCTGCATCCCTGAACCTGTCGATCGGTGATACCCTAGCCCTGAGCATCGATGGTGTGGCTCACAATGTGCGCATCAGTGATCTGGCCGCTGCCGACGACTCCCGCAGCAGGCAGGCCCTCGAGAACTTGCTGATCGTGGATATCGGAACCGCACAACAGCTTTTTGATATGGCGGGATCGCTCACCCGTATCGACTTGATTTTGGAGGAGGACGATACCGCCGGGATGGCGCGGCTGCGGGACCTGTTGCCCGCTGGCGCCGAAATCGTCCGATCCGGGTCGCGAACGGACAGCATGGCGCAGATGACCAGCGCTTTTGAGCGCAACCTGCAGGCACTTAGCCTGCTGGCTCTGCTGATAGGCGTATTTCTGATCTATAATACCATGACGTTTTCGGTTCTCCAGCGCCGGCCGCTTATCGGACGATTACGGGCATCGGGTGTCACCGGCAGGGAGATCCGGACACTGATACTTGGCGAAGCGCTGCTGCTCGGCGCGACAGGTACCGCGGCAGGGTTGCTGGCAGGGATCATCCTTTCCGGTTTTCTGCTTCAAATGGTCACGCAGACCATCAACGACCTCTATTTTGTGCTGACCGTCCGGCAACTTCAGTTGGATCTTTTTACCCTGGTCAAGGGCCTGGCACTCGGCATTGGAGCCACGCTTGTTGCCGCAATTGTCCCGGCGCGCGAGGCGGCCGGCGCGCAGGTTAATACCGTTCTGCAACGATCCGGCCGTGATACATGGATCCGCCAGGCCGCAGGCAAGTTGGCTGCCGCCGGACTCTCACTCTTTGCCGCCGGGGGTCTGGTGCTGCTGCTTCCGGGTCAAAGTGTTGCGGCCGGTTACCTGGGACTGCTGCTCATGATCGCGGGTTTTGCCCTGCTGGCCCCCATTCTTGTCACATTCATGGCCGCAGGCTTGCGGCCGGTGATGGCCCGCATCGGAGGGATGATCGCTAAAATGTCCGTTACCGGGGTTGTGACCGACCTGAGTCGAACATCCGTTGCGGTTTCGGCACTGACCATTGCCGTTGCGGCGACCGTCGGGGTGGGGGTTATGGTGGACAGTTTCCGCGGAACCGTCGCGTCATGGCTAGAGGCACAGCTCCGGGCGGATATCTATGTACAGCCTCCGGGAAATGCGGCCCGCCAGGCAACCGCCTCCCTGAAGCCTGAACTGATTCGGCAACTTTCCGGATTCGAAGGCGTTGCCGGGGCTCATTCCGTCAGGAATACCACGGCACAGACACCGTTCGGAACCGTCAACCTCGTCGCAGTGGAGCCGGGCCCCTCCTCGCGGGAATCCTACCGCATGCGATTCGGCCGGTCGATTTTTGACACCGATCCGGATGCCGCGAACGTGTCACTCCCACCCGTTATGGTATCCGAAGCATTCGCCTCCCGCCACTCCGCCGGCACCGGAGATACGCTTCGGATCCGGACCGACAGCGGCGATCAGCCTTTTCGGATCTCGGGGGTGTATGTTGATTTTACCTCCGATCTTGGCGTCGTATCCATCGACCGAACCATCTATAATCGCTTTTTTGAGGATGATGCCGTTTCGGGCCTGGCTCTGTATACCTCCGACGAAGTCGATCCGGAACAGCTCGTTCAGGATCTTCGAGTCATGGCCGCAGATATCCAGGAAGTATACATCAGGTCGAACCGGGGACTGCGGGAAGCGTCACTTGATATCTTTGACCGAACCTTTACCATCACCTGGGTGCTTCGGCTGCTGGCAATTCTGGTGGCCTTCGTCGGGGTGCTCACCGCACTGATGGCCCTTCAGCTCGAGCGCTCCAAAGAATTCGCCGTTCTGCGCGCCAATGGAATGACGCCTTCGCAGCTCTGGAGATATGTGACCACACAAACCGGGGTGATGGGAGCCATGGCGGGACTCCTTTCGGTTCCCGTCGGTCTGCTTATGGCAACGGTGCTGGTCCATATCATCAATCTGCGTTCTTTCGGGTGGACCCTCGAGATGAATATCGCCCCGGAAATTCTCCTGCAGGCCGTACTCCTGGCTTTCCTGGCCGCACTGCTGGCCGGCATATACCCCTCATTTAAAATGTCGCGTGCCAACCCCGCGGATGCCCTGAAAAACGAATAAGAATCGATCTCAAAAACCTGTTGCTGCCATGCGCTACCGCTCCCTGTTTATGGTTCTTGCCGCTGTTTTGATCCTGATCGCCGGCGTTCGCTGGATTACGGATTCCGACGAGTCGCAGATCCGGGCTTCCCTTTCAGCCGTGGAGGCACTGGCCGGAGAAGGCGATGCCAGGGGCTTTTTACGCGCCGACGGTCCCCGAACGTTTGTTTTTCCCGAAGACCATGGCCCGCATCCCGGCTTCCGAACCGAATGGTGGTATTACACCGGCAACCTCTTTACAGAGGAGGGACGCCATTTTGGCTATCAGTTCACCATCTTCCGGAATCAGCTCAGGCCGCCTGAAACTGCAGGTGACCCGGCAACTGGTTCTCGTGAACATGGCCCGGATCTCACTCCGGATTCCCCCGGCGATGCTCCGCCTGCCGAGGGAATTGAACATCAGGGGGATACCTCGGGAGGATGGGCGACAGACCAGCTCTACCTGGCGCATTTTGCCGTCGCCGACATGAAGACAGGGCGGCATATCTATGAGGAACGGTTCAGCCGGGGAGCTGCCGGTCTGGCCGGAGCCCGGGCGGCACCCTTTCTTGTTTGGCTGGAAAACTGGAGGGTGGAGGAACTACTTCCGGATGCGGAAGTATTGAACCACTATCAGAAAGATGATCGCGGTGACGGAAAATTGCCGGTTCGTATTGAGGCCGAGACGGATGGCGTGGCCATAGACCTCTCGCTGGACCCGCTGAAGCCACCGGTCTTCCACGGCGATCGCGGATACGATCGAAAAGGCTCAGAACCCGGAAACGCGTCCTACTATATCTCATTCACCCGAATGGATACATGGGGCAGCATCACCCTGGACGGGGACCGGCACGAGGTGGCCGGATACAGCTGGATGGATCATGAATGGAGCACTTCGGCTCTGGAAGAGGGCCAGACCGGCTGGGACTGGTTCTCGCTGCAGCTGTCCAACGGGTATGAGCTCATGTATTATCAGCTGAGGAAGGAAGACGGAACCCTGAGCCCATTCACAACGGGAAGTCTGGTAACCCCGAAGGGCGACGTGCTGTCTGTCGGACACGGCGACGCGGCTCTGAAGACTCTCGATACCTGGAAGAGTCCGCATAGCGGAGCGGAGTATCCGGTGGCCTGGCGCCTGTCGGTACCCGGACATTCCCTTGAACTGGAACTATCCACCCTGTTCCGTGATCAGGAGATGAACGTCTCTTTTCAATACTATGAAGGTGCGATTCGGATCTCCGGGACCCACCATGGCGCACCGGTGGAAGGCTACGGATATGTTGAGATGACAGGCTATGAGACCGGCAGCGGCCGCCTGTAGCGGCGGACGAAAGCAGCAAGCCCGCCTGAAAGGGCTTGTTCTGATGCCGCAGGATCAAGAGGGCGACCGGATCGGGAAAGCCTCCTGCACAGGCGGACCTGGAGGAGTCTTCCTTAGAACCAGAGCCGCAAGGCGCAGGCCAGGTATTTTTCCTGCAATGGTTTAACGGACTATGGTGCTTTCGACGGATGTCGAGGCGGCCTCCAGCAGTTCCGAGAATTCGTTGAGGATGTCTTGCAGATCGGGGGACTCCTGCCAGCCGGCGGGGTAATAGACGGCTGCGGCGATGTTTCGGGTGGATGGATCCGTTTTTGTTTTCTGGCAGTCCTTTACCGGGGTTACGATCGGTTCCTGCTGCTTTTTCGAAATGGCGTAGCCGGTGACCAGATCCTTCAGGCCGATAGCCTGTCCGGACGGATTGAAGATGAACTGCTCCCCGTCGGAGCCCGGGCGAAACAGCCAGGATTCGGCTTCAATCCGGTCGCGGTCCCAAAGTGATATGGGCACCAGGAATTTCAGGGAGATGTAGTTGTTGATGTCGGCGGCCAGATTGATTCGCGGGAAGTGGCCCTCCCCTGCGGTCCGCAGCAGGTACTCGGAGGCGGGTTTGCCCCTGCCTGTCGGCTTGTAGGCGCCGATGCGCATCATGTCGCGGCAGGCCTTGCGAAAGCGGTCATCGTGGTCGGTGATTGCCTCCACGCGCTGTGCCAGGAGTCCGGAAATGCGTTTCTCCAGCTCGGGATGGGAGGCAGACGGATCGATGCCGTCGGCCGTGATGAAACCGATGTGAATTCGGTCCCGGAGTAAATTCTCAACAGGAAGCATGGAGTTGATACGGGTTTGGATTACGGATTCGGGTGGATTGTCCGGGTACGGGAATTGTTCCAGGTGTTTATGTGGTGATACAAGGTCGGGTGTTGGTCCGTGAGCGATGAAAAGGGGATTATCCCGCATGGTCTGAAATTTCGATGCCTGTCATAAGTGACATAGCATCTGGTGAATTGGCGGCTCATCGCAGTCCGGGGCCAAAAATAAGGATTTCACCGGTGGTGGTTTCCTGCTCAACTCGCTGTCCGTTGTATTCCAGGGTGAGTGGCCGGCCGGAATGGGAGATGACGCGCACTTCGGTCAGTTGCTGCTCTTCCCAGGCGATGTCAATCTCGAAGTTGCCCCGGGCCTTGAGTCCGGTGACCCGGCCGGTGCTCCAGGCTTCCGGCAGCGCGGGGAGCAACTGAATGTACCCCAGGTGGCTTTGAAGGAGCATTTCGGCAACGGCAGCTGTACCGCCGAAATTGCCGTCTATCTGGAAAGGTGGATGCGTATCGAACAGGTTGGGCAAAGTGGACTGTTCCAGCAGCAGGCGGAAATGGTGATGCGCGGCTTCCGCATCCAGGAGGCGGGCGTAGAAGTTGATGATCCAGGCCATGCTCCATCCGGTATGACCACCGCCGTGTTCAAAGCGCCGTTCGATGGTTCGGCGTGCGGCTTCGAACATCTCCGGGGTATCGCGGGTGATATGGGTGCCGGGATGAAGTCCGAGCAGATGGGATATGTGGCGATGACCGGGTTCGGCTTCGTCATAATCCTCAATCCACTCCATTATGGTGCCATTGGCACCGATCCGTACCTCCGGCAGGCGCTCCAGGGCAGATCGCAGCCGGTCCAGGAACGCGTCCTCTTCTCCGGTGTTGTCGGCCACATCCAGGATGTAGCCGAACAGTTCACGGATGATCTGGATATCCATGGTGGGACCGTAGGTGATGCGGTACTCTTCTCCGGTTTCAGGCAGGATATAGCTGTTTTCGGGGGAATATGAGGGCACGGTTACCAGTCGGCCTTCGTCGTCCTCCACAAGAAAATCCAGGATGAACTCCGCGCTGCCGCGCATGACGGGGTAGGCCCGGTTGAGAAGCCAGTCGGTGTCCAGCGTGTACTCATAATGCCGGTACAGGGGAAACATCATCCATGCCCCGCCCAGGGGAAACATCCCCCAGTGGATTCCGTCCATGACACCGGTTTTGCCGAAGACATCGGTGGTGTGGTGCATGGCCCATCCGCCGGCACCGTACATGTCGCGGGCGGTCACTGCGCCGGGCACCGTTATCGCCGACATGAAATCACCCAGCGGGGACACCGTTTCGTCCAGGTTGGTGACATTGGCGGGCCAGTAGTTCATCTGGATGTTAATGTTCACGTGGTAATCGGACCCCCATGGAGCCCAGATGTGCTCGTTCCAGATACCCTGAAGATTGGCCGGAAGAACACCGGGAGCCCGGGAGCTGCCCATCAGCAGGTAGCGGCCGAACTGGAAATAGAGCGCTTTGAGGGCGGGGTCGCTGGCACCTTGCTGAAGTTCGGAAAGACGCCGGCCGGTTGGAATGGAGTCGCGTTCGTGTCCGCCCAGGTCAATGGTGACCCGATCCATTATCGGCAGATGATCGTCTACATGCCGTGATTTGAGTTCCTGGTAGCTGTACTCAGAGGCTTTGGCGACAAGATCCATGGACCGCTGGTGGGGGTCTATGCCGCGATCGAAATCCATAGACGGCAGGTCGTAGTTGGTGGCGGCGCTGAAAAGCAGTGTGGCGGAATGCCCGCCGTTCAGAACCAGCGTGTTGCTGTTCTGCGTGAGGATGCCGTCGTAGCCGGACACCTCCAGCCGGGAGGCAAACCGCATGTGGGCGCCCGCCGGACCGTGACCGGAGGCCTCATCGTCAATTATTCGCCCTATCATTGTAAGGCCGCCACTCATGGCATCAACGAATGTGTGTTCGACCCTGGTCAGGGCAATGGTGGTATTCTGGAATCCGTCCGGTGCCGTGGTTGTCATATGGAGGACCATCACATCATCCGGGGCGGAGGAGAACATTTCGTAGGCATACACGCCCTGCGGGGTTTCGTAGGATACGCTGGCGACACCTTTTCTCAGGTCAAGTTCCCGATGATACGCGGTTACGGCGGTGGTGTCGTCGTGGCCGAAATCGATAAAAATATCCCCAAGGGTGCGGTAGGAGTTGTCCACCCAGGGATCGCCCAGCAGATGTTCTTCGGCCAGTATCTTGGCTTTCGGGATGTCACCGTCCAGGATCAGGCGGCGTATCTCAGGCAGGTTTTCAGAAGCTCCGGGATTGTTGTTGTTTACGTTGCTGCCGCCCCAGAGCGACTCTTCATTGACCTGAATCCGTTCCAATCCGATCCGCCCGAAAACCATCGCACCCAACCGCCCGTTGCCCACCGGGAGCGCTTCATTCCAGTCGGCGGCCGGTTGGTCATACCACAGCTTCAGGGGCAGAGGATCCGCTTCCCTGGCAGAGATATGACCGCAGGAGGCAAAGAGGCAAAGAGAAAAAAAGGAACACACGATGGCGCTGACTGGAACAAGCTTTTCATTCGGCATGATCATCAGTTTAGGTAGTGGAAAACGCCCGGCGATCCCCGGGGTGAAGAGGTCTTTCCGGCGGATAATATCTGAACTGCACGATCCCGTCCCGGACCGATTCGGTAATGGTACCCCGGCTTGATAAACCCGCCCCGGACATGACCGGAGTACCGCCAGTCAAATTACGAACAAGATGCAAAAGCACAAATCACTGGGCGGTTCTCTGACGGGAAAATTTTCCCAAATTGTTGTAGTTCAACGATATTAAGGGTTTCTGATATTCAAATAAAAAACATTGTGGGGGTGTTCGGCAAAAACGGGGTACAGAAAATAACTGCAGGAAACCGGGGGCCGGGTCGCTCGGGAGGATGAACAGGCAAAAGCAGGTTGGTAGCGCAAAAGCACCTCCGATTCGCATGTACCATACACAGAGCCAACCGGTACGGATGTGATGTCCGTGCCGGTTTTTTCTTGTCGAAAAGATTTCACAACCGCTGTCGCTGTCCGTTGCCGGAATGCACTGTTCAGACACCTGATGAAATGTTTACAAGTCCGGTTCAATTTAACTTGATTTTACTTGGGATGATCCGAAAATTGTCTGTTCGGAGGGTAATAGCAGCTTACACATTTGTCGGGGTGCACCTTTGTTGTAATCGAAATGGAATATGCGCAGCAGATAGAAGACCGGATAAGGAGGGATAACAGCTGGGTTGAGGGTATCAACAACGGTGATGCATCGTCATTTGAAGCACTTTACAAGCATTATTATCCGCAATTGGGTCGATTTTTGTTGCGATATGTACAGGAAAAGCAGGTTGCAGAAGATATCATCCACAATGTACTGTATGAAATCTGGAAGAATCGCAACCGGCTTGAGGCGCGTGGCACCCTGCGGTCCTATTTATACACTGCGGTCCGCAATCAGGCCCTGAAATATTTAAAAAAGGAAAAAGGGCATTTGCATGTGGATGTGGTTGATCACCCTGAAATAGAGCACAATCCCGATTACCGGGATGAGGACATTGAGTTCGTCGAATTTCGCGAGGCGGTCCGGAATGCACTTGCGCTGATTCCCGAGCAGCGGCGAAATATTTTTCTGATGCACCGGGAAGATCAGCTGACCTATCGTGAAATTGCGGAGACACTCGGCATCTCCATTAAAACCGTAGAGACCCAGATGAGCCGGACTCTGAAGTTTCTGCACAAAAAACTGGCCCATTTTAAATAACCGGTATTACAAATGAATTGGGCATTCAGGGTAATCTATAGTCATGCCGAAGGAATATGACAGAAATCCGAAGGGTAAATGGCCAATGCGGTTTCAGCGCAACACGCAACAGCATCGGAATTGACGGATAATCAAAGTGTTGCACGCTTCGGCACAGGATTGGTCCCGTACATGGGCGGGGTTGCTGATGGATGCCGGGGATTGTCGTAAAACTTCCGAGTGGCCCATGGCTTCGCTGTTTTTCCAAAGATATGGAAAGCGTGTAGGGGTACCGGACCCTTTCATGGTAGTGAATAGTAGACAGAACATTAATACAACGAAATGAACGAAAAAGACATCCATTGGAATGACCTGATCCGCTACGTCAACGGTGAAATGTCCGGTGAAGAGCTCCGGAAAACGGAGGAGTGGATTCAGAAGGATCCGGAGAACAGTGAACGCCTCGCATTTGTGAAACGAATTTATGCCCTGCCGGCTGAAGAGAGGGGAGAGTGGGACGCCGATGCGGCGTGGGAGCGCTTCAGGAAAAAGCACCCGGAGGTCGATACCCGGCGAAAGCCCCTCATCGGCACGAGCAGTGAGCTTTTGAGCAGGAGGCTGAGGGCCGGGAACAGTCGCTACCGCTGGATTGCTGCGGCCGCCTCCATTCTCTTCGTTGCCATGGCCGCTTTGTTTCTATACAATGTGGAAGACGAGCCCGTCCGCGAAGAAGTCACGGAGGTCACCTACAAGGAGTTTTTTGCGCAGCCGGGGAGCCGTACCAGGCTGACCCTTTCCGATGGCAGCCGGGCTATACTGAAACCGGGCAGCCGCCTGGTTCTGCCGGAATCCTTCCGCGGTCTGGAAGATCGGGTGGTGGAACTCGAGGGGGAAGCCTTTTTTGAGGTGGAGCCGGAGCCCGGCAAAACCTTTATCGTAAAAACGGAAAAAACCATCACACGTGTACTGGGTACCCGATTTAACGTCTCTTCCTATCCCGAAGACGACTTTGTCTCCGTGGCG
Source organism: Balneolales bacterium ANBcel1 (assembly GCA_029688905.1). Taxonomy (NCBI): domain Bacteria; kingdom Pseudomonadati; phylum Balneolota; class Balneolia; order Balneolales; species Balneolales bacterium ANBcel1. The sequence continues at coordinate 283,491 of JARULB010000005.1, read as the reverse complement.
GTAATTTCCGGCGTCGTATCGCTTGAGGGCAGAAGGGATGATGCAGCAGTACCGGCCAGAATTTCCGGAAATCATCTGGGGATATACACGCCCGAGGGTGTTGTCGAAGTAAGCGAACTCTCCGATATGTCGAAATATCTTGGCTGGATTGAGGGGGAGCTGGTATTTCAGCAGGAGCCGCTGGACCGGGTAGCCCTGGAGTTGCAGCGCTGGTACAACATCAGCATAGAGATAGACCCTGAAAAGCCGGAGCTGTATGAAAAAAAGCTGACATCGTCTTTCCGGCAAAACCAGCCGGTCAGAGAGGTGATTGAGGCGGTTAGCCTGACCCTCAACATAAGTTTTACCGAGAAAAACGGATCATTTTACTTTACCGAATAATTTGTCCAACTGTAAATGAACGACCATAACTATGCATAATGATACCAGAATCAGGCGCGGCAGGTGGGTGTGGGGTGTAATCGGGTGTATGGCAGGCGTCTTGTTATGTGTACTGCCGGTGCAGGTTCACGCACAAAGCTTTGCCACAACCGGCCATACGGCGCAAAACTACGTACCCCTGGAATGGTTTGCATACGATCCGGAGGTCAATGACATCTATGAAGAGCGGATCGACATATTTGTTCAAAACGCTTCCATGGATGAACTGCTGACAAGGATCAGTGAAAAATCTTCGGCCCGCCTGACCTACGACAGGGATCAGCTTCCCTATGCCCGGATTACCATGGCCAAAACCAATGTCAAGGTAGTGGATTTACTGCAATCCCTGATGAGTGAGTATCAGGTCGAGGCGCTGGCATCGGCGAACGGACAAATCATTATTCGTCCGATTGCCCATACCGCAGAAGAGACGGTTCAAGCCCGGCAGGGCATAACCGTAACCGGTCAGGTTGTTGACAGCGAACGCAGGGAAGCGCTTCCGGGCGTCAATGTGGTGGTGAAGGGCACATCCACCGGTGATGTCACAGATATGCAGGGGCGTTATTCTGTGAACGTGCCATCCCCGGAAGATACGCTCGTTTTTTCCTATTTGGGTTTTGACAGACTGGAAATTCCCGTGCTGGGGCGCAGCGAGATCGATGTGGAAATGACCTACAGCTTTCTGGTTGGAGATGAAATTGTGCTTATCGGCTATGGAGATGCGCGGCGCCGGGATTTAACCGGTTCGGTGGCCTCCATCAGCTCCGAAGATCTTCAGGTGTCGCGGAGCGGATTGTTTGAAAGAGCACTTCAGGGACGGGCAGCCGGCGTCATGGTGCTTTCCAATTCCGGTCAGCCTGGCGGGGGCACCTCGGTGCGTATTCGGGGTACCAATACTCTTACAGGCGGGGCAGAGCCGCTTTATGTGGTAGACGGCGTGCCGCTTTCCGGAGAGGCCAGCAACTCGACCAACCCGCTTGCAACGCTGAACCCGTCGGATATTGAGTCCATTGATGTGCTCAAAGACGCATCTGCTGCAGCTATTTACGGCGCACGTGCGGCAAATGGGGTCATTCTCGTTACTACCAAACGCGGACGTGCGGGAGAAACCAACGTGGACTATGACGGCAGTTATGGCGTGCAGCATCTTCCCGGTTCGGTTAGTGTGCTCAATCTGAGAGAATACGCGGAGTTTCATAACCTGCGCGCCGATATTGCCGGATTCGGGCACCGGGCCGAGTTCATGGATCCATCCATCCTCGGGGAAGGAACCAACTGGCAGGACGAGCTTTTCGGCTTCGCGCCCATGCACGAACACAACCTTTCTGTGAGCGGCGGAGATGAAATTACCCGGTACCGGTTGTCTCTGGGGTACTTCGACCAGGACGGCATCGCGGTAGGATCCCGCTTCAACAGATACTCGGTGCGCCTGAACCTGGACAACACCCCGGTGGAATGGCTGGATGTCGGCACCAGTCTCAATGTCAGCCGTACGGATGAGCGACTGACCGTTTCGGATGCCGACCTGGTCAATCTCGCCATCAGACAATCGCCCGATATTCCGGTGCGGTCACCCGACGGATCCTGGGGAGGTCCGGATCAGTCGGAGTTCACCCTTGAAAACCCCGTGGCCATGGCCCGAATCATGGATAACACACAGGAGCGAGCCGAAATGCAGGGAAATGTTTTTGCAAGAATCCGGCTGAGCAGAAGCCTGTCCGTCCGCACGGAGTTCAGCGGCGCGTACAACCTGGCCAATCAGGCCCAGTTTACGCCAACGTATGAGTTCAACGCCCGTGTCAACCAGATCAACTCCTCCTCCCGGTCAAAAAGCGTTGGGAAGTTTTGGCAGGCACGCGGCTTTGTGGACTATAACGACACGTTTGCCGATGTGGTCCGCATGGATGTCATGGCCGGATACGAGGCAGAGGTGTTTGAGTTTGACGGACTGAGCGGCAGCCGTCAGAATTTTCCGGGCAACAATGTACCTGAACTGGCCGCAGGCGATGCCGAAACCATGGCCAACAACAGCTGGGCCGGCTCCAACTCCATTCAATCAGTGTTCTCAAGAGTTAACCTGGATTACGATAACCGCTACCTGTTGACCGGCTCCATACGCGTGGACGGCTCATCCCGATTCGGGGCGGATAACCGCTGGGGCGTGTTCCCCTCTTTTGCCGGGGCATGGCGCATATCAAGCGAACGGTTCTTTACGCTTGATTCCGTAGATGAGCTGAAGCTTCGAGTCGGCTACGGTTTCGTGGGAAACCAGGAGATCGGTAACTACCTGTTTGGTTCCGCACTGCTGGTGACCGCCACCGCCTGGGGAAGCGGAGTGCGACCGGGTAATCTAGCCAATCCGGATCTGAAATGGGAATCGACCGAATCCATCAACGTCGGCCTGGATCTGAGTATTTTCAACCAGCGCATCAGTCTGACGGCGGACACGTATATGCAATGGACCCGCGATCTGCTGCTTCAGCAGCCGTTGCCGCTCTACTCGGGAACCTCGGGAATCGGCTCCATCGGTGCTCCGATGGTGAATATCGGGTCTCTGGAAAACAGGGGCATTGAAGTGGCCCTGAGTACGGTCAATATCGACCGGTCACTGCGCTGGGAGTCCCGGTTCATCTACACCAGAAACCGGAACCAGGTTACCGCCATGGACCAGGAGACGAGCTTCATCGAAAGGAACATCGATTTCTTCGATCCGGTCTCACGTACCATCGTAGGTCAGCCCGTCGGCACGTTCTACGGATATGTGGTGGAAGGCGTATTTGAGGATGCCGACGATATCCGCAATCACGCGACCCAGCATGCCAATATCAGCCGGACCAACGGCGTGTGGCCCGGAGATCTGAAGTTCAAGGATCTCAACGGCGATGGCGTTATCGATGAAAACGACCGTACCATTATCGGAGATCCCAATCCCGATTTCCAGTTTGGTATTACCAACGATTTCTATTACCGGAATTTCGATCTCTCCATTTTCATCAACGGTACCTACGGAAACGATGTCTTTAATCAGCTCCGCAGGATTAATGAAGACCCTGCCAGCAACTTCGGACTCCTGGCAACCATCAATGACCACGCACGGGTGGAGATGATCGACCCCGAGGGCGATATCAATGATGTCGACAACGTCTATGTATCCAATCCCGATACCGATGTCCCGCGAATCACATCCTCCGACCCGAACAACAACCAGCGTATCTCCGACCGGTTCGTGGAAGATGGAAGCTATCTCAGAATTCAGAATGTAACCATTGGGTACCGCATGCCGCAAAGTGTTCTGAACAGTCTGGGAATGCGCACCATGAGGGTCTATGGCAGCGTGCAAAACCTCTATACATTTACAAAATACTCCGGTTATGATCCGGAAATCGGCGCTCAAATGAACAACCCCGATCCTCTGCTGCTCGGCGTGGATCGTGGAAGATATCCTTCACCACGCATATTCACCGTAGGTGTCAGTGTTGGCTTGTAACCCGTGTATTCGAAATAAATTAATTATGACTAAGCAAAGATCTATTCGCTATCTGCTGGCAGGATTACTTGTAAGCATGCCGGTGCTGTACGGTTGCGGCGAGAGTTTTTTCGATCGGCCACCGCAGGATCAGATCGTTGAAGACAACTTCTACCAGACGGAACAAGATCTGGCCATGGCTACCGGGCCACTCTACAACATCGTCTGGTTTGACTTCAACGACAAGGCCAAAATGGAGATCGGAGATGCACGGGCCGGAAACATGATCACCAACGACGGGGGACGCGAACAGTTCGTTATCTTCAGCACCAACTCCGCCAATACCCGGCTCAACGAACTCTGGCGGTCTCTCTATCTGGTAGTTACCAACGCCAATATCCAGATCGCCAACATCACCGAAAAGGCGTCCGATGATATCCCGGAAGTCGTCAGGGATCATCGTATTGCCGAGGCCCGCTTCATGCGGGGTGTCGCCTACTATTACCTGGCCTCGCTCTGGGGCGAGGTACCCATCATCACAAGTACCCGTGATCTGCTGGAACAGCCCAATCAGAACCGTAATCACAGGGAGGATGTCCTGCAGTTCGCCATCAACGACCTGGAGTTTGCCGCCGAAAACCTGCAGCTCAACGATCCGGCAGGACGGGTGGATGAATGGGCCGCAAAAGGAATGCTCGCCCGGCTGTATCTCACCCGCGCCCATTTCGACAGCGGTGGCGGCGCACTGGTGGAAAGCGATCTGGAGCTGGCCCGTCAGTATGCCCTGGAGGTAATCGACAACAGCGGCGTACGGCTGATGGATGACTACGCCCAGCTCTTTTTCCGCGCCAACAACAACAATTCCGAGAGCCTGTTTGCCCTGCAGTGGGTTTATGGCGCAAGTGAATGGGGTACCCATAACAGCACCCAGGCCTATTATGCCGTTGAAGCGCGACTCACAGGTGCCGGTGACGGATGGGGAGGCGGCACCAGCGCTTCGGCCTGGCTGTTTGAGCTCTATGGCGGAGCGGATTCCGCAGACGAACGGCGAAAGGCCTCTTTTATGCTGGATGGAGATCACTATCCCGAACTGCTGCAGGCGGAAGGGGGCTACACCTATCAGGGCAGCATGGCACCCATCAAAAAATATGTGATCGGTACCGCAGGTGACAATAACGGTAATGTGGGCTTCATGGAAACAGATATCAATACCTATATGCTGCGGCTGGCGGAAGTGTACCTGACGTACGCCCAGGCGACCCTCGGTAACAACGCTTCCACCAGCGATGCCAGGGCCGTAAGCCTCTTCAACAAGGTGAGGGAGCGGGCCGGACTGGATCCCGTCTCTTCTTTCAGTTACATGGATCTGTTCGAGGAAAAGTGGAAAGAGCTCGCGTTTGAGGGCCAGAACTGGTACGAGCTGGTGAGATTGTTTAACTGGCAGCCCCAGAAAGCCATTTCGATTGTAGAGGAGCAGCGGCGCAATGCCAATTTCACCTTCACCCGGGCAGACGGATATGAGGAGGAACCGCCTGCCGCACCGGTGATTCCCAACGAAAGCGACTTCAGGCTTCATTACCCCGAAGCAGAAATGACGGCCAACCCGATCTTCATGGATGAGCCTGTCCCATTTAACTTCTGATGAATAGAGTATGCGGCTCGGACGGCAACGTTTAACAGTTATCCCGCTAACCCCCTGAATGTATGAATTCAAAGAAAAACATTTCCTGCCATTCGCCGATCGCCATTGCGATGGCCGTTTTGCTGGGCCTGCTGAGTACTTCGTGCGGGTTGTTCGGTAGCGACGACGATCGTATCCCGGAAATTACCAGTGTGAGGTACATGCACCCGGATACCGCCGCGGTTCGCCAGCTTGAGCAACTGGGTCCGGGCGAAATCTTCGTGATTCAGGGAAATAACCTGGATCGCGTGGAAGCCGTGTTCTTCAACGGTGTGGGCGCCTCTTTCAATCCGGTGTTTGTGACCAAAACGAACATGATCATCACCGTCCCGGATATCAATTTCATGGAACTTGATCCGGAGTCTGATGAGATGAATACCATTAAAGTGGTTTCGGATAAAGGGGAATTCGTCTTTGATTTTCCCATTGTGCCGCCCCCGCCGTCCCTGTCGCATCTGACCAGGGAGTTTGGCCAGGCAGGCGATCAAATCCGGCTGTACGGTCAGTCACTGTTCCTGATCCTGGATGTACGTTTTCCCGGCGGCATCTCCGCCGCGGACTTTACTCCGTCCGACAACGGGAGCTGGGTCGACCTGGTGGTTCCGGACGGAGTCACCGAAGGTGGCGCGATAACGGTGGAAACGGTGAATGAAGAGGTGGCGACGCCCCCATCCAGCCCGTTTAATGATTACACAGGCATGCTGAATGATTTTGATGATGTGAACAACTACGAGTGGGGCGCCCTCGTCAGCGATGACCCGGACCTGTTTCCCGGAAGTATCGGGTCCTACGGCTATATGCAGACAGGGAATATCACACCTGGCAACTGGGCGTGGTGGGAGGATACCCGCTCGGTGAACCTGGTTTCGCTCCGCTGGATGGAAGAAGAGCACCTGGATGACCCGCTTCAAGACTGGGCGCTCAAGTTTGACATATATATTAAGGATCCGCTGGCATACGGCACGTTTTTGATTAGGATTCATGACGACTGGGACTATATCGCCCGCTATGAGCCCTGGGAAGATACAGGAGGAGCGTATACTACCGATGGATGGGTTACCGTGACCATCCCGCTGTCCATGTTCCGAACAGACAACGGCTACGGACAATCGGCGGCAAGTATCCGGGATCTGCACACTCCAGACGAGTCCATGGGCATAATGTTTGTCAACGATAATGAGGGCGAAGATGATCTTGTCGAGAGCCTTTTGGTGGCGTTCGACCACATGAGGATCGTCCGCATAGCCGATTAATTTCACCGATCCGTTTTCAGACAGAATGATTCATGGCATGTATGACCTCCGCAAAACCGGTGTTTTTGAAAGTTCCGGAGACACCGGTTTTTTTTGATCTTGGTGTTGTCTGTTTCAAGCTGCCCGAACTCCGGGCGGAATAATTACCGCAGTAAATGAGCTTTTATTCTATGTTTGGACATGTTTTGCGAGTTGGTTTTTTGATGCTGCCTCTCCTGTTTGTGACGCTGCCGTTTACTGCCGCGGTGTCGGTGGCATCGGACCTGCCCGCGGAAGAGGTCTATCACTGGAACAGTGTGGCTATCGGAGGGGGGGGCTATGTCACGGCGATCGTCACCTCCCACGAAGGCGATGGTGTCATGTATGCACGAACCGATGTCGGCGGGGCCTATCGCTGGAATCCCCGCGACGAAACCTGGATTCCCCTGAACGACTGGGTTTCCGAGGATCAGACAGGCCTGCTTGGAATCGAGTCGCTGACGATCGATCCGTCATCCCCAAACAGGGTTTACATGATGGCCGGTATCGATTACTTCAACAACGGCAATACCGCTTTTCTGCGCTCCGACAACTTCGGCGACACCTTTGACGTAATCAATGTGACCCAACAGTTCAAGGCCCACGGTAACGGGATGGGGAGGCAAAACGGAGAACGCCTGGCAGTGGATCCGAACAATGGAGACATTCTCTATGCCGGAACCCGGCGCGACGGCCTGTTTGTGACTACGGACCGTGGTGATTCCTGGGAGCATGTGTCCGCACTGGAAGTATCACAAACACCAAACGACAACGGAATTAGTTTTGTGGTGATCGACGGACGCACGGAGGAAAACGGGCGGTCACAGCGCATAATAGCGGGTGTTTCGGTAGCGGAACTGGAAGCCGGTGGAACCCGCTATCATGGCAACAATCTCTATATATCGGAGGATGCCGGGGAGAGCTGGGAGCTGGTGGAAGGTCGCCCGACCCGCTTCATGCCGCAACGCGCAGCTTTGAGCGGAGACGGAGACCTGGTGATTACCTACGGGGACGGCGCCGGTCCGCATGGCCACTGGAATGTTCCCGAGCCCGTTGAAAGCGGTGGCATATGGAGTTGGAATATCGACGATCGCAGCTGGAGCGACATCACACCGGCAGGATTATCAAGGGCCTTTGGCGGCATAAGCATGGATCCGGCCAACCCGGACAGGATGGTCGCCTCCACCATAAACACCTGGATGGACCAGGGCGACGGCACCTGGGGTGACCGGGTTTTTTATTCGGAGGATCGCGGTGCCGGCTGGACCAGCGTCGACCTGCAAAAAGATGACCAGGGCATTTCCTGGATTCAGGGCCATTCCATCCACTGGGCGGGCAGCATCGAGTTCGATCCCGGCAATACCGATCGCGTGCTGGTCACTTCCGGAAACGGGATTTTTATGACCGGAAATATCGATCCGGCCGCCCCGGGCGAACATCCGTGGAAGTTTACGGTCAGGGGCATCGAGGAGACGGTTCCACTGGATATCACCAATATCTATAACGGTCCGCTTATATCGGTAATCGGCGACTATGACGGGTTTGTGCATCATGATGTCACCGAATACAGCCCGATTCACGAGCCGCAGATCGGCACCTCAACCGGGGTGGACCATGCCGAAAAACGTGGCAATATGGTTGTGAGGGTCGGTGGAACCAGCAACGGGAGCAACTTCCCGATATACTATTCAACGGATTTGGGCCGGAGTTGGAGCCCATTCGCATCACTCCCAGACGGTCAGACCTACTACCAGGGCAGGGTGGCGGTTGCAGCTGACGGGGAAACCGTGCTCTGGAGGCCGTCCAACAGCAACCGGATTTTCCGTACAACCGACCGGGGGAGGACCTGGACCCAGGCCGACGGATTTGCATCCACACGAACCATACCGGTATCGGATCCTGCCAACGGCTCCATTTTCTACGCCTACAATCCGTCTAACGGGAATGTGATGATCAGCCGCGATGCCGGCAGTTCGTTTTCAGTGAAATCTTCCCTGCCGTCCGGCGGCTCCGCACTGATTCGCACCGCACCACAGCGCGAGGGGGATGTGTGGATTGCGTTGGAGGCAAATGGCCTGGTTCGATCCGCCGGCCCGGATGCGGAATTTGAGCCTGTCGCCGGCGTGGATCGTGCCGCCGCGGTTGGATTTGGACGTGCGGCACCGGACCATGACTACCCGTCCGTTTATATCTGGGGAACAGTGGGCGGTATTACCGGTCTTTTCCGATCGGTGGATGAGGGGAGCAGCTGGGTGAGGATCAATGACGATGCGCATCAGTACGGCGGACCCGGTAACGGCAATTTTGTGATTGGGGATCCAAACATCTTCGGTCGTGTCTACATGAGTACCGCCGGCCGGGGCATTGTCTATGGTGCCCTTGAAAATGAAGTGGTCTCGGCAGATCAGCCGGAGGCGGTGGCCTCCGCCGTCCGCTTGAGGCAAAATTACCCCAACCCGTTCAACCCGTCCACCTTGATTTCCTATGAGCTCCCGGCAGAAACCCATGTGACGATCCGCGTATTCGACGTGCTCGGACGCCAGGTCCGTGTGTTGGTAGACCAGAGGCAGGACGCGGGGCTGCATCATTCCGTTTTTGACGCCACCGGCTTGTCAAGCGGTGTATACATATGCGTTCTGCAGGCGGGTCCGGCCAGAAAGTTTCGAAGTATGATGTATATTAAATAGTACCCTGCAGGCCGACAGGGTACGGAACCATGATCGCAATGGGTATCAATCCACATGAGAATCTATTTTTTTTACCATTTAAGACGCCAAAACTATTAACCTTCAACGCCATAACCATGCCTGTACAAAAAACCGCTTTTCTGCTGATACCGGCACTTCTGCTCATGGGTATCATAACTACTTCAACCGAACGCGCAATGAGCCAGTCCCTGCCTAACGTCCTCAACGAAACCGTCGACATCTCCGGGGATTTCAAGGATTTCACCAACAACTATTTCCTGGCCGATCGACTGGTGAGTTTTGATCCGGAAACCGGGAAAGGTGAAGTGGAATGGCTGCGTCACCATTATGGTACCGCAAAGGCCTTCAACAACATGCTCACGGTTCTGCGCCGAAGCGAAGCCAATGAATTCCCGTTGGGAGAGTATGCGGTGGATCCGGTCTATCCATTCAAAATCGATTTCGTGTCACCGCGTGCGGTACGCCTGCGCATGGCTACCGGACCACAGGTCGCCACACCGGAACCATCTCTGATGCTGGTGGATGGCGAAGCGCCCTCAGATAACTCCTGGAGCTATTCGGCGATTGAGGGCGGACATCGCTACAGCAGCGAATTCGGCAGCGTAACTATCTACGAACACCCCTGGAAGGTGGAATTCCACGATGCCGCCGGCCGGCTGCTCACCGGAACCAATCATCAGGTGGACAATGAGACGACACTGAACCCGGTGCTCCCATTCTCTTTCGTGCGCCGCGCCCACGATTACTCGCGCAGCGTAGCGGCCGTTTTCAATCTGGAGCCCGGCGAACGTATCTACGGCGGTGGAGAGTCGTTCACGCGCCTGAACAAACGGGGACAAAAACTCAACCTTTGGGTCAATGACTCACACGGCAGCCAGAACAAGGATATGCACAAGCCGATTCCGTTTCTGATGAGCAACCGGGGCTACGGCCTGTTTGTCCACTCGTCCACTCCGATGACCTTCGACATCGGCGACTCCTACCACTCCACCAACAACATGATGATCGCCGACGATGAACTGGACCTGTTCGTCTTCATGGGATCGCCGAAGGAAATCCTGGACGGGTACACCGAGCTCACCGGCAAATCTCCGATGCCTCCGCTTTGGTCATTTGGCCTCTGGATGAGCCGGATCACCTATTTTTCCGAGCAGGAAGTCAGGGAAGTAGCCGACAACCTGCGCCGGCATCGCATCCCCAGTGATGTGATTCACCTGGATACAGGCTGGTTCGAGACCGACTGGCGCAACGACTTCATCTTTGCAGAATCCCGGTTTGATGATCCCGCGGCCATGATCACCGATCTGGATGACATGGGCTTCAAGACCTCCATCTGGCAGCTCCCCTATTTTGTGCCTCAAAACCTGCTCTATCAGGAGATCGTCGAAAAAGGGCTGCACATCAAGGACGGCAAGGGGAATGTGCCGTTTGAGGACGCCATCCTCGATTTCACCAATCCCGACGCGATTGCATGGTACGAGGAGAAAATTGCAGACCTGCTCAAGATGGGCGTTGGGGCTATCAAGGTGGATTTTGGGGAAGCGGCACCGCTGTGGGGTGTCTACCATAACGGCCGCACCGGTTTGTATGAGCACAATCTCTACCCGCTGCGGTACAACAAAATCGTGGGAGATCTCACGCGGGAGATTTCCGGGGAGGATATTATCTGGGCCCGCAGTACCTGGGCCGGGAGCCAGCGCTATCCGGTGCACTGGGGTGGCGACGCTGGAAACAGCAGCTCGGCGATGGAGGCCAGCTTGCGGGGCGGACTTTCGTTCGGTCTGAGCGGCTTCTCCTTCTGGAGTCATGATATCGGCGGATTCCCGGTGGAAACCCCGGAAGAGCTGTACCGCCGCTGGACGCCCTTTGGCATGCTCTCCTCACACAGCCGCTCCCACGGCCACGCGCCCAAAGAGCCCTGGCTGTTCAGTGACGATTTCCTGAACCTCTACCGTTCCGCTACCGAAATGCGATACCGCCTGATGCCCTATATCTACGCGCAGGCCAAAGAGAGTTCGGAAAAAGGGCTGCCCATGCTGCGGACCCTCTTCATCGAATATCCGGAGGATCCCGGTTCCTGGCTGGTTGAGGATCAGTACCTGTTCGGATCGGATATCCTGGTTGCGCCCATGATGCAGGACGAGGCCGAATCCCGCAACGTCTACCTGCCGCCCGGTGCCTGGATCGACTATCAGACAGGCAGCGTGTACAAGGGTGGATGGCATCATATAGAAGCGGGCGACCTGCCGGTGGTCATGCTGGTTCGCGACGGAGCCGTTATCCCGCACATCGGCCTGGCACAACACACCCGCGACCTCGATTGGTCCGATATCGAGCTGGTGGTGTTTTCTGCAGACGGTGACACCGTGGAAGGCCGCATCTGCCTGCCGGAGGATAATGTGCTGCACCCGATACAGCTGAACCGCACGGAAACGGATCGGTTCGAGCTGGCAGCCGATCCGCTGGAAGGCCGTGTCCAGTGGCAGATCACCACATTCTGACTCCATCCGCCACAGAAATGACCCGATAAATCGACCTGGCGGGCCCCGTTCTTAATAGGAACGGCCTGGGGAAAAACGACCTGATCGACCCCGTTTACCCCAGGAACGGCCCGGCAATCAACCCACTCTGACCATACCCCGTCCGCTATGCGCACTCCTCTGTTACTGATGCTTCTCTGCAGCGCCGTCATCCTGCATGCCGGCTGCTCCCAACCGGAACCCGGCCGTCATGTGCTGGATTTCAATGACGACTGGAAGTTTCAGTTGGGTGACTCCGACCGGGCCGAACTGCCTGATTATGATGACGGCGACTGGCGCAGGCTGAACCTGCCCCACGACTGGAGCATCGAGGGGGAGTTTAGTCCCGATCATCCGGCCGGGGTGGGCGGAGGCGCACTCCCGGGTGGCGTGGGCTGGTACCGCAAGACCTTTACCGTGGATGAGAACCGGCGCGGCAAACCCGTATTCATCGAGTTTGACGGGGTCTACCAGGACAGCGATGTCTGGATCAACGGAGAGCACCTGGGCAACCGGCCGAACGGCTACATCTCATTCCGGTATGAACTGACCCCCCATCTGAATTACGGGGAAGGGGAAAACGTCGTAGCGGTGCGGGTGGATAACTCCCTCCAGCCCAACAGCCGGTGGTACAGCGGATCGGGAATCTACCGAAATGTGCGGCTCGTGCAAACCGAACCTGTACACGTGGATTACCGGGGAACCTGGATCACCACACCGGAGATAGCCGCCGCTGAGGCGCTGGTTGCCAAGGAGACAACCGTCCGCAATGCGGGAGATGCCCCCGGGTCCGTGTCGGTCACAACACGGATTCTGGATGCGGATGGCCGCCAGGCGGCTTACTACTCCGGTGAACCATTTCGGGTGGATGCCGGTGCAACCGGAGTCGCCATGCAGGACATCCGTGTGCCGCAACCCAGGCTCTGGTCGGATACCGAGCCGAATTTATACACCGCCGTGACCGAAGTCTATCTGGAGGAATCGCTTGTGGACCGGTACGAGACAACCTTCGGAATCCGGGAGTTCCGCTTTGACGCCGAACACGGCTTTTTCCTGAACGGGGAGCCGGTGAAGATTCGCGGGGTCTGCAATCACCACGATCTTGGCGCACTGGGAGCGGCGGTCAATACCAGGGCCATCGAACGGCAACTGGAAATCATGCAGGGAATGGGTGTGAACGCCATCCGAACCGCACACAACCCGCCGGCACCGGAGCTGCTGGAGCTGGCCGATCGCATGGGCTTCATCATACAAAATGAAATATTCGATGCCTGGGCCGAAGGAAAGGCCGAGTACGACTATCACCTCCATTTTGATGAGTGGCACGAGCGAGACCTGCGCGATTTCGTGCTGCGTGACCGGAACCACCCCAGTGTCATCATGTGGAGCATCGGCAACGAAATTCTGGAACAGTGGGATTCGACCGGAGTGGAAATCACCCGCAATCTGGCCGGCATCGTCCGGGAGCTGGATGACACGCGGCCGATTACCGCCGGACTCAATCACCCGCAGCCTGACAACTATATGATCCGCTCCGGCGAACTGGACCTGATCGGGTACAACTACGAACACGAGGAGTTTGAAAACTTTCCGAAAACCTTTCCGGGCGAAAAGTTTATCGCATCCGAAACCACCTCGGCGCTGGCTACGCGCGGTGAATACGACATGCCTTCCGACAGCATCCGCCGATGGCCCTATGACTGGCGGGTGGCGTTTACCGGAGGGAATCCGGATCACACCGTATCCGCCTACGACAACGTGAGCACCCCCTGGGGATCCACCCATATGGAGTCGCTCCGGCCGATCATGGAGCACGACTTCTTGTCGGGGATGTTTATCTGGACCGGTTTCGATTATCTGGGTGAGCCGACGCCGTACGGGTGGCCGTCACGCAGCTCCTATTTCGGTATTGTGGATCTGGCCGGATTTCCGAAGGATGCCTACTACCTCTACAAGAGCGTCTGGACTGAAGAGCCGGTGCTGCACATTTTCCCGCATTGGAACTGGGAGGATGGCGATATTATTGATGTCTGGGCATATACAAACTATGATGAAGTTGAGCTGTTCATCAATGATGAGTCGCAGGGGCTGCAGCGGCTTGTGGAGGGGGATATGCACCTGATGTGGCGGGTTGCATGGGAGCCGGGTACGGTTCGTGCGGTAGGCCGGAGATACGATCAGCCAGGCGGATCTGAAAGCGGAGGGCCGGAAATAGCCGATGCAACGCAGCCAGGCGGACAAGCTTCCGCCGACGAAAACGGGAACCGTCCGGCGCCGCATGAGCGGATAGTGGAAATCCACACGGCCGGTGACCCGGCGCAACTGCGGCTGACAGCAGACAGGGACAGGATTGTAGCCGATGGACGGGATCTATCCTTCGTGACGGTGGAGGTGCTTGATGAAAAAGGCCGTCCGGTGCCGTGGGCCGATGATCTGATCCGGTTTCATGTCGACGGACCCGGTTCGGTTATTGCCGTGGATAACGGCAGCCCGACCAGCCACGAACCGTTTCAGGCTGATTACCGCAAGGCGTTCAACGGCAAGGCTCTGGCGATTGTGCAGTCGGCCGGCGAATCCGGGGAGATCGTTTTGACGGCTGCATCCGGCGACTTGCAGAGCGACCGGATCGTGATTACCGCCAAATGACCGCTCAAAGTTACCTGTGATAACCAGGGATTCCCGACGGGCCTGAAAAAAATATTCAGAAATAATCAACCAGACATTGCTGAAAAAAAAGGGCTTTTCCCTCTTGGAAGGTTGAGATTTCAGGAGAAGCATATCCCTGGTTTATGGCCGGAAAGTATTTTATTTCAATGAGATACGTGCATTTATCAGGAGTGCGAATTATATAATTTCACAAGAGGTTTCAATGAGTCGGAACATTATTTATATTAAGTCTAAATAAGCATTGTTCCATCATTAATAATTCTCACTCCCCTGAAACTATTTCGGATTCCAGGCAATACAGCTCAATGATTCTGGTATTCCAGGGCAGTAAGTGTAAACAATTGAAGAATGAGGTCAGCAGGACTCCTACTGCTATTTATTTTCGTGGCTTTATCGCAGGTTCACGGTCAGTCCGGCAGTTCGCGAATCACCGGAATGGTCTTCGATGAGCAGGGCGATCCACTAGAAAATGTATCCGTACTGGTCAGGGAACTCTCTACAGGCCGGTCGACCGGATCCTCGGGCAGATATGATATTCCCGTCAGGCCGGGTACCTATACATTGCAATTTTCCATGCTGGGCTATGAGCGGCTGGTCGATACGGTGCAAGTCACAGCCGGGCAGAACGTCTACAGGGAGTACCGGATGGTTCCGACCTACTTCGAAATCGGAGCAATCACCGTTACGGCTCCGGACGATCTGATGTCGCGCGATCTGGAGACCGGATCGGTAATAAGCTCCGGTGAAATTCAGCATATGGCAACAGCCAGTCTGGGAACCGTTTTGCAACTGATGCCCGGCGTGCAGACCACCAATCCGACATTGAACACTCCGGAACAGGGAGTTATTCGCGGCGGAGATGCGCTTGGCACTCAGATACTTGTGGATGGCGTTCCGATCACCAATAATGCCAACATGCAGATCGGTATTGGGGCGAATACTGCCAACCGGGGCCTTGATCTCAGACAATTTACCGCCGAGAATATCGAAGAAGTGTCGGTGATCCGGGGAATTCCTTCGGTCGAGTATGGCGACATGACCGACGGGGCCATCATAGTGCGCACCAGGTCACGGCCCGAACCCCTTCGACTAAAAATCTCCTATAATCCCAACATCACCGAATACAACGCCTCGGGCGGCTTTCGTCTGGGGAGTTCCGGCTGGGTGCTTAATTCCAATGCCAACATAGCCTCAGCGAGGAATGATATCCGCATCGAAGATGACGGGTACACCCGCTTTTCGGGCCAGATCAATCTTCGTCGCCGTACCGACGACTGGAACTTCAGCCAGAGCCTGTACGCCACCCGGGCACTGGATGAGCGCCAGGAACAGCCCGGTTACGCGCTTCGCCAGGCCTGGTACAACCGCGATGTGAATCTTCGCTATTCCGGAGAAATGCACTATGACTTGAACAGCTCCCACAGAACCAGAGCCAGCTGGTCGGTCAACCACACCCGGCAAAACTCCTACGAGCAGCGACTGATTTCCAGGGACAATATGGTCGTGAGCAATGCCGAAAAGGAAGGGACGCGCGAAGGGACTATCGTGTTTGGAAGTTATCTGGGCCGGCAGTGGATCCGCGGATCGGTTTGGAATGTATACGCGGATGTTAACCATCGCTGGCAATTTGAAACCGGTGCACTCTATCATCAGCTTCTGGGGGGCATCACGTTTCGATCGGATTTCAATCGTGGTGACGGAATCGAGTTCGATCCGCTCTATCCGCCATCACTGACCAACCCCTCTCCCCGATTGCGAACCTACGACGACCTGCCCGCATTTAATATTCTCAGCCTCTACATCCAGGACCATATCTCCGGCCGTATCGGAATCCCGTTTCGCCTGCAGGCAGGTGTGCGTTACGAAGCCTACCGGCCCACAGGGATCAATCCCTCCGCACTGATCGGCGATGGCGCACTCATCGAATCCCGCAACGGCACCTTCCTCAATCCTCGTGTCAACCTGTCACTGCATCTCGCCGCCGACACCCGGCTCAGACTGGGTTATGGCGTAACCAGCAAATCGCCGCCCATGGGCATGGTGTTCGCCCAGGATCGCTACTACGATATCGTTGATACCGTATCGGTTGTGGATCCGTCCCGGCCGGAGGCGAATTTTGCTTTGGTCACAACCCACATCCGCCAACAGGCAAACCCCAACCTGCAGGGGTATAAACAGCAGAAATTTGAAATTAGCCTCGATCAGCAAATCGGAAAAGTGGGCCTCAGCGCTACCGCTTTCCTGAATCGGAGCGACGACATGTTCCGGATCTTCAGTGAACCGACGGCCTTCTATCAGCACTCGTTTCCCAACTGGCCGGATGAATCCGGAGCGATGGTTCGTGATACCCTTCTTGAAAGCTATCCCACATACATTAACGACGGATGGCATCATGCGCACGGATTGGAATTGAGTCTGAGGACACAGCGATTTACCCGGATTAACACGGCCTTCAGGGTGGATGCCGCCTATATCGACAACCGCAGGGGTAACGAGAACGGCATTCAATATGGCAGCCGCCGCTTCAGTGATGAATTCGGCCGGTTTGTGCTGCCGGTGTACGCAACCGAAGAGCGATATGACCGCAACCTGCTCTTCAACTACCGCGCGGAGATTCAATCCAGATCACTGGGTCTCTGGGTTACGATTCATGTCCAGCAGCAATTGTTCAACATAGACGGGCGCGACGGTCTGTCCGACACCCTGGCCATCGGCTACTATACTCCCTCGCAGGAAACCGTGTTTATTCCCGAAGAGGAGCGGGGTGACGAACGTTATATCGAGCTGCGGCGCCGATACGAAGACTTCCAGCTGCTGGATGAGGAACGGCCCAACCTTTGGCTCATGAACCTGAATGTGAGCAAGTCCCTTTTTGAAGGCTCCGAAGTGACCTTCTTTGTGAACAACATTTTCAATCACCGGCCGAGGTACCAGCTTCGGCGACGGGCCGAGGCCGCTCTTAGCTATGAACGGAGAAATCCTCCCGTTTTTTACGGGGTGGAGTTCAGCTATCGGTTTTAACAGAAACATGTCGATCCGAGAGCTGCCCCATTTCAGGGGATCTCGGTCATCGATCATTAACGGATTACCGTAACACTGCCATGAAACTACCAGGTGTTTGTCGTCCCATTTCAACGATAACGATACTGTGGCGTGACCTGATGTCGCTGCTGCTGATCGATCCCGCACTCGATCGACCCCGATCAATTGTGTGGAGTCGCCGGATTCCGGTTATGCTGCTCATGATTCTGCCGGCTGTTTTTGGATGTGATGATGTCGTTTCGCAACGCGACAAGCCCGCTCAAGCCGAACGCGCCGGTACAACCGTCCTGGAGCTGGTGGATGAATCGGGTGTCATGGAAACCGTTTACGGCCGCACCCTGGCCGACAGCGCTCGGGTGCAGCTGCGTTCAAATACACATGGAACCGAACACCTCTTCTGGAGTGATTCGGAAGGCCGGGTGGAGGTGACCGGACTTGTTTCCGATCGCTATTTCATAAGTGTTGACCGTCCGCTGCGCAGAAATGAAATTGAACGGATGCCCGACCTGATGCATGCCAACAGCTACTCGCTGGCGAACCGAAGCCATCCCTCCGTGGATATTCGGGGGGATTCCGACGGATCGGTCACTATCCCACTAGAACTGGTTTTCGGAGGTGCCCCCATCGTGTTCAGCGAAATTTATGTGTCGGGACCGCCCGGCGCAGGCCTCTATTTCTTCGACCGCTACATCGAATTCTACAATCAAACCGATTCTACCCTGTACCTCGACGGACTGGTAGTAGCTCGGGTCTATGCCAGTTCCTGGCTCGGCCTCAACTTTATCGATGATCCCGAATTCATCCATTCCACCAATGTCTGGAAGTTTCCCGGTTCGGGAACAGATTACCCGATCGGGCCGGGCCAGTTCGTGATCTGCGCTGTGGATGCCATCGACCACAGGATCAACGCACCGGAGAGCCACGATATGTCCGGTGCCGATTTTGAATTCTACAAGCCGGATGCCCCCGATATCGACAACCCCAATGTGCCAAATATGGTGATGATTTATCAGGATAGTGGTGTGGATTGGCTGGTAGGGGGGCAGGCCGACGCCATAGTGCTGGCGCGGACCGACACCCAGGATCTGAAGTGGCGGGACGGCAGAATTCTCATACCCTATGTGGATGTCATCGACGGCGTGGAGTATCTCCACAATCCCGCCAATCTCTCCCTGAAGAAACTGAATCCCGCCATCGACGCGGGAGCAGCCGGAGGCATCAGTTTTTATACGGGACGCTCCATGGAACGCCGGCCGGCTGAAAATGACGGAGGCACGCCGCAGCTGCAAAATACCAACAACTCCTCGGTGGACTTCCGGATCAATGAGCGGCCTACCCCCGGCTATCATCCGGATTTCACCCCGAGAAACAGCCTGGTAACCAACCGGGACAGCACCCAGGATACCAACTGATGCCGACCCGGTCACACCCTTTTCAGAATTATACCGCACCATGAACTTGCCGAGCCATATACTATTTTATCTGAACTCCCGCCGTGTCTTCTTACGGCGCCGATGGATACGGCTGCTTTCGGCTCTGATTCCTGTCGTCTGTCTGGCATCTCTTGTTCCTGCCCATGCCGCAACACAATGGCTGCCAACCACTCCGGATTACTTCCAGTACCAACTGCTGCGCCACGACCGGCCCTTCGACTGGGCAGGAAAGACCGGTAACCCGGCATTGCTGTTGTACTCACACAGAGGCGACGCCCTTCGAATGGAAAGCGGATATTCGGACGAAAGAGGCCGGTACCGGCGATTTGTGGACCCCGCAAATCAGGTGCAGTATGATCTTCACGCGCACGGAAGCCGAACTACAGGCGACCGCCGGCTTTATAGCGGCTCCTTCGGTTTTCGCCGCCTGGAACTGCATGACCGGCAATGGATCTCGACAAGAGAGCATGAAGCCGCGCATCCTTTCTTGATAGGTGACAGTACCAGCGGAATGTCGCGGTATCACGAAATTCACCTCACCGGCTCCTATACGTATCGCATCAATAACTACGGATCCGTGGGCGCGCAAGTGGATTATTCTGTGGATGAAGGGATGAAGGAGGTGGCACCCAAGCCGCTTTCAACGCACCGTTCGTTCGGCATTACGGCCGGTGGCGCACTGGACCATGGACCGTTGCGCTGGGGAGTCCACGGGAGCTTCACCGATCGTGAAGAGGAGCTGCGATATACCGAGTATGAAGGATCCATACTTGATGAAACCCGGCTCATCTTTTTTCGCGGCTACGATCTTCCGGTTGTCCAGTACCGAAACCGCGAAACCCGGCTTACCCGCAGCAGTCGGTGGAGCTACGGGTCACACCTGTCATGGCAGCTCTCCGAAGGCCTTCTGTTCCACGTTCAGTACACCGGGTCGCACACATCGCTGCGAATAGAAGAAGACCTTACCCGGCCTCGGGACGAAGGGTATACCTCGGCGCGGACTCATCACCTTGAGGCAGACCTGCTCTGGAGTTTCGGATCATGGTCGGTGAACACCGGCTATCGCTACCGGGAAGGAAATCGCTGGGCGGAATATCAGCCATTTGAAGCTCTCTTTCTGGAAGCAGGCGGCTATAGCCATCAGTGGGTAACCGGTTTTTCCCACAGGTTTTCGCCCGGATGGATGTGGGCACTGGAAGGGTCACTTGCCCTGACCGATCTCCACGAAGACGACTATTACAGCCAGGTTCACTGGTCGGCAGAACATCTCGATGCGGGATTCCTCACCGGCTTCACAACAGAAGCCGTGACCAACCTTTCGCTGACGGTAACCTACGGCTATCAGCATCGCAAAAAGTCCGGGTACGACCTGTCTGCAGATGCAACAACACCGTATTTCGATGAGTATCGACGAAGGGATATCGATTTTCAGATATCCGGTTTCGCCGGTCACCATGCCGGAATTCGGGCAGTATATGCGCTGCCTGGAGATCATGAAATCCGCCTGGACCTGAGGGGGCGTCATCTTTCTGAAATGAATAACAGCGCCGGCCGGCGCCAGGTTACCTCGCAAATCAGCTATCGGGTGCCGCTGCCCTGAGGCGAACGGCACATCAACACACAACCCCAAAAAAGGTACAAAATGAAAAAAGCAGTACAGTTCATGAGCATAATGATCCTGTTTTTCTCCGCCGCAACGGCACAGGAAAACTGGACAACCGTACTGGAAGCAGATTTTCCGGGATTTATTAACGATATCCACTTTCTGTCCGAAACCGAAGGATGGGCCGTCGGCACAAATGGCACGATCAAGCGGACCGACGACGGTGGATTGACCTGGACCGACCACTCCACGGCAGAATACGCCGGCGATGCGTTTACATCGGTTTTCTTTGTAGATGAGGAAACCGGCTGGATCGGATCAAGCTCGGCGTTTCTGCTGAAAACCATCGACGGCGGCAACAGCTGGGTACAGACGGATTTTCAGGATGTCATTGAACACCTCGATATTAACCTGTTGCGCAGAATTCAGTTTCTGAATGCCGAAACCGGATTTATGCTGACCGGCCGTCACAACAACAACTTCATGCTCCGGACCGATGACGGAGGCGAGACCTGGGCCGTCCAGGATTCACTGATCGGGGCCAACTGGCTCGATTTTGATTTTTATGACACCGATCGGGGGGTATTGGTGAGCAACAATCCCGATGGACAGTTCCACACAGTTGATGGAGGTGAAAACTGGCTGCAGGCCAACAACCTGCCGGCCATAAGCAACCTGACCTTACTGAACGCGGTTCGCTGGCTGGATGAAAACACGGTAGTCGCCATGGGTCAGGGAAACTCCTTTCAAAACTTGCCGACGACCGTGTATTATTCAACGGATGGTGGCGCGACATTTGAACCCGCCGCATTTGATGAAGCCATGACCGTCGATGTTTTTACAGGCCTCCAGGTGATTGATGCCGATCATGTGATCGCCGTTGGGCATGACAGGGCAACACGTCCGGTAATCGCCAGAAGCATGGACGCCGGCCGAAGCTGGTCAACGGAACTCCTCGATTTTAACGCGAATTTCCAGAAAACATCCCTTTCCGGCAGCAAATTGTTCATCCAGGGGTCGTCCAGCAATCTATTTGTCTCGGAAGATTTTGGAGAGACCGTTTCGCAGCTTCCGGTACACCCCTACTCGGAAATACGTGCGATTCAGTTCACCGAAGACGGTGCCGGATTTGCCGTCAACGCATCCAGTTCCCTGTTTGTGTATGAAGAATCAAGCGGAAAGTTTGTCTATCACGGATCCACGCTGCATAACAGTCCGGGCCGTGGGAACAACATGTTTTTCCAAAACGCATCTACCGGAATCATCCAGAAAGGAAACCGCCAGATAGTGAAAACCACCGATGGCGGAGCTGCCTGGTCAACGGTGCTGGAAGATGTTCCGAACATTGCCAATAACCGTTCGGGCGGAGTCACGTTCACGGACGATGATACCGGGTACGCCTGGATGAGCCTCAATACCGGCGCGGCTTACTACATCTACAAAACCACTGACGGCGGAGAGAGCTGGAACGAGCACCTTCAGTTCACAGGTCCGGCCAACGTCATAGGACAGATCCGGTTCTTTGACGATAATAACGGGTTTATCGCCGGGCCGAACCGCGTAATTATGCGTACCAGTGATGCTTTTGAAACGGTTGAAATGGACACGCTATCTGCCGGATTTCCCGAGGGATTTAGTGAATCGGCCGATTTTCGCAGTGCTGTCGTCGTCGATGAAACCACGGCCTGGGCTGTCGGCGACAAATTTATCGTAAAAACCGAGGATGCCGGTCAGACCTGGCAGTGGGTAGACCATGGCGTGGCGGATATCGACTCCAATTTTTACGCCCTTGCGGTACAGGGAGAGGTGGCCTATGCAGCGACCTTCGGCGGCTATATCATAAAAACGGAGGACGGTGGTGAGAGCTGGACTGCCGATGATACGTTTGCCGGAGAGCGGATTTTCATAACCGCAGCATTTAACGGAAATCGGGTATATATAGGCTCGACCGTTGGTGAAATTGTCGCCGGCGAAGAGTACATAGATGATGTTCCTACCGGGTTGGCCGGAATCGATCATCCCGTACACATCCGTCTCGATCAGAACTATCCCAATCCGTTCAACCCGGCCACACAAATCTCGTTTGCCGTACCAGACCAGCAGCGGGTCCATCTGTCCGTCTACAACATGATCGGACAGCAGGTGGCGGTACTGGTGGATGAGACGCTCCAGGCAGGGACGCATCAGGTTGCGTTTGATGCCGCGAACCTGGCAAGCGGTGTCTATATCTACCGGCTCTCTACCGGGACTACCTCCCTGACACGAAAGATGATGTTAATCAAATAAGTTAAAACAGGCACAACACGGCACCAGAGGGAAGTCAGTCCCCATAAAACCTTCTGGTGCCGTATTAATTCACTTACCTACTCGGAATTTCCATGTTAATTCAATATCGCCTCCGGTCCCTCTCCGTCCTGCTTTTGTCTCTGGTGTTCATTATAATGAGTGTCGGAAACGTGTATGCGGGACCACAGATCACTCCCCCGACCACCGGGCATTCCGCCGCGTTTGCCATTATTGTGGATTCGGAAACAGGCAAGGTGGCCTCCGATGGCATTGAAGCGTACCGCAGGGCACTGGAGCAGTACGACAAACTGAATGTCTATACCATCATCGGGGATTGGGAGCGGCCCGATCCGCTGCGTGATTTGATCCGCAGCCTGGCGGAAGAAAACCCCTCCCTCGAGGGTTTTGTTCTCGTCGGTGACCTGCCAATCCCCATGATACGGGATGCGCAACATCTGACCTCTTCGTTTAAAATGGATCAGGAGCGGTTTGACAAATCACGCTCTTCGATCCCATCAGACCGCTTTTATGATGATTTTGACCTGGAGTTTTCCTATATCGGTCCGGATGACAACCATCCCCTTAAACACTATTATTCGTTGCTGCCGGACGCGCCCCAGTTTTTGAGTATGGATCTGTACAGCGGCCGGATCAAGGCTCCTGCAGAAGGAGCCGAAGGCCGGGAGATGGTCAACCGGTATCTACTACGGGTGGCGAAGCAGAAAGCGAACCCGCCGATTCTTCAACACGGACTGTTTACCACCGGACACGGATATCATTCCGAATCACTGGCATCCTGGGAGGGAGAGATCACCTCACTGAGAGAACAGTTTCCACAATTTTTCACTCCTGGAGGAAGCCTCACCAACTATTACCACTTCAAAGGAGAAGACCTCAAATTTGAGCTCTACCGGGAACTGCAGAAACCAGAGCTTAACCTGGCGGTTTTCCACGCTCATGGTACCCCGGAGCGTCAGCTGCTGGTCGGATCGCCCCGGCACAGAACCGTTCAGGCTCAGGTGGACGCCATCCAGCTTTTCCTCAGAAACCGCCTGCGGCGTGCCGAAAGAAGCGGCCAGCCGCTTGAAGAGGTAAAAGCTCAGTACTATGAAGAATTCGGAATTGATGCCCGCTGGTTTGACGGAGCATTCGATGAGGAGGTTATCCGCGCCGACTCCATCACATCCGCCAATCAGGACATGCATGTCGGTGATGTCGAGCGTCTGAGTCCGGCTCCCCAATTTATCATGTTTGACCAGTGTTTCAACGGGGCGTTCATCCAGGCGCCGTATGTTGCCGGCAGTTATGTCTTTGGCAATGGCCAGACGGTCGCGGCGCTTGCCCATTCCGTATCCGTTCTACAGGATATCGATGCCAATCAGTTTCTCGGATTGCTAACCGATGGAATGCGGGCCGGCCGGCTTGTCTATTTTAAAAACCACCTGGAGACCCATATTATTGGAGACCCCACCTTCCGGTTTGCCGCTGACACCGATCGCGATATCAATTCCATCCTCAGAGAGAAAACGAAAGAGCCGTCATTCTGGGAGGAGATGTTGAATGATCCGGATCCGAACTACCGTGCCCTGGCGATAGAAATGAGCGCCCGGTTGAAAGGTGCTTCCGTCGCCGATACGCTGCAGCGGATGTACGAAAACGATCCCGCCTATATCGTGCGGCTGCAGGCACTGAAGGCACTGGCCCGGATGCACTCCCTGACCGATCATATTCATCACATCCTGCCGATAGCCGTACATGACCCGTATGAATACATCCGGCGCGTGAGCATTGGTCTGATGGGAGACATTGGCCGTTCCGATTATATGGATATGATAGCGGAGGCGCTGATAAACGATCACTCGCGGAGGGTCAGGTTCAAGGCGCGTACCGCCATCCAGAAAGTGGATGCACCCCGGGCTGCGGATGCCTGCCGTGTGGTGCTGGACCGTCATGATGAAAACGAAGAGGGGAAGCAGATGGTTGCGCACACCCTGAATAATTTCGAGCGCACCGGAAGACAACTGGAAGAAGAGATGATTCCGGCCATTCGGGATACTTCACTGGCGTTCAACGACCGCCGCCGAACAATTCGCATGTTCCGACTGTATCGCTACCAGCAGGTTGTGGAGCCGCTACTGGCGCTGGTAACGCGTGAAGATGACGATGTAGAGTTGCGGATCATCGCGGCCGAGACACTGGGATGGTATCTTTTCAGCTATCAGCGTGAAGAAATACTGGAGGGGCTGAAAAATATCAGGGACGATCTGGCACAGGCCGGATGGAGTCATGACGAATCCGGCAGTGCCATGGGAAGCGATTTGCCGCAGAACGCTTCGACTGGTGAAGGAGCACAAAGCGCCGAATCAAATAATCACCCCGACGCTGACCGATACCGCGCCTTGTCGGCGGAGATAACCCGGTCGATCAACCGGTTGAGCCAGCCCCCCAACCATCCCTTTACGCTCTGACCAAAACAGGAGACGCCTGCATTTAAAACGGGCGTCAATTTTCGATTGCGGAGATTCAGAGAAAGCACAAACCCGCGACGCACTCCGGCGCTTCCCTGATTGGGAAAAGCCGGAGTTGCGGGGAAATTAATAGAGGGCAGAATGGAAGCGGAACGGTGGATGTTCTATACCGCTCCCTGATCCATCATGGCATCGGCGACTTTGACAAAGCCGGCCAGGTTGGCACCACGGACATAGTCCACCGAGCCGTCTTCGTTCTCTCCGTAGGTGACACACTGCTGGTGGATGTTCTTCATGATGCCCAGCAGCTTGCTGTCCACCTTTTCACGATCCCAGCTCAGACGGAGGGCGTTTTGTGCCATTTCCAGACCGGATGTGGCCACACCGCCGGCGTTGACGGCCTTGCCCGGGGCAAAAATTACGCCTTCATCCTGGAAGAGGTGAACGGCCTCGGAGGTACACGGCATGTTGGCGCCTTCGCCCACGATTTTGACCCGTTTGTCAATCAGGTGACGGGCATGTTCGGCGTCCAGCTCGTTCTGGGTGGCGCAGGGAATGGCGATGTCGATGTTTATCGGCAGGTTCCAGACGCAATCGCTGTCCTGAAAGCTTAATTCGCTGAATTTATCGGCCATTTCGTGAATACGCCCGCGCGTTTCATTTTTCAGCCTTTTCATGAACTCGAGATGCTCGTGGGTCAGGCCGTCCTTGGCCATGATGCAACCGGACGAATCCGACACACTGATCACCTTTCCACCCAGCTCTATCACTTTTTCAACCGTAAACTGGGCAACATTTCCGGAGCCCGATACCGCAACCGACTTTCCTTCGAAGCTGTCGTTCAGCTTGGCAAGAATTTCCGCGATAAAATAGACGGTTCCGTAACCGGTGGCTTCCGGGCGGATGAACGAGCCGC
Source organism: Balneolales bacterium ANBcel1 (assembly GCA_029688905.1). Taxonomy (NCBI): domain Bacteria; kingdom Pseudomonadati; phylum Balneolota; class Balneolia; order Balneolales; species Balneolales bacterium ANBcel1. The sequence continues at coordinate 257,011 of JARULB010000005.1, read as the reverse complement.
CCCAGTTCAGATCCTTACCGGTAAGAACGCCGGTAAATTCATTTTGAAGGCGTTTATACTGACCGAAAAGAAAGCCGATTTCACGTGCGCCGACACCGATATCACCTGCGGGAACATCCGTGTATTTATTGATGTGACGCTGGAGTTCGGTCATAAAACTCTGGCAGAACCGCATTACTTCCAGGTTCGACTTGCCTTTGGGGTCGAACTCGGATCCGCCCTTGGCGCCGCCAAGAGGCAGGGTAGTGAGCGCATTTTTGAAGATCTGCTCAAATCCGAGAAACTTCAGTACGCTCAGGTTCACCGACGGGTGAAACCTCAGGCCGCCCTTGTACGGGCCGATTGCAGAATTAAATTGAACCCGGTAGCCCCGGTTCACCTGAACTTTTCCCTCATCATCCACCCAAGGGACACGGAACATGATTACCCGCTCGGGTTCAACCATGCGATGAAGGATATTGGCTTTGCTGTATTTCGGATGCTCTGAAATAAAAGGTATAACCGTTTCAGCAACTTCTCTGACCGACTGCAGAAATTCCGGTTCTCCCGGATTGCGCGACTCCACCTCGTCCATGAAGGCTTCAATGTGCGCGTGATATTTTTTCTTCATAAGAAGGGATTAGATCAATAATAAAAACAGGAGGTTTAATAATAACGGCTAATTAGTTTACGATTTTTTTCCCTTTTCCGCATTTATTTTTGTTTTAGTATGCTCCCCGGATTTGATTGTGCACCTTTTGTTTATAAAAATCAGTGAGTTGGCGGTGCAGTTCCGCCGGTAGTGGCGGGAGTCCGGGAACAGAGGCATTCTGCCTGGCTTGTTCATGAGAGCTGGCTCCGGGTATCACGACAGAAACCTCCTTGTGGTCCAGTATCCAGCGCAGGGCCATTTGGGCCATGGTCATGCCGTCGGGAACCAGCTCCCGGAGTTCGTCGGCCAGGGCAACGCCGGTTTCAAATGGTAGCCCGGCAAAGGTTTCACCCACATTGAACGCATCCCCGTCGCGGTTGAAATTCCGGTGGTCCCCTTCGCGGAAGGTAGTAGAACGTTTCATCTTTCCGCTCAGGAGTCCGCTTGCCAGCGGCAGTCTGACAATGATGCCGACTCCCTTGTCATGTGCCCTGGGAAGGAGTTCTTCCAGAGGTTTTTGGCGGAAGATGTTGAAAATGACCTGCAGGGAAGTCAGCCCCTCCTGTTCCAGGCAGATCAGGCCTTCCTCCACGGTTTCCACACTGGCACCGAACCGCTCGATCAATCCCGCTTCCCGTTGTTCGCGCAGCCAGTCAAATACGCTTCCATCTCGCAATACCTCGATAGGGACGCAGTGCAGCTGGGTCAGGTCAATTTTGTCCACACCCAGTCGTGCAAGTGATTCCCGGGTGGCGTCAAGCAAGGATTGGCGGGTGTAGCCGTCGGGGTATATCTCTTTGCGGCCCAGTTTTGTGGCGACAAACACATCCGGCCGCTTTTTCAGGAAGCGGCCGATGGAGGATTCGCTTTCGCCATTACCGTCGCCGTAGACATCCGCGGTATCAAAAAAGCGCACACCCTCCTGATAGGACGTTTCAAGGATGTCCTGGGCAACGGCGTCGTCCCAGGGTTGGCCCCATCCGCCGCCAAGCTGCCAGCAGCCCAGTCCGCATTCCGTAATTTCAGGTCCGTTTTGAGACAGGTTTCTTTTCTTCATGGCATACTCCGTTTTGTATTCAAGTCTAAATAATTGAAAGCGTTATCTGGCGGTTACACAATCGTACTATACCCATAAAACGGGTACTGTTCAAGCATTAGCGCATTGCTTGATAAGCAGGAAATTGTTGTTCAAAATAGTGTGAAAACTTTGCGCATAGTCAAGAAAGCAGGCGTTTTGTATTGATGCACATGTTCCTGGAGGTCTGATGACAGACCACTACTTGTTTCGACCATAGTAACTCCACTTTTTATAATATTATGCGGGTGTTGTGCCCCGCCTCTTTGGTAGCTTACGGGAAAGTTCGGTTCAAAAGCATTTTTTGAATGCCTGGCGTTAAATGTTGAAAAGAAACTATGAAAAGCGGTTACAATTTATTTGACTTTGAGGGGGTGGAGAACTATAATTTTCTCAGATTGAGCTAATGTTGCTCATTTCTACTCACATAGCGACCGGTTTTTTGGCTTTGTGTCATAATGCTTTGCAGGGATATTAACTGAATGATGACACCGATAAGTAAAAAATTGTTTCGCATGTGTTAATTACAAATAAAATGAGGGTGTTATATGAAATCAGATAGTATACTATGGAAGCAGATGAAGCAGATAATGAGGGTGGGTGCGTTTTGCCTTATTTCCGCCTTTATTGCGGGGAATGTATCGGCTCAAACGGTGATCAACGATAATTCGGACTTTACCGATGCAGAAGTTGGTGAGGCCACAGGTGTTGCAAATTGGGCCTTTGTGGGGGCAGATGATGATTATGCGACTTTTGAGATTGTTGAAGATCCGGATGACAGCGAGAATAAACTGCTAAAGGTGACAATTACCCAAGTTGAAAGTGTTGAAAACCCATGGGATATCCAGCCGCTCTATTTGGACGTAGGCTTTGAAAATGGCAACACCTATTCGGTTGAGATGCGAATTATGGCTGACCCCCAGGGAGGCGGAAACCCGACATTCAGCCTGGATCCGGGAGCGAATCAAATCTGGGGCGGCTCTTTACCAGTGAATGAATGGGAAATGATCGAAATCAACCACTTCGTGCATGCTGGAGATAATCAGAATGTAGGCATCCACCTGGGCAGTGATAATAATGCCAATGAGGATGTTTTTTACGTTGACTACCTCCGGGTTTTGCACCATGAAGAGGATGACGATGACGACGAAGATGATGAGATCGTTGATGAGCTGCTCGTTTGGGGATTTGAAAATCTTGACAACTTCGGGCACTGGGATAACGGTGGAGGAGTCTCTACCTTTGCAGTCTCCGACGATGCTGTTCAGGGCGATCACTCTATTGAATGGACCTACGAGGTAATTGCAGGCGAAGGTTGGGGTGGAAGTAGTGATATTCAACTGCAACCGACGAATGACCAATTCCCCGTCCTCTCCGATTACGAAGAACTACGGCTTAGCTACAAAATCGTGGATCCGATCGATGGAGGCTCTGCCAATTTCAACGCTGTTCTGTTTACCCAGCACGACGAAGGCCGGATTCCCTGGGTAATCGCAGTGGATCTGAATCTGGCTGATGATTCTGGTGATTGGATAGAAGTGGTACTTCCATTTGAGGCATTTGCAGTACCAGCCTGGGAAACACAAACAGAAGACGATTATCCCAATTTGGATCAGATTGCAGAAATCCAGATGCAAATTGCACTTGGCTCTGATGATCCGACGGTTGCCGGTAAACTGCTGCTTGATAATCTGACAGCCGTTAAGGAGGTTGAAGACGATAATGGTGATGATGTTCTTCCAATACCCCAGCCTCCGCATGCCATCGGCGACCTGTTGAACTATAACGGTGACTTCTCATCCAGTGAAGCAGGGGTGGTCGATGGTGATACCTACGCATGGACACTTTCGACTACCGATCAAGCCTCCATGGAAATCCAGGAAGGTGCATTTAATGATGACGGAAGGGCGCTGAGAATTGATTTTGGCGACTGGGACGGATCTGGCGATGACTGGAATGTCGAAGCCGTCAATGAACCGATCTATCCGGAAGAAGGCGATTATATCCGTGCTTCGGTTTGGCTCAGAGCTGATGGTGTGGATGAAGAAAACCCGGGACTTGCCAATATGTACCTGGGACTGCCGGCCAGTGGTAACTGGGCACGTTACCCCAGTGGTAGCGGTGCCACCGGTGGAGGTGGAACCATGGTCGACATTACGTCGGAATGGACCGAGGTTGTCTACTACCACGAAGTAAGTGCCACCGACGAAGAGAGTACAATGCGCCTCGCTGTGGGCCTCAACCACGAAGAGAACGACAACATTGTCATCTATCTCGCCAATGCCCGCGTCGAAAAAGTTCTTCCAATACCCCAGCCTCCGCATGCCATCGGCGACCTGTTGAACTATAACGGTGACTTCTCATCCAGTGAAGCAGGGGTGGTCGATGGTGATACCTACGCATGGACACTTTCGACTACCGATCAAGCCTCCATGGAAATCCAGGAAGGTGCATTTAATGATGACGGAAGGGCGCTGAGAATTGATTTTGGCGACTGGGACGGATCTGGCGATGACTGGAATGTCGAAGCTGTCAATGAACCCATCTATCCGGAAGAAGGCGATTACATCCGTGCCTCGGTTTGGCTCAGAGCTGATGGTGTGGATGAAGAAAACCCGGGGCTTGCCAATATGTACCTGGGACTGCCGGCCAGTGGTAACTGGGCACGTTACCCCAGTGGCAGTGGTGCGACCGGTGGAGGTGGAACCATGGCCGACATTACGTCGGAATGGACCGAGGTTGTCTACTATCACGAAGTAAGTGCAACCGACGAAGAGAATACAATGCGTCTCGCTGTGGGCCTCAACCACGAAGAGAACGACAACATTGTCATCTATCTCGCCAATGCCCGTGTCGAAAAGGTGGAACGAGAGCCAACGTCCGGTGGAATTGACACCGAGCTTGCCACTGAATTCGATTTGCGGCAAAATTATCCAAATCCGTTCAACCCTGTAACTACCATCTCCTATGAAGTTCCACAGGCTTCACATGTCCGCATTGATGTATTTAATGCACTCGGCCAGCAAGTCATGACTTTGGTTGATGGGGAGCAATCGCAGGGGTTGCATACCGTAAACTTTGATGCCAGTAATCTCTCATCAGGCGTATATCTCTACCGTATGCAAGCTGGTAGTTTTGTCCTGACCAGAAAGATGATGCTGGTTAAATAACAGTTATCCATGTTTACTGTTTGGGATCATTTTCGGACAGTAGATTAACCACTGATGTTTTCGATTGGAAATATCATCTTATTGAACTGGAGCCGGCAGCCCAAATCAGGGTTGTCGGCTTTTTTTTGTGAGGCCGTAAAGCAATCCAGACATGGATGCAGTGTTTTTTTGGGGATAGCTTTATCTTTCGAACCGACACATTAATTTCCTTTGTTACAAATCGGTAGCAGGTGTTTCTGTTGACAAGCGAACGTGAGTCAACATCCCATGGCAGTTGTTTGCCGCAATTAGTTATTACCTTTATTGAAATTCATTATGAAAATTACCAGCACCAAAGTCATTGTCTGCAGCCCCGGAAGGAATTTTGTTACATTGAAAATCGAGACCGACGAGGGGGTCTACGGAATAGGTGATGCGACACTCAACGGGCGTGAGCTGGCGGTGGCCTCTTATCTTGAGGATCATGTGGCGCCCTGCCTTATCGGCCGTGACCCCTCACAGATCGAAGATATTTGGCAGTATCTGTACAAGGGGGCGTACTGGCGCAGGGGCCCGGTTACCATGACCGCCATCGCCGCCGTGGATATGGCGCTTTGGGATATCAAGGGCAAGGCGCTGGGCACTCCGGTATACAACCTGCTGGGCGGCAAGAGTCGTACCGGAGTGATGGTCTACAGCCACGCCAACGGCAAGGATATAGAGCAGACGGTGGATGAGGTCGGACGGCATCTTGATATGGGCTACAAGGCGGTGCGTGCGCAGAGCGGGATCCCGGGCGTGCCGACCACCTATGGTGTGCCGAAAGGAGACGGCGACTACGAACCCGCCGAGAAGGGACTGCCCCAGGAGCATGCCTGGTCCACAGAAAAATACATGAGGCATGTCCCACAGCTGTTCAAGCGAATTCGCGATGTCTATGGCGAGGAGCCGCATCTGCTGCATGATTGCCACCACCGGCTGACACCCATTGAGGCCGCCAGGGTGGGAAAGGATCTGGAACCATATCGTCTATTCTGGATTGAGGATGCGGTTCCGGCGGAGCTTCAGGAGGGGTTCCGGCTCATTCGACAGCATACCACCACTCCTCTGGCTGTCGGCGAAATATTCAACAGCGTCTGGGATGCGCACGATCTGATCCGTGAACAACTGATCGATTACATACGGATGACCACACTGCATGCAGGCGGCATCACCCACATGAAAAAAGTGGCTGCTTTTGCCGAGATGTATCATGTGCAGACGGGAAGTCATGGCGCCACCGATCTCTCTCCGGTCACCATGGCCGCCGCACTGCACCTGGACATTGCAATCAATAACTTCGGTATCCAGGAGCATATGCCGCATACCCGTGAAACCGATGAGGTGTTCCCGCATCATTACAGTTTCTCAGACGGCTATTTCTATCCGGGAGACGCACCCGGACTTGGGGTGGATATCGATGAGAAACTGGCGGCAAAGTATCCGTATGAACCGGCATACCTGCCGGTCAACCGTAAAATGGACGGTACGCTTTTCAGCTGGTAACCATTGCTGCGACAAAGGTTGCCGGTATACAGCACGGTCTGATTTCGCAATGAGACCCCGGTACGTCCGGTTTCATTTTGGGACTAGGCCGCAATATCCTATTTTGAAATGTGACCCGTTGCCCGCCGGTATTTCTGCCCGCGGAGAACTGCAACCGGCAGTTTTTTGTTGACCGGTACGAAGAGCATGCCTGCCGGCTTAAAAACATTAAAAGCAAACGAGTATTTCATGAGTAAAAAAAAGAAAACACTGACCACGACCGGTGGAAATCCGGTGTCTGATAATCAGAACTCAAAGACGGCCGGCCCGCGCGGACCAGTGCTTCTGGAGGATTATCAGCTAATCGAAAAACTGGCGCATCAGAACCGCGAGCGCATCCCCGAGCGCGTGGTTCATGCCAAGGGATGGGGAGCGTTCGGCACCTTTACCGTGACCAACGACATCACCCGCTACACCCGCGCCTCCATTTTTTCTGAAATCGGGAAGAAAACGGAGCTGGTTGCACGTTTTTCCACGGTTGCCGGCGAGCTGGGCGCTGCCGATGCCGAGCGGGACGTGCGAGGCTTTTCGGTCAAGTTCTATACCGATGAAGGCAACTGGGATATGGTCGGCAACAATACGCCGGTCTTCTTTGTGCGCGACGCGCTCAAGTTTCCCGATTTCATCCGAACCCAGAAACGCCATCCGAGAACCAACCTGCGCTCACCCGAGGCCATGTGGGATTTCTGGTCACTTAGCCCGGAAAGCCTGCACCAGGTAACCATCCTGATGTCGGACCGCGGAATTCCCCAGGCGCCGATGTTTATGAACGGTTACGGATCCCACACGTTCAGTTTCTGGAACGACAAGGGAGAGCGGTTTTGGGTGAAGTTTCACTTCAAGACCCGCCAGGGACATAAACATTACACCAACGAAGAGTCCAAAAAAGTTATAGGAGAAAGCCGGGAGTCCTATCAGGAGGCCCTTTTTGGTGCTATTGAAAACGGTGAGTTCCCGAAGTGGGACGTCAAGGTACAGATCATGCCGGAGGCCGACGCGGAAAAAACACCGTATAACCCGTTCGACCTGACCAAAGTGTGGCCGCATGGCGATTATCCGCTGATCGATGTGGGTGTGATGGAGCTGAACCGCAATGCCGACAACTATTTCACCGACATTGAGAACGCGGCGTATTCGCCGTCCAATGTGGTTCCGGGAATCGGATTTTCGCCGGACAAAATGCTGCAGGCACGTATCTTCTCCTATGCCGATGCGCACAGATATCGTCTCGGGACCCATTACGAAGCCCTGCCGGTAAACCGTCCGAAATCCGAAGTGAACCATTACCACAAGGATGGCACGATGCGATTCTTTGCCAACGATACCGGAAATCCGGATGCCTATTACGAGCCCAACAGCTTTAACGGCCCGGCAGAGGACCCGTCGTTCAAGGAGCCGCCTCTGCGTATTTCCGGCGATGCCGACCGGTACAATCACCGGGAGGGCAACGACGATTATACCCAGGCCGGAAATCTGTTCCGTCTGTTTGACGATGCACAGAAGCAGCGCCTGTTCAGTAATATCGCCGACGCGATGGGCGGAGTTTCCGAAGAGATCGTCCAGCGGCAGCTGGTGCATTTCCATAAAGCGGATCCGGAATATGCCGAAGGTGTTGCCAAGGCGCTTGGCGTTGAGAACAAAGCACCGTCGGCGGACTGACAACCGTACCTGATTTTCCAAAGACCTGAAGCACGAATCCGGTTAACCGGCGGCTTCGTGATCACCCGATGCCGTAATCCCGGCGTAACGAGGCCGGCCTGAGGAGATCAATGGCATCGGTTGCCAGAAATAACCTTTACAGGGAGCCGGTTCGCGTGCAGATGCTGAACCGGTTCCCTTTTTTATACCCGGCCCACTGGCCGGTTGTACATAATCCTGAAACCCTGTCTTGCCGGCGCGCCTGTCTGTGAGTCAGCCTGCCCGACGGTTTGCTGCAATGCGCGCAGTTTTGATACTACCCGGACCTGCAGCGCTGATCCGGGACTCCCTGAGCTATTGCAGTCCATACAGTTTAACCCTGAGCGGTTACCCATGAACATGACCATTACTTCAGATGAGGAGAAACGGTATGCCGAACTTCAGCGGATGGCGCTTGATTTCGCCAGAGGCGGGGAGCCGGAGCAACTTGAGAAAATGATCGAAGCCGGTCTGCCTGTCAACCTGGCCGATGAAAAAGGCAATACGCTGCTGATGCTCGCAGCCTATAACGGGGAGGAAGAGACGGTCGCCATGCTGATACGTAACGGTGCGGATGTGGATCGGCGCAACGACCGCGGCCAGACGCCGCTGGGTGGCGTGGCGTTCAAGGGATATACGGATGTAGCCGAACTTCTGATCCGCGCCGGGGCCGATTTGCACGCCGATAACGGAGCCGGCATGAAACCGGTGCATTTTGCCGCCATGTTCGGCCGGTGGGAGGTGATGAAGCTGCTGGAGAAACACGGTCCGGCGCTGAAGGAAAAAACACCGAAAAGCGGATCGCGCAGGCTGATGCCCGGAATTGCAAGGCTGGTGAGTCGCGTTCGCACCTGGTTTCGCTCCGACAGCTGATGACTGTTGTCGTACTGCCGATGGTGAACGGCATGCCCGGCACGTAGCCCCATCCCCCCGAAGGGAATTACTATAAAAACCTGATAACCCAAGATCCCATGAAAATTCAAACACATGATATTCACTTTAACACAAAGGGTTTTTCCGATATTCATGACTTGACACAAAAAGTCGCTGTCATTCTGCAGGAGTCGGGTATCGATGAAGGGTTTTGCCACATATTCGCAGTCGGGTCGACGGCTTCCATTTCCACGATGGAGTTCGAGCCGGCGCTGGTGAGGGATATCAAGGAGAAACTGGAGGATTTCGCATCGGAAAAAATGCATTCCCACCACTCACAGACTTGGGGCGATGACAACGGATTCTCCCATATCCGGTCAACGTTTATGGGACCGGGGATCACAGTGCCGGTTCGTGATGGGCGGTGCATTCTCGGCACCTGGCAGCAAATTATTCTTCTCGACCACGACAACCGTCCACGCGATCGGCACGTCGTGGTTCAGGTGGTCGGGAACTGATCAGGGGAATGTTAAGAACGGTTCTTACAATTCAATGGTGCCAAGCTCCTTGACTTCACCAGCGGTGACTTCAACATCAGAGATTTCAGTTGCTTCAAAATCCTGGGCAACGGGCTCAATGGTTACGGTGTAGGTGCCAGCCAGAAGGCCTAGAAGCCGGAACTCACCGGTGTTTTCTTCACTCCTTGTGATTGACACGGTGTCTTCCCCGGCAATGGCGTAAACCCAGGGGTCCGATTCGGCCGGTGTGACGGTACCGCTGATGATGCCGGTTTCGCTCTGGCTGTATGCCCGGATGACAGGCTTCAACAGATAGGGGTTTTCGTGTTGACCGCGTCCACGCTTGACTACAGAGCGGGCTACATCAAAATCAAGGTGCAGAGAGTAGGTCATGCCTTCCCGGATTTCCGCGTCGACGTAGAGTTTCAGGCCGGTCTGTTGCTGTGACGGTGTCTTCAGTGGATAGGTTTCGTCATCGACAACTAGCGTGTTGTTATCGCCAAGTATCAGGCGTATTTGCCGGTAGGTGCCTTCATCAAGTTCGGCTTCACCCAGGAGCACCTGGGCTCCGTTCACCAGTTCCAGTAGATTGAACTGTTCCTGTGGCTCACTGATGACAATCCAACCGGTTCCTTCATCCATCTGATTGTTTACTTCCACTCTCTGGACATCAATCCACAGTTCCTGGTAGTTGCCGGGGTTGTCGTGCATCAGCACTTCCAGTGTTCCTTTTCCGGCCGATGTTCCTGTTGAAGAATCGTCACATGAGGCTACCGCAAATATCAAAACGAGTGAAAATGCAGCGTACATGGAAAAGACAGAAAAAGTGCGAGTGGGCGTAATCGGGGTTTTCATAGTGTCGCCTGATTTAATTAATGATAACGATTTTTTGAAGTCGGACGTAAGACGGCCAAAGTTCGAAAAGGTTACATTTTTTTATTGACTACATATCATCAGGTGGGCCTCCGTTTCCCGGAGGGACATCAGGACGCCTTCCCCGGCCGCGGCCACCTTCACCTCTGCCTTCAAGTCCGGGCGGGGTGAATCCGGGAGGCCCCCCGCCGACATTGCCCTTGAAGATATTATCAAGTATATGGTCGGCCGGTATGCCCCGTTGCATTTGCTGTTCCATGCCTCTTGCAATGTTTTCGACGGGCAACTGGCTTCTGAATTGCGCGGAGTGAAACGCGTCCGGCAGTTGCTGTATCTGGCCCGGACTGAAACCTGCATTCAGCGCACGTATCAACAGTCGGCTTCTTGTTTCCGGTTGATCCTGCGGGGCGGGCAGGTCCGGAAGTGTGCGAATAGCCGACGCGATGGAACCCATCCCGCTTCGTTCGGTCGTTCTTGCTGCAATCATCTCATCAAGAAACTCGCGCAGATACTCTCCGTTTTGCTCATGCTGAAGAGCATAGGAGGTGTTCTCTATAAGCTGCCGGCGAAAATCATCCATGGCATTGCTCATCTCCCGGTTGCCCCGCCCTCTTTCCACCAGGGCATGCACTTCACTTCGTTCCAGCCAGGGATCAACCAGGTCCGCGGAACGTATCATACCGCGGGACATATCCTCAAGTACCTGCTGAATGGAGTGGGTGGGAACCCGTTTTGCCAAACCTTCCATGGATTTCTGTATGACCGCCTGATAGGGCAGGTTCCGTTCAGCCAGCTGGATTGGAGGTTCGGTTAGCCGGGCCAGGTCCGATGGATCCAAACCACGATTCTGAGCCCGCTCAAGAAGAATATCCAACTGTCCGGCTTCGATGCCGGCTTCGACCCCGCGATCAAGAATTTGCTGATAGGCATGGTCAGGCTGCGCCTGTACCCCGGCTGATATCGCAATCAGAAAACTGCAAAACAGCGACACCACAAAAGGCCGGAGCGCCGGTAAATGTCCGAAGGCATTGTAGTTTTTATTCATAACCTTTGTCATATGTTCCTCATGCTCAGTAATCGATGAAAATCATTCCATTGGTACCTCCAAAGCCGTCCTGAACGGTTGGAGTTTGTTCCGGCAGTTCCACCCATTCCAGCCGGTCACTGGTGCGCCTGCCAATTTTATACTCATAGGCCCCCGGTGGAAGGTCCAGCCGGGTGCTGTATCGATTCCGGCCCGTCCTGCGAAGAGGAATGCCGGGATCCTCCCAGTCGTTGAAACTACCTGTAAGGTACAGGACCTGCTCCCCCCGGTAGCGTACTGTTAAAACGGTCTCGTCCCTGTTTGACGTTTCCCAGGTCAATGTGCGAAGCGTACCGCGGGCCGGTCGCCGAATGGAAAACGGTACCCGAACACCGGCGGATGCGTGATAGTCGGCTTTGGCCCGGTGATCCTCACTGGTAAACCAGAACAATCCTGAAACAGTACCGATCATGATTATCTGGTTGCCGAGGGGCCAGGTAACCTGTAATGTTGTGCGGTGAATGCGATCTGATAATGTAATGGTTTCTTCGGCAGTCGGGTCGTTGCCGGAAAAATCGAAAAAGGAGTGCCCCTGAATAACCGGGGTGTCGGTTGAGGTAGCTGCATGGGTGGGGTAAATGGGCTCAGAACCGGAGAGCCCGGATTGAAAGTTGGTATTGGGTGACGCAGTACCGCTCCCGGCCGCATCCTGAAATTCCGTTGAGTATTGCTCAAGCCCGGTTTGAAGCAGGAACATGGCTCCATTTCCCGTGAATCTTGATACGGAGAAAGAGGTGGAGAACCCATCCCCCGGGTTGGTGATATGGGCCGGGCTGCTGCGGAAGTCTGTTCGCAGGCGCCACCGGAATCCCGGCCAGTATTCAAGACCGATGCCGTAAAAATCGTATCGGCTGGACTGGTCCGTGTCGAGGCCGGGTACCATGAAACTGCGCCGGGCGGATCCGCCGGTCACCTCCATCTTTGTAAATGGATTGAAGAACCACTCTGCTTCTGCCTGGAGCCACTGCATGTTACGGGTTTGGGAGTAATACTGCTGTGATGCCGAGTAGACATGCAGGCCGCCGGAACCGGCGAGTGAAAACCCTGAGGAAACGCGCTGGCGAAATCTGGTGGACAGCAGTACGGAAGCACGGTCGGGGTGATCCCCTGTCAGGTGAATGAGCTGACCTGCCGCGTTGATGGATAGGCTGCGCCCGGCGCTTGTAAGCAGCAGGTATCCTGCAGGTCTCAGGGAGGTGAAACCCATGGGTTCGGTGCGGCTCCAGTCAGCCATCTGCGGTACCAGATAAAGGTTGGTGGAATAGCCTCCATGCGCAGACAGGGTCAGACCGGTTTCCAACCGCTGAGCCGCAGACAGTGACGATATGAGTATCAGTCCGCTCATGAGGGCTATTCCTGTTAGCAAGTGCTTCATTACAGATGAATGATGGCGTTTCGGTTTCCAAAGCCGTCTTCAACATGTCGATGCGCCAGCGGGTCGGTGGTCCAAAGTTCGCCGTCCTTGATAAACATGTATCGGTGTTCGCCTCTGGTCAATGGCACGATACCGGTCCAGACATGATCACCGTTGACCACCTGCCGGCTTAAGGGTATCGGTTCCCAGTCGCTGAAATCACCGGCCACCTCAATCGATTCGGCTTCGTTATCCAGATAAACGAAACGAATCATAACCCGGTCGGTGGTCTGCTCCACGATTTGGAGGGTGGGGTTTTCCTGTGTTGACGGGGTATCCGTGGTCGTCAACAGGAAAAAGGGCGCCGTAATGGCGACCAGCAGCAGGGCGGCGATTCCGGCTGACCATGCCGGCCGCCACTCGATGGTACGCGGGTGAAACAGCCAGTTCAGCAGGGCGTTTTTCCGGTGTGCCCCGATTTTCTGTGCTGTTCCGGTTTTCGCCCCGGCTTCTGTCGGCTGGACCCGGCGGGACGGCTTTTTGCCGGACTCCAACTTGGAAATAGAGTCCATAACCCCTTCAAAAAACTGCTCTGGGACCGGTGGTATGCTGCCCGCTTCCGGTTCGAAAGTGTCCGGGTGCGAGGGGGCGTCTGCTTCGCCGGACAACCCCTGCCTCAGCTGCAGATCAAATTTGAGCATGGATCGCATTTCCGGGTCATCGGCTATCAGGTGAAGGGCAATGCGTTCCTCTTCTTCGGAAAGTTCACCGTCAAGATAGCGCTGCAGCCATTGTTCATTGTCTGTGCTCATATCTTCTGCTCCAAAAATTGTTTCAGTTCCTTCCTGGCACGGTGCACTCTTACCTTCAGCGCCCCGACAGGAACATCAAGTGCTTCTGATATCGCCTGGTATGACATGCCATCCCGGTATTTCATTAAAAGCGGTACCGACTGATGCTCACCCATGCGGCCGATGGCTTTCCAAAGCCTGTTCAGGGAGTTGTCCGGAAATTCATCCGGACCGGGCTCCGTGCTTTCCAGATGCCGTGAATGATCATGGGGCAACTCCATGTAGTGCCGGTTGTGACGGTTTTCCCACCTTTTCTTGTCAATACAGTGATTTCTGGCCAGTCCATACACCCAGCTGGAGAAAGCCGAGCGGTTTTCAAATGATTCCAGTTGTTCATATACTTTCACGAAAATCTCATGAGCTGTTTCGGCCATTTGTTCCGGGTCCGGCATAAAGCGTTGCGCCACATGAAAAACAAGTGTGTGGTGCCGTTCCATCAGCAGGCGGAACAACTCCTTCTCCCCGCCAAGAACGCGGGTTACCAGGTCAAAATCCGACAGGTTTTTCGAATGCATGTTTATATCTCTATTGCCCGAAACCTGACTATATAAGTGTATATTTCGCCACACCGGTTCGCTAAAAATCGAATGTATGACGATGAGGTTCGGAAAAAGTTACAAGTCCGTGCAGATTTTTATTACTATTTTCAAAGTGAACTTGTTAATCGTTACAATTATAATGCCATGTCAGTCAGATATATTTTTGTTATAGTCGTCACATTCGCATGCATCCTCTTTGTTACATCCTGTGCCCCTGACCCGGTAGTTTCACTGGAGAACGGGTCCGTCGAAATGGTATCCGACACGCAGGTATGGCAACAGCAACGACCGCTTCCCAGGGAAATCAAGCCGCCGGATGGATTTCTGAAATCCGTGGATGAAGGCATTCGCACCGGCGACGGACGCCCCGGCGAACAGTATTGGCAGCAGTTCGCGCAGTACGATATCGACGCGACCCTCATCCCGGTGGATCGTCAGCTTGCTGCTACGGTGCGTATCACCTACCACAACAATTCGCCGGATACCCTGCGGCGGCTGCAGCTCGAAATGGTTCAGAACCTGCATGCCGAAGGAGTAAGGCGGAATCGCCCTGTGGAAGTCACGGGCGGCGTTAGCATCCGCCAAGTCTCGGTTGGCGGCATGGAACTGACGGACGAGCCGGATCGTGATTCTTTCTATGCTGTTCAGGGTACCCGGATGGTTCTGCACCCACCGGCGAAGTTGGTGCCCGGTGAATTCGTGGATATTGAAATCGCCTATGATTTCAGCATACCGCAGCAGGGCGCCGGGGGGCGCATGGGCTACAGTGGGGACAACCTATATTATCTTGGATACTGGTATCCCCAAATGGTGGTCTATGATGATGTGGTGGGATGGCACCCGGACTCCTATCTGGGACAGGCTGAATTTTATCATGGCTTCGCCGATTACAAGCTGACTATCCGGGCCCCGGAGGAATGGCTGGTTATGGCGACCGGAGAGCTGCAGAACGCCAATGAAGTACTGGCTCCCGATGTGTATCGGCGATGGCGGGAAGCCGGGCGGAGTGACGAACCCGTAAGGGTGTTTTCGGCCGGTTCAGGAAGGCTGCCGACCCTGCGCGGGGTGCCCGGACGAACCCGCTATGCGCGCGATTCCGCCGGCGGGGAAATTTCATGGGTGGAGGAAACCGGCGACGAGGGAGCCGAAAGATATCTTGCGTGGCGATTCTCGGCGGAGAATGTCCGCGATGTGGCCTTCAGCGCCACAAAAGCGTCGAACTGGGATGCCGCTCGTACGGCGGTAGGCGATCTTACCGGCGACGGTGAAACCGACTATACCCTGATCAACAGCTTCTGGCGGGAGGAAGCGCCTCTGTGGACCGAGGTGGTCGCTTACCAGCAACACGCCATCACGTTTCTGTCGGAAATGACCGGATTCCCCTATCCCTGGCCGCACATGACCGCCGTGGAAGGCGCCGGTATCATCGGGGGAGGCATGGAGTATCCGATGATGACGCTGATGGGCGACTATAACCAGCGCGGTGCCGAAGCACTCTATTCGGTCACGGCCCACGAATTGGCGCACATGTGGGTACCGCTCATCGTCAGTACCGACGAGCGGCGTTACAGCTGGCTGGATGAAGGGAACACGGTGTTCAGCACCGCCGAGGCGGTAGGTGACTTCCTGCCGGAACGCCGGCAGCATCGCCAGTCGCAAAACGCGTATATCCGTGCAGCCCGGAGAGGCGATGAGGGTCCCATCATGCGTAGATCCGATTTCCACTATACCACCGCGCACTTCCGAATGGCTTCCTACCAAAAACCCGCTGCCGTACTTGTAGCTCTGCGAAAAGTGCTCGGTGATGATCTGTTTGAGGAGGCGTATCAGACCTTTATCAACGACTGGGCTTTCAAACAGGCGTATCCATGGGATTTTTTCCGGACGATCGAACGCGTCAGCGGCCGTGATCTGGACTGGTTCTGGTATAGCTGGTATTATGAAACCTGGGTGTTGAACCAGGCCATCGACCAGGTACATGAAACCACGGACGGCACCCGAATTGTGATTCGCGATGAGGGCGAGGTGCCCATGCCGGTTTACCTTACGGTGACCTCCGAAGAGGGGCAGACCAGGCGTACCATCCCGGAAACCGTCTGGCTGGAAGGCCGCCGTTCAACGGAAATCACCATCCCTGAGCGTAATGTGACCCGGGTGGTGATTGATGCCGAGCGTGCCCTGCCCGATATCAACCGGCAGAATGCCGTTTGGGAGCGCCCGTGATCGTGATATGCACGGGTCTGTTCGGCCGGTAATCCGGAATGTTAACCCGGCAGTCCATGCCGAATGCCGGGAGCGGCCGGGCTATTTGTTCAGTATTGTTTGTTTGTATATTGTGACTGGCTGCGCCAAATGCTGTGGCCGGCCTTGCGGTTTTTTGGTGGCCGCCCGATTGGAATGATGTATCCGGTGGGTCTGGTTAACACTATAAGCGCAAGCGTGTTTATTCGATCCGGCATCAGATCCGGCGCCGGCCGGGAACGTGCATTATCTGCATCTGAAGTGTGTGGTCATGTGCGATTCTTCGCCGCGGCACACACCCTCTTGAATACGGCAGCGATCAATAGAAACTCCAAAAACCCATAGCGTAGTGAATAGCAGCGTTGAACTTCCCTGGTACGCAAAACTGACGTTTATTCTGGGCGCACTTACGCTGATTGTCTTTTTCCTCATTCAGGCCAGTTCGATACTGATCCCTTTCCTCTTTGCTGTTTTCTTTGCCATCCTGCTCACCCCGCTCTCCTCGTTTCTTGAGAAATACCGCATTCACCGGGTCTTTTCCTCCCTGTTGAGCCTGTTTATCGGCATCACCTTTCTTTCGGGCGTTATCTTTTTCTTTTACAACCAGATCGTCAATTTCGCGCAGGATCTGGGAATGATCGAGGAGCGTATCAACGAGCTGTTCGAACAGTTCTCCGGGTTTTTCAACGTCTATCTGGATGTCGAGCCCGATGCCCAGCTGGAGTCGGCTCAGGATGCTATTATTTCGTTCCTGAGGGATAATGTGGAGCCGCTTACACGGGGCGTGATGACAGCCGCCACGACCCTCACCATGTTCTTCCTGATCCCGATTTATGTCTTCCTGCTGCTGATGTACCGCGATTTTCTGAAGGACTTCTTCTTGATGGTCTTTTCCAGAAGCAGCCGGAACCAGAAAGTGGAACTGGTTCTGAACAAAGTCAGAAGCGTGGTTCAAAATTACATCACCGGAATGTTCATCGTCATCTGCATCCTGGCGGTGCTGAACAGCCTGGCACTTACCATTATTGGTGTCGACCACCCCCTGTTTTTCGGTGTTTTTGCGGCAATTTTGAATGTCATTCCGTTTCTCGGACCAATAATCGGCTCGATTCTCCCGATTGTCTACTCACTGCTTACGATGGATTCGCTCTGGTACCCCGTGGCGGTGCTGGCTACGTTCTATGTGATTCAGCTGTTTGAAAGTAATCTGTTTACACCCATGATTGTGGGGCAGCGCGTAAGCCTGAACCCGCTTGTCACGCTTCTGGCTATTTTTATCGGTGGACAGATTTGGGGGCTTGCCGGGATGATCCTCTTCATTCCGGGCCTGGCCATGCTCAAGGAGGTGTTTGATGAGGTCGACTCCATGAGGCCGTACGGCTTTCTGCTTGGAAAAGTGAAGACCAGAGAGCAGACGGAGAAGGAGTATTTCTCGGGCAGGTTTCCCGGTTTCAGCAAGGCAGAGAGTCCGGAGGATGACGGGGAGGCCGGCCGCGAAGGGGAAGGCAATGGTCGGAAAGCCGGAAAAAAGAGTGATGGAAAGGGCCGCACCCGATCAAGGGAGAAATCCAGGTAGTAAGGGGAAGAATGCCGCCGGTTTTCCATGTTCCCGGAAGAAACGCATCAGCGCCAAAGTCAACTGTTCCGCGATCTGATCCTGAAAATCCGGATCCAGCAGTTTCATCTCGTCTTCCGGATGGGACAAAAAGGCCGTTTCCACCAATACATTCGGCATTGCCGTCATGGCATTGAGGGTGAAATTGAAATTTCCAATCAGTCCGAAATTATGCAACGGCAACTCCGTCATGTGGCTGTGGATGGCCTGGGCGAACGGACGGAACTCCCGGTACCGGTAATAGGTGCTGGTACCGCGAATATTCAGCGGATCGACAGCATAGCTCACGGAGTTGGCATGGATGCTTAAGAGTACATCGGCGTCGGATGCGAGCAGCCGGTCGATGCGCTGCGGCATGCCGGCAACAGTGTCTTCACTGCGGGTCATTACCACGCTTGCGCCGTTACGCTCCAGGTTACGCTGGATGCGCTTGGATATTTCCAGTGCCACATCTTTCTCCAATGCGCCGGTGGCACCCCTGGCACCGAAGTTGCTGCCGCCATGCCCTGGATCGATGGCGATTGTGCGGCCTTCAAGGGGGGTGTCCGGCAGCACCGGTCCGGGCGGCCGGCGAATGCCAATCCGAAGTGTCTGCCCGATACCGTAGCCGGCATGAAACCCCCAGTGCAGGTCATGTGCCAGGACGATGCGAAGGCGCGCATGTCCATCGCCCATATCCGTCAGTTGAATATCCAGGATGGCTTCGTTGCCCCCCGGCTCGCTCAGCGCCCGGCTGACATCCGCCTCTGTACCGAAAATATCGACTTCAATGGCATTCGGGTTAGTCTGCATGGTTGCGATCCAGGGGAGGCGTGCACCGACAGTAAGCGATACGACATCGGTTCGATCGTCACTGGTCAGTGAGACCGATCCGGTGCTGGGCCGGGGCATCGGCGGGGCGTCGTGAAGAATCCGGACGAACCTAACCGGGATATACACCTTTCGCCGATCCGAGAGGCGGATCCGATAGAAGCCTCCCTGCCGGGCGGTGATTTCCAGCAGAATCCCCTCATCCAGGTAGCCGACGATCCGGCCGCCTAGCCTGTCCCGGTCGGAGCCGGAAGTTACAAAGGCGTGCTTGCCCACTACTTCTGCCGCTTTGGATTCATCAAACAGGTGAACAGGATCAGCCGGCAGCGACTCCGGTACAGAATCAGCCGGCTTGTCGCGATAAAAATGGAATTCATGCAAGAGGGTGTCGCCTTCCGGAGTTACAGCCTGGACGGTTGGCCGGGAGTACCCTGTCGGCAATTCGATGATTCCTGCGAAAGCGCCGCTGGGAAAAACCCTGGCTTCTGTCCCGTCGATGGTGACACGGTTGGCCGGATGCGTATTGCCTGCAACACGATGCCGGCTTTGGTTTACACGAATGGAATCCGTTTCCGGAATGACAATTTCCAGACGGCTGGAGGATGACGCGCTTCCCGGGCTTCCGTCCGGTATCGAAGCGGCAGGGTTGACGGAATCGCTGTCTGCCCCGGAAAAAGGTGCCGTACTGTGCAGGTGGGTCAGCGCATAGGTAAACAGCGCAAATACGAGCACGGCGAACACGGGGTATGGCGGGCGATCGGAATAAAACATCGATAGTAAAAAAACTGGTCCATTGCATGACAGGCGGAAAGTTCGGGCCGTCTGTATCCGGTATATTACCGCACTCTCACCGGGTATAAGCCGAGCAAGATACGTGTATTCCGCCGGGCATGGTTTGGCCCGCCCGCTCGCTCCAGAAAACGCAAAAAACGTGCCGTTTAGTTTGACTGCTTGTTTTTCTCTTTCCGTGCTCGTTTTTCCTCAAGCAGCTTTTCCCGCCGCATTTCCTTGGCTTTTTTCTTGTCGACGGATTCCATCAGCTTCACATGATCCATCTTCTTGTTGATCAGCATCTGTTGTGCGATGGAGAGGGCGTTATAGACCAGGTAGTAGAGGCTGAGCCCGGAAGAGAGCCGGTTGAAAATGACCAGCAGCATCACGGGGAGCACGTACTGCATCATTTTGAGGGCCGGATTGGGGGCGGTATTGCCCTGGCCCGAGACTTTCATCTGAATGACCATGGTAGCGGTCATCAGCAGTACGAAACCGGCGATGTGGCTGCCCATCATGGGAATGGTGAAAGGCAGGTTTATCAGAATATCGGGGGCGGAGAGGTCACTGGCCCAGAGGAACGACTCCTGACGCACCTCGATGGCATTCTGGAAGAAACGCCAGAAGGTAATGAGTACCGGTATCTGAAGCAGGTTCGGCAGACAGCTGCCCAGGGGATTCACCTTCGCGGTTTTGAACAGCTTCATGGTGGCCTGCTGCTGCTTCTGCGGGTCATCCTTGTACTTCTCCTTGATGGCTTCCATTTCGGGCTGAAGTTCCCGCATGGCGGCCATGCTCTCGAAGCTCTTCTTGGTAAGCGGATAGAGTACGATCTTTACCAGAACGGCAAACAGGATGATAGTGACACCCATGTTTCCGGTAAGATCTCCCACGAAAGCAAAGAACGGCAGGATGATATATTTGACGAACGGGTCGGAAAACCAGCGCATGAAACCGAAACCGGTGTCGACCATATCGTACGCCTTGGGGTCGAAATCGCGGAGGCGGTAGTATTCGAGCGGACCCAAATACAGCTGATAATTATAGGATGCAACGTCAGATACGCGGGTCCGGAGCGCCGTATTGTAGTCGTGAATCATCAGCCCGTTATCCGGGTCCATCGTCAGTTGCGCGCTTAAAATAGCCCCGTCGGTAGTCTCATGGGCCTTGATGATCTGGGTGAAAAACTTGGATTTACTGGCGACCCAGTCCACATTCCCTGTAATGATGCTTTCCGAATAGCCTTCATCCGAGGGCTGAAACTCCTCAAGGACACCGCCGGCATAGCTGTAGGCGGAGGTGTACTGGGCTTCGGAAGCGACGTCGCGTTCGGTCGGCGGTATGGCGGGTTTCCAGGCCAGCTCGAAACTGCGACCGCTGATCAGGTGCTCCACACCTTCAAAGGAGACGCTCTTGAGTATTTGGTAACTGTCTCCGTAGATGGTGTAGGTATAGATGACGCGGCTGCCGTCTTCCAGCTCAAACTCGTACTGAAGCGTGGCGTTCTCGTCCTCACCGAGAACAACCCTGGGCTGATACGAGACCGGACGGAACAGCAGGTTGTCGGTCTCGATATTGTAGTTTTCCGTGGATAAAAACTCCAGCGAGTAGGCCGATCGGGTGGTATCGGATATCAGCTGCACATTTCCGCCGTCCCAGCGGTTATGTTTTTTCAGGTGGAAGCTCGCCGGTCCGCCGCCGGCATTGGTAAAACGAGCCCGAAACAGCGGAGTTTCTACCCAGGTGGCAAGGGTGTCGGTAACATCGGTATAACCGAACACACCCATGGATGGACGATCTTCATCGGGGCGTGCCTCATCATCGTCCGCGAAATCCTCCAGGATCTGAGTTTCGGGACGTTCAAAATCCTCAGGAACCGTATCTCGTGCCAGACGCTCCTGGCGTTGTCGTTCCAGCTCCTCCTGTGAGGGCATCGTATAGTACATCCAGGCAAGCATGAGCCCGAATATGAGGATAAATCCGATAACGGTATTACGATCCAAAATAGTAGCCTTTTAATAGTCTTTGTAGGTGTGGGCACCTGCGGAGTGCATTGCGGGACGGGAGGACGGTTCCGATGCCGGATGATTGTCACGGTGATCGCTATGGAGGTGATCGTCCGTGCAGCAGTCCCGTGAGCCGGGAACAGGATCTTCACCGCCATCGCTGAAGGGGTTGCATCGAAGTATGCGCCAAACGGCCAGGGCTGTGCCTTTGAATACACCATGAATCCGCAGGGCGTCTATGGCGTAGTTGCTGCAGGTCGGATAGTATCGGCAGCTTGTGGGAAAATACGGTGAAATGAAAAACTGGTAGCCCCTGACCAGAAGAATAAACAGTTTTCTCATGAGCGGGATCCTCTGGTTATGGCCGGGGAACAGAGATCTGCGGTTGACAGGCACGAAACGGGTTGACCCAGGCTATGCAACGTGTTCTTCATGAGCCGCTACCTCTGGAATTGGAGTATCTTTCAGAAACGGCGGCAAGCAGGCGAACGCACTCCTGCTCAACCTGATGAAAGGGCGTCGAAGTGGATTTTGCAATAAAAATCCCGTGAAAACCGATAGCCTCGGATTCCGTCAGATCGCGTATCAGAAATTGATTCAGCCGGAAAGCTTCCCTCATACGGCGTTTGATCGCGTTGCGTTCGTGTGCTTTGCCAATACGTTTTCCTGCAATGAATCCGACCAGGCACTCTTTCGGACGGTCATCAAAAAAAAGGTAGCGCATGTCAATGTGCCGTTCCCTTACGACATTGCCTGTCCTGAAAAGATGCTGAATCGAATCACGCCCGCGCAGAATGTGCGAACGGGGTAAAACATACTTCCGCCGGTCATTACTTGCGGAATCCTTCATCACTTACGGTCAGCCGTTTACGGCCCTTGGCCCGGCGGCGTTTGAGTACTTTCTGCCCGTCGGCCGTTTCCATGCGGGAGCGGAAACCGTGCTTGTTGGCCCGGCTGCGACGGCTTGGTTGATAGGTTCTTTTAGGCATTTCGTTGCAGTGGTTTAAATATTGTCGATTTTACAAAGACCCTAAAAATACAAGATTTTTTTAAGAAACAGAACCATGAAATACAGGCTATTTTGGTTTTTTATTCGTTGAGGTAACAAAACGCAGGAGACAGGGCAGTGCGGAAAGCATGAGTTGAACGAACCTTGATTTAGCCGTACTTTTACAGATTGTATAATAATACATTAAAAAAGCCAGAAGGCTGTTATGATAGACAAGATTTTTGCCGGCATTTCGAAAATAATGGGCTCCAAAAGTGAGCGCGACATCAAAAAAATCCAGCCGATCGTTGACGAGATCAAATCGTATGAGGACGAGGTCAAGGCGTTAAGCGATGAGGAGCTGAAAGCGAAGACCGAATCGTTCAAACAGGAGATCAGAGAGGCGACGGCCGCGACGCAGAAAAAAATTGATGAACTGAAAGCGGAACTGGAGTCCATCCATACCGGGGAGTCGGAAGACATCGATCGTCGAAACGAGCTCGAAACCGAACTGGAAGAACTGGACAAGGAGTGGCTCGAAATCGCCGATGAGGTGCTCGATGACATCCTCCCGGAGGCATTTGCCGTCCTGAAAGACACCTGCCGCCGGTTTGTGGGGAAAAGCTGGAAAGTGGCCGGCACCGAAACCGAATGGAACATGATCCCCTACGACGTCCAGTTGATCGGAGCCGTGACGCTCCACCAGGGGAAAATCGCGGAAATGAAAACCGGGGAAGGTAAAACCCTGGTTGCCATCTTCCCGACCTATCTCAACGCCCTGGTCGAGCGGGGCGTCCACATCGTCACCGTCAACACCTACCTGGCGCAGCGGGATGCCGAGTGGAACGAACCCATTTTCAATTTTCACGGACTCAAGGTGGACTGCGTAGACCGGTACGACCCCAATACCGAAGCGCGCAGGAACGCTTATCGGGCCGACATCACCTATGGTACCAACAACGAATTCGGCTTCGACTACCTGCGCGACAATATGGTCATCAACAAAGATCAGCTGGTGCAGCGCGGCCACCATTTCGCCATCGTCGATGAGGTGGACTCCGTTCTTATTGATGAGGCGCGTACACCGCTCATCATCTCGGGCCCGGTTCCACAGGACAATCAGAACCAGAAGTACTCCGAATTCAAGCCACGCGTGCAGAAGCTGGTCGAAGCGCAGAAAAAGCTGATCGCAAAATTCCTGCACGAAGCCGAACAGGCGTAT
Organism: Balneolales bacterium ANBcel1; assembly: GCA_029688905.1. NCBI lineage: Bacteria > Pseudomonadati > Balneolota > Balneolia > Balneolales > Balneolales bacterium ANBcel1. Next base: position 233,150 of record JARULB010000005.1, on the reverse strand, counting down.
GAAAAGGGGGATCACGAAGCGGCCGGACTTGCCCTGTTCCGGGCACGGCGCGGCTTCCCCAAGAGCAAGAAGTTCCAGAAAATGATGCAGGAACCGGCACTGCAGAAATTGACCCAGCAGACCGAATACCTCTACCTGCAGGATCAGGGCAAGAACATGCATATTGTCGATGAGGCCATGTATTATGCCGTCGACATGAAACAGAACACCATTGAGCTCACAGAGATGGGACGTGAGCTCATCACGCCCTCGAATGAAGACCCCGAGTTTTTCGTGATCCCGGATATGGGAATGGAGACCTCGGTTATTGAAGAGGAGCTGGAAAACAAAGAGCGCGAGAATGTTGCGGAAATTGAGAACAACCCGGAGTTCAGCGACGAATACAAACAGAAGCAGATCGAGAAGGTCCGGGAGGAGGTCAAGAAGGAGCGGTCTGACCGCATGTCGGAGCTCTACCGCATTTTCTCCGAACGCAGCGAACGGATCCACTCCGTCAACCAGCTTCTGAAAGCGTACACGCTCTTTGAACGTGATGATGAGTACATCGTCTCCGAAGGAAAAGTGCAGATTGTGGATGAGCACACCGGACGCGTTCTCTCGGGACGGCGCTATTCCGACGGGCTCCATCAGGCCATCGAGGCCAAGGAAGAGGTGAAGGTTGAGGCCGCCACACAGACCTACGCGACCATCACCCTGCAGAACTACTTCCGGATGTATCACAAACTGGCAGGGATGACCGGTACGGCCGTAACCGAAGAGGGTGAATTCTTCGAAATTTACAAGCTGGAAGTGATCGAAATCCCGACCAACGTGCCGGTACAGCGGGATGACCGGGAAGACCTGGTGTTTCGGACCAAACGCGAGCGTTACAACGCCGTTGTGAATAGAATCCACGAATACAACGAGCTTGGCCAGCCTGTGCTTGTCGGAACCACGAGTGTGGAGGTTTCGGAGATGCTCAGCCGAATGCTCAAACGATCGGGTATCCGACATAATGTATTGAACGCCAAACAGCACAAGAGCGAAAGTGAGATTGTGCGTGAAGCGGGCCAGAAGGGCTCGGTGACCATCGCCACCAACATGGCGGGCCGTGGTACGGATATCAAACTGGGCGAGGGTGTCCGCGATCTGGGCGGCCTGGCGATAGTTGGTACCGAACGGCACGAGTCGCGGCGTATCGACCTCCAGCTGCGGGGACGCGCGGGGCGCCAGGGTGACCCCGGCGAATCGCAGTTCTACGTCTCGCTGGAAGACGACCTGATGAAGCTTTTCGGATCAGACCGTGTGGCCAATGTGATGGATCGCCTGAAGTTCGAGGAGGGGGAGGTGATCCAGCACCCATGGGTGTCGAAATCGCTGGAAAGAGCCCAGAAAAAAGTCGAGCAAAACAACTTCAGCATCCGGAAACGCCAGCTTGAGTACGATGATGTGCTTAACAACCAGCGGAACGTGATTTACGGTTACCGCCGGAAAGCACTGCTCGGAGACGGCCTCAGCAGCATGCTGCTGAATATGCTGGAGGATATGATCACCGCCATAGTAAACGAACTTTACAAGGAGGGCGATTACGACGGCATACGAGAGCGAATGCTGCGTCTGCTGGCGGTCGACATCGAGGTTGATCGCGAAAGATGGTCAAGCCTGCGGGAAGACGGGGTAGTTGACCTGATCTTCGATGAGGCGGTCAAAACCTATCAGAATAAAGAGAAGCGATTGACCGCTCCGTTTTATAATGTGATAAAACAGGTTCATGAGTCGGATGCCGAAAATAAGCCAACCAACGTGCAGATTCTGTTTTCCGATGGGGTAAAACGGATGCGTGTGGTCGTGAACATCGAAGAGGCGATGAAGAATGAAGGCCGGGAAGTGGTGCGGGCGCTGGAGCGGTCGGCCGTGCTCTCGGTTATTGACGAGAAGTGGATGGAGCATCTTCGCGACCTTGATACGGTGAAGGAGGGAATCGGGCTTCGCGCTTTTGGCCAGAAAGACCCGCTGCTGGAGTACAAACGCGAGGCGTTCAACATGTTTTCCCAGCTGCTGGAGGACGTCAACAACGATGTGGTGTCACTCGTCTGGAGAGCTGTTCCCGAAGTAGCAGCCGATCCGTCCCAAATGAAACAGGCCCGACAGCCTGCCAAAAGCCGTGTGGACATGGACAAGCTGAAAACACAGCACGATTCGGCGGTCAATATGGGATTGCGGTTTGGCGGCGGCCAGGACGGCGGCGCGGCCCAGCGTGCGGCAGCAGCGGCAGGCAGAGGCGAAAAAGTAAAGCGCCAGCCCGTGGTGGTCGAAGACAAGGTTGGGCGGAACGATCCTTGCCCGTGCGGATCCGGCAAAAAGTACAAAAACTGCCACGGCCGGTAAGTGACATCTTCCGAGCGAGCTGCCACGCCGGCCCATGGGATCGGGTGATCGCATATCTGAAGCTTACGGAATCAATGTAAGTTTTCGCACTGTGTGTTCCCGGGCCGAATGGATCCTGACCAGGTACACACCCGCCGGAGCATCGGACAGGCGGATCTGCGTGCTGTTGCTGTTTACTTCCGTAGTGTAAAGCCGCTGCCCAAGTACCGAGAAGATGTCAATACGGTCTATGACCGCAGGAGACGTGACCGTGAAATTGCCAGGGGCGGGATTGGGGTAGATGGAAGCGAATCCTCTGCCGGTGGGCTGTCCTTCAACACGGAGCGTTACCCCGACCGGATCCGACCAGTTGGCCCCGGCCCTGACCCGGTAGCGGAAACCGTCAATGCCGCTGAACCCATCATCCGGATAGTAAGTAAAACTGCCGTCCTCCTGCAGCAACACAGCCCCGTATTCCGGCGGATGTGACATAACTGCCTGCATTCTGGTACCGTCCAGTGAAAGGTCATTGGCCAACACACCTGATTCAGCGGGAATAATGGTGGGGCCGCCGACCCCTGCCTCATAGATATCGGCATTGGCAACAGGATTTCCGGGAAGTACGGGCAAATACTCCTTCATGATACGATAGGACTCTTTCTGGTACGGCTCAGCCTCCAGAGCGTGATTCCACGGCGCCCATTTAAAACGGCCGGATGTCTCGGCGAAAAAATCGCCATATGAAATGGAAAGGGCGACACCATCGGAGGTACGGGTTTCGGTTTCTGCCGTATTGCGATCGTCGTGAAGTACCTGATGCCGGCTCGGATCTGTAATATTCAGCAGATGCCAGGGAAGCCGTATTTCGATACGGTCGTCAAAAAGCCGGACTCCGTCGTTGCTGGCGCGGGGAAGGTCGAGGCGGTTTATCCTGAGACTGCCAATATCCTGCACCTCATGCCCGGGATCATCGTTTTTCCAGCGTACAAGATTCCAGTGGCCGCCGTCCGATACCACAGAGCGGTACAGCTGATCGTCACCTGATACCCCATGCCAGATTCCGAACGTGTCGTAGGCTCTGGCAACAAGCAGCTCCGCCTTGTAATTGGTGATCATCAGGACAAATTCCGCCCGGTTTTCAACAGATACTCCATTGGGCAGCAGGGATTCGCCCAGGGAGCGTTCGTAGGTGTCCAGCCCCACCCATACAGTGTCGGATTCACCAATATGTGCCGGGATATTGAGCTGCAGCTTCAGGTAGGCGAAATCGGCCCCCGCATCAACACTTTCGACCGGACAGCCGTCGCAGAACGTTTCCAGTCGCGACAGCGGCGCATCCGGCTTGCGATACCCGATCAGCCCGAAATTTTGCTCGGCGGCAGCGGCATTGTGCCAGATGATCCGGCGTTCAATATCAAAGTCTAATGGATCGGTGATCCATGTTCGTTTGAACCACTCGTCTATCCAGGCAAACTGGATACCGCCGCCCGTGCCAGCCTGCGCGATATTCTTCAGGAGCCGCACATTCGCTTCTCCCTGCTCCCGTTCGGAATACCCTCCGTGGTGGATACCGTTATGGGCATACTGTGCCACTCCCCAGCTCGAAGAACCGCCGAATTCGGCAATAATAAGTGGAAAACGGTCATAATGACGATTCAGATGGGTGAGGTAGCCGAGATAGCTGTTCTGCCCCATGTGATCGTGAAACGGTGTGTATTTGGGGTCGCGGCTGATGTAATTCGGGTAATAGGGATAGGCGTGATAGGAAGCGAATACTCCGGCGGGAGCAGCACTGAAGTCCAGGTGGCGCAGCCTAATGGAGGCCATGACTTCGTGCTCGTTCCGCTCGAACGGATGGTTAAGCGGATCGAGTGTCGGCCAGCTTGAAACCGATACCGGCCGCTGTGTCTGGTAGTGATCCCACTCGAATCCGAGCAGATAGTCCATGCGCTCTACAATCCAGGTTTCGGAGGCATTCACATCTTCGATGGAGAGATATGTGCCACTAAAGGCCGTGTTTGAAGCATGGTTTTCGTTGGTGTAAAGAATTTCCTGCGGATGAATTTCCCGGCCGATGATATAGCCGATCACCCATTCCGATACATCGGCGGTGTAGTTGCCATAGGCTTTTCCCCGGCGCTCCGCGATCACCGTATCACCATGTACGCTGCGGATGTTTTCACGAATCTCCCCGTCAAACCGGTCGGTTAGAGTATAAAGGTCATTATTGTAGCCGGCCACCTCCTCTTCCAGCCATACGCCCTGAAACAGCAGCAGCGGATGGTTCGGATTGGCCTCATTGAAAACCTTCAGTTCTTCGTAGAACCTTGGAAAATGAAGAGTGTATATCCGCAGGGTATTGAACCCCGCATCGCGGATCTGCCGGAACCACTTTCGGTAATCCTGGCGGGTGGCGGCAAGCTGACCCGGAAAGGTTCCGGGCACGGCAACACCGAGATTGATTCCCTTGATGAAAAGCGGCGTATAGCTCTCGCCATTCCAGATCGTAATGTGTGTACTGTCGGTGGAAAAAGGAAAGCGCTCTCCCTTTTCGGTTTCTCCGTGATATGACCATGCCGGTTTCGTCAGTATCAAAAGGAAAAAGCACAGCGCGGGTACGAAGGAAACGGATTTCATAAAGCGATTGATAATCGTTGTAAGTGGCGGGTATGGTACAGCCACAAATGTAATGCCGGTTTGATGAAAGAAATCGGATAGCTGTAAACCAGACGGGAAATGGTTCAAAGCGGCATGGTTCCTGTGAAACGGATACAGTTATGGACTTGCAGGTCATGAAGAGTTTCCCGGGCAGGCTGTTCGAGCGGACTGGCTTCAGGAAGAATGTCCGAATCGCGAACGAAGATCCGAAATAATAACATACACTCCCGGCAGCAGGATCAGAGTGAGCAGGCTTCCGACGAGCAGCCCGCCGATGACCGTCAGCGCCAGCGGCTGAAGCAGTTCGGATCCCTCACCGATTCCAAGCGCCAGCGGAAGCATGCCGAACATGGTGGTGAGGGTGGTCATCAGTATCGGACGAAAACGTACCTCGCCGGCATTGATCACCGCCTCGATTACACCGGTCTCCTCACGGTTTGCTTCGATGAACTCGACCATCAGGATGGCGTTATTGACGATGATACCGACCAGGAAAATGATGCCGAGCAGCACCGGAGCGCTCAGCGTCAATCCGGTCAGCCATAGCATCAGGGCCACGCCAATCAGAGCGAACGGCAGTGAGGTGAGAATTACCAGCGGACTGGACAGCTTCTCGTACTGAACCGCCATCACAACAAATACAAAGAAAATGGCCAGCAATATGGCGAGCTGAAGGGATTGCGACGCCTCTTCGATGGCCTCCTGATCCCCTCCGTAGATGAGGCTGTACCCATCGGGTAAATTGTAGCCCTGCAGTTCTGCCCGGATGCGCTCGGCGACCTCTCCCATGGTGGCTTCATCCATATTAACGGTCGTATTAACCCAGACCACACGGATCTGGTTGAACCGCTCGATGTGTGCCGGACCGGTGGTCTCTTCAAACGACGCCAGACTGCCGAGCGGCATTGACCGGCCGTCGACATTGAAAACAGGTATGCGCGAAAGCCCGCTCGTGGTTCCGGTAACCTCGCGCGGCATACGTACCCTGACATTGTATTCAAATCCGCCTTCAACAAACCGGGTCGGTACCACACCGTCTACGGCATTGTGAATTAGTCCGGCGACCTGGTCTTCGCTCATACCGTGATTGGTTGCACGATCTTCATCCACCCGAATGAGCAGTTGCGGAATCCGGCCTTCGCGTCCAATCTGGATACTTCCGATTCCTTCGAGCCCCTCAATCTGCCGGTAAATCGACCGGGCCTCGGATTCCAGTATATCGAGATCCTGTCCGACCACACCAACAGCGATGTCCGTATCCAGCAATCCGGTTTGAACGCCCGGCAATCGTGGCCCCCGGATACGCTCCTGGACAAACGGCAGGCCGAGATCACCCGTTTTCCCCGAAAACTCCGAAACCCATTGCTCCGCCGAGTAGCCGCGCCGTTCGGATAACGGCACCAGTTGTACCGCCAGATCGATCATCCCGCCGCGAATGGAAAGCTGGCCACCGCGGAAATATCCACCGATGGTCATGTAAAGCGTCTCCACATGTAGCATGTCCATGATTGCCTCTTCTATGATATCAGCGGCTTCGTTGGTCGGTTCGATGGAGGTTCCCGCCGGCAGCACAAAACGCATGGTAATGCGCCCGTCATCAACCGGTGGAAGAAACTCCGTGCCCAGTCCGCGGATGACGTAAATGCTTCCTGCCAAAAGAATCAGGGCGGCGAAGATCAGCCAGCCACGACGGCGGATGGTAAAGCGAAGGAAACGGGTATAGATGCCGCGCAGCTTGAGAAAAGCACGGTTGAACAGGCGGATGGGGAGGGAGTTCGACAACCCGCTGCGCAAGTTACTACCGCCGAAGCGGGCCGACAGCGCGGGGACCAGGGTTATCGCGGCGAGCAGCGAAGCCAAAACGGCGAACGCGATGGTCAGGATCAGCTCCCGGAACAGAAGCGCCGCCAGGCCGGTTACCAGCAGAAACGGCAGAACGGCGGCCAGGTTGGTCATGGTACCGGCGGTGACGGCCGAAAGCACCTCCCGGGACCCTCGATGTGCGGCATCATCGGGTGAATCCCCCTCCTCGTGCTGCCGGCGATAGATATTTTCCAGCACCACAATGGCGTTGTCGATGAGCAGCCCGACGCCAAGCGCGAGTCCGCCGAGGCTCATGACGTTGAGGGTAAGGCCACTAATCGCCATCAGCAAAAACGTTGCGATAACCGCGATCGGAAGAGTCAGCGCGATGATGAGCGACCGGCGCAAACTGCCGATGAAAAAGAGGATGACGGTGATCGCGAGAATCCCGCCCAGAATGGCAGCAATACTGACTGAGCGAATGGAAGCGTTGATGAAAAACGATTCGTCGCGTGTAACCCGGTACTCCATGTCGGGGGTGATGAATCCGGACTCCTCCAGTTCACTCAGCCGGGATTTCAGCTGCGCGATAGTGGCCGATGTATTGGCCAGCGGTTGTTTCATGATGGAAACTTGCACGGCATCCTCTCCGTTGAGGCGTGCAAAAAGCCGCTGCTCGCGGTGGCTATCGCTGACATCTGCAATGTCGGAGAGCCGGATGTGCCCCGCGTCGCCCAACCGGATAAGGGTGTTTGCCACATCATTGGCCGACCGGTAGCGGGTTTCGGTACGCGCCATAATGTCGTATTCCGGTGACGTGATGTTTCCGGCCGACCGGTCCACGCTGCGCCCGCGAAGCAAATCGCTGATGTCGGTCAGGTTCAGTCCGTAGGATCGCAGCCGCTCCGGTTCCACGACAACGTCGATTTCCCGCTCTTTCCCGCCGGCGATGTCGATGGTTCCAACTCCGGGGATGGAAAGCAGTTGCGGCGCAAGCTGCTGGTCAACCCAGTCGCGCACTTCGATCGGCGAACGCACCGGTGAGCTGATGGCGAGCTCAAAAATCGGATCCTGCGACGGGTCCATCTTCATAATTCGCGGCGGATCGATTCCATCGGGCAATTCGGTTCGGGCCCGTTCAAGCTGACGCGATGCATCCTGCAGCGCCAGATCAATATCGGTGCCGTACTCGAAGAACATCTCGATATAGCTCCGTCCTTCCGATGCCCGACCGTGGATTTCGGTCAGGTTTTCGGTGGCGGCAAGATTGCGTTCCAGCGGACGGGTTACCTGCTCCTCAATCACTTCCGGAGTTACCCCGGGATAGTTCACGACCACCCGTACATGCGGGTAATCCACCTGGGGCAGTAAATCAACCGGCAGGCGACCGAAGAACAACAAGCCGAGTACTAAGACAACGGCCGAAATCGCCAGCGTACTGATGGGCCGCCGTATGGCAACCGATGAGATGCCGCCATAAGGGGTATCGGGCGAGGATGAGCGGTTTTCAGGCATGAACAATAAGTTTTGCTGTGATCAATGTTGCAGAGTTGAAAACGAAAATCAAAACAGAATCTTTAAGTGCGGTTTTGGAGTTGAGAGAATCCAGGAGGCCGGGGATGTCATAATCAAACCTTCCGGGACGGGGCCGGACGTTGCGTCCGTACAGCGCACGGGCTTACTGCCGAAATCCATGGCGTCGAAAGGTTCCGACCACCCTCACAGGCAATTCATCTTCCAGGGCATCGATATTGGCGGCGGCAACAACATCACCTTCTTCCAGGCCGGAAAGTATCTGCGCATAGCCATCGCGACGTATTCCGACGTCAACGGTTTGCAGGTGAACGATCTCTTCGCCCTCGTCAAGGACGAAGACCACATCCTCGCCGTTACGGTCAACTACGGCTTCGGTCGGTACCACCAGTGACGATTCCTGATGATCCGTGACGAAGGGGATGCGCGCAAGATATCCCGGCCGAACAACAGGGTCGCCGTCCTCCCGAAGTAGTTGCACTTCCACGGTAAACAGCCGGGACTCGGCATCGATGTCCGGGTAAATTCTGCGTATGCGGCCGTCAAACTCATGACCGGGGTAAACATCCAGCATAATATTGACACTCTGACCTGTTTCAAGCCCCTTCAGATCCATTTCCGATACGCCGGGACGTATCACCAGGTTGTTCAAATCCGCGATCTCAAACAGGCGTTCGTTTTCCGAAACACTGTTTCCGTTTTCCACCAGGCGGGAGGTGACAACGGCATCTCCGGGCGCGGTGATGCGGCCATAGTCAATGAGCAGCTCCAGGCGCTCGACATCGTTTCGGGCAAGTTCGTAATTGCGCCGGTCCGACAGATATTCGGCTTCGCTGATCGCTTCCCGCTCAAACAATCGCCGGGAGCGCTCGTATTGATCACGCGCTTCGTCAAGGGTCACCTCCGCCCTGCGAAGTTCATTCTGCTGCAGCCGGGTGTCGATACGTGCCATAACGTCACCTTTTTGCACCCGGTCTCCCTCCTCAAAATGGACCTCATTCACCAGGCCAGAAACTTGGGATGCAACGTAAATTCGTTGATAGGGCACTACTTCAGAGGAGGCTCTGAATGTGTGCGACAGATCTCGATATTCTGCGGTTGCTGTGGTGATGGAAGCGGGTCGAGCCTCTCCGATGCTGTTATTCGTGTCACTTGTACAGGAATGGAAAAAAAGAGGAACAAGTAACGCCATAAGGAACAGGCGGCTGCTATGCACGATTTTATGTGGTGCCATGTTTCGTGTTTCGAAATAGTTTGAAGGGTCTAAATCAGATTCTTCGTGAGTCATACCAATTGCAGAGCCGGGGCTTCTGGTAGATGTAAGGCTTCAAACCTGTTAACAAAATCGGCATGGATATAAATCCGTAACGGGCGAAAAAGACAGGGATGCATCGGTTTGCCGAATCCAAAGAGAAGGAGGCCGGATACAGGGACGAGAGAGAAGTGATGGCGTGAAGATTCGGCTTCCCAAGGTGCGAGGCCGGGGACAACCGGGGGGATGCGGTGAACAGTGGAGCCGTGTTTGCAGGCAGCCGCTCCGGGTAAAGTCAAATCAAAGCAAGCCGTACTTCATCAGCTCCTGGAGGGGGCGCTTGCGGATGTGCTCGCGGGGTTTAACCGTCAGCATTTTCAACACAAATTGAGGAAACACCGAAAGGTTCAGCTCCTCTCTGAGCCACTTGCGGCAACAGTTGGAGCTGATTACCGGCAACGCCATCAACCCGACCCGGTCACAGTTTCTGAGATGAATCATCATCTTCCCGAGAATATCGCCCGCCCGAATCCAGTTGTACCGGCTGTCTGTTTTGGTAGCAAGGATCAAAAAACGGTTTTCAAGGTCAAATGGCAGCGGCGTGGCCGGATCCGGCTCATGATTTTTAGTGAAGAAACGATCGGAGAAGAGTACTTCATCTTCAAATATCGTGTCATTTTCCACCGGATGTGCCCGAAGCAACAGGTTCAGGTTTTTGCGATGGTATTCGCTATCCAATTTCCTGCCGCAGCTTTCCGTGAAATAATTTTGAAATTTGCGATCCGGTCCGTCGTCGTGAACCAGTAATTCCGACTCTGCGGAGGTAGCTATTGAGGTTAAATCCTTCTGGATTTTCTTGATGCAGGTATCGGGATCCGGATGATTTGTGCTCTCCGGTTCGGATCCGTGTTGCGGCAAGCCATTTTTTTTGTTTCTGGACAACTCCACATAGGCGACCAGATTCTCTTCCTCGAAACGGGGAAAAAAGTCAAATTTCGGAACCCAGTCGTTACTGATAACAGCTTCGGCAAGATGGGAGACCAGCATGCCGCAGCTGGCGAGTTGCAGGCGGCCAAAGGGGTCGATGCCGGCCAGTTCCGGTTTTTTTTCCAGGTACACTTCGATGGTGTTTCCGCAAACCCTGAATTTCCAGGGCTGGGTGTTCAGCACCGAGGGAGCCCGACTGGCTTCATTTAATATGTTGGTGATTGCATGTTTCATTTCATGGACATGCGAACTGTTTTCCGGGGTGTTATTTCAACGTGACAACCGTTTGTGTCGGAGTCATTATCATGTTGAAAATACGGGTGAAATGTTATACTAATGTGAAGCGGTGCTTTCCGGCTCCTGAAGCACGAGAAGGTCAAAAAACACGGTTAGGTCTTCACGGGCCCTGATTAGCCCCCGAAGTGCGGTAGGGGGTTCTATGTCGAAATCGGGCATGGAGATCTCTTTGTGTCCCCTGACCCGATACCTGCCCTCTTCCTCTTTTCGGCCTTGTGTGACAAGAGAGACCTGCCGGTCTACACCGGCCACATTTAATACGCCGTTGATCATGAACGGGCTATAGCCGCCGTCAAAAAGAGAGTCGGGCATCGCCGACCCCTTTTCAATGGGTTCCGCCTGCTCAAATTCGAATGTGATGTAATCGTAGGTGTCCGATCTCAGGGCTTCGTACATATCGCGGTTCATGCGGGAATGGCCGCAATCAAAACTTTCTATAGGAATTTTCAGGTTAACATGCAGCCTGGCGGCATTTGGAGCCGCGTCGTTTCGGGTTGCGGAACCGGTATGTGACGGATTGATTACGACGCCGGATTCAGCTGCGGGTCCGGCCGGAGCGCTGCCATCGTGATCCCGGTTGTCGGGGAGATCCGGAAGTGATGGATCCGACGGGTTCTGCTCTTCCTCGGCTTCCATGTAGGCGGTACCCTGTATGGATCTGGCGACACAGTCGAACCGGTGCACAGAAGAGGAGCCCTCAATCCAGAGCCGGCTGCTTACATGTGTGTCGAAATGTATTTGGGATTGGGCCAGCCCTCTTGCATCGTATGAAAACCCGGATATCAGCACAAAGCATGACACTGCAATCACAAGGTGGGATATGCGGCTGGATAGACTCATAATCCGTCAGATTATTCGAGTACAAGTTCAAACTCTATGGTCATCTCGTCCCGCGAGCGGATGGAGCCAAGCACTGCGGTCGGTGGATCAATGCCGAAATCGGTCATCTTAAGATCCTGCGATCCGGTAACGGTAAACCCCCCGTTCTGGTTGGGCGTGATTACCACATCATGTTCCAGCTCAACCGATTCGCCGGCGGCCGATACGGTCCCCAGTACGGTGAGCTTGAATCCGGGATTATCGAGGACGACCAGCTCTTTTGCCTGAACAAGGCGGTAGGTGATTTCAGGATAATCGTCTTCTTTCAGGTAATCGTGCATGTTTCTGTTCATACGCCGGGAGTCGGCGTCGATATCCCCGACCGGAATACGAATGTCCACCTCATCGAACCAGGAGGCTTGCGCATCCGACCAGTCCGCGTTTTCCGGGATGGTTACGGTGATGTGACCCGTGATGGAGGTGACTTCTGCCTCCCAGTCTGTGACATTGGCAGAGCCGAAGATCGTCATGGACGACGCATCGGAGACGGTAAACGTTTGAGCCATAGACGGGGAAAGAAGTCCGGTGACGATGATCAGGAGGCCGGTCAAAGAGAAGCGGTATCGGGCTGAAGTGTTCATGGCAAAGAGTGTTCTGAAATGAGAAATGCGTAGTCGTATTAAAGTTGTTGCAGGTAGATAAAACAGGAAAGAGTTGGAGGGGAAATCCCGTTCCGTACTCTTTCCTGTTTCAAAGCAGATAATTCCAGTTAGAAGCTGATGACAGCTTCGAGCATTACGCCGCTGAATTCTGCATCCTGGCGCGGACCGAAGCTGAACCCGTCGTACTGCTGATTGACGTATTCAAGTTTGGCGAGGATGTTGTTGGTCATGAACCAGCCGCCACCGATGTTGATACGGCTGATTTCGATATCGTCACCGTTAGCCATTTCTCCGGTGACCAGGTTGTAGCGCCCACCCAGATAGAACTCTTCGGTGGGACCAAAGCGGTAGAGCAGCTCGGCGCCATACTGATTGAAAGTTCGTGTATCGGCTTCTGTTTCCCGTTTACCCGAAATGTTCTCGAACTTGCCGAAGAATTCCAGTCCTCTGTACTTGACGAAGGGGTTGATCATTATAGCGGTCATTTCGCCGCCAAGCGGTCCGCCGGGTGCAAAACCGGAAAGAGCATAGCCGGGATCAAGACGGCCGGTGTAATCATTATCCGGACCTTCGATGACGTTGTAGTAACGGCTTCCTGCGCGGTCGCCGGCATAGAGGTAAATTCGCTCGGCCTGGGAAGTGTGATAGATGGAGCCGGTGAGGCGAACCCGCAAGTCCGTGTCGATCTGACGGTCAAAGCCGAGTTTACCGACCAGTGAAGGGTTCGTTTCAATATCGGACTTCACGGTGCTTTGGTTCAGTTTCCCGTTGGTAACACCGATCATACCAATAAACCCGCGGTCGCGGTAGTAAATTTCACCACCGACTTCCGTTGTGAAAGAATCCATGATGTAATTGCCCACAAAGGGATTGTGAATGGCGGCACCGTTATCGGTTCTGCGGAAGTGGGAATCACCGTAATTGATTTGCATGTGCCCGACCCTGACAGTGACTTTATCCATCAAATCAGAAAGGAATCCTTCCTGGATGAAGTCGAGCCGGTCTATCTGCAGGTAACCGCCTTTAACCCAGGCTTCTGAGTGATGGCGCGAGGAGAGATACGTGCGCAGATGCATCCGAACACCGTTGTGCAGCTGCACATCAATGTCCAGGTTGGATGTGGCAAGATTAAAGTTGGATCCCAGGTCCACCAGCTCATCGGACGCGCCGCTTTGGGTGAGCGCCTGGAACTGCAAAGTGTTGGCACCGCCTATCCGGACGCGCAGCCCGTCAAATTCTACATCTGTTTCGGCCGGAGATTCAAACTGATTGACCCCGGTACGGTCATTGGGTGTGTAGTATTGGAGCGGACCCATATTCTGGGCTATTACTCCGGACGCGGAAAAAGTGAGAGCAAGCAGAAGAAGTAGCAATAGTTTCATGACATTCAAGTTTTCGTTAATTGAAAAAAGTGGAGATCTGACAACCCAACAGAAACCCGGGAAGGCGTTTAATGGCAGTACGCATCCTTCCCCGTCAGACTGTATTCAAGGTATATTGCAGCCCGCCAAGTTGTAATAGGCATTCTCCTGAAGTTTCAATAGGAACTAACCCTACGATGCATGTAGGGAAATTCCTTACAACTCTTTCACCCACTGAACGGCTTGCTGCAACAGGGTTGATCGGTCGTTGATATGCAGCTTTTCGCGGATTCTGGTTTTATAGGTATCCACTGTTTTGGTGGAAATGTGCATCCGCTCGGCAATTGTCCTGGTGGATTTGCCCTCTCCGATCAGTCGAAATACCTGGAGTTCCCGGTCGCTTAACGCATCCGATGGAGATGCGCTGGAAGCGTCGTGTCCAAGCGACAATCCCATCAGCAGTCTGTTGCTGATTTTTTCACTCAAATACAGTCCCCCGTCGGCGATGCGGCGAACGGCTTCGACGACCTGATCGCCGGCATGCATTTTCATCATGTAACCTTGCGCTCCTGCCCGGATGGCGCGTTCGGCAAAAAGTTCTTCTTCGTGGCGGGATACCACCAGCGCTTTGAGGCCGGTGAATTGTGACCGCAGGTTTCGGATCAGCTCCAGCCCGCTCATCCCCGGCAGGGATATGTCAATTATGGCCAGATCCGGGCGTTTTTCCTCCACCATCCCGATGGCTTCTTCAGCCGATGAAGCGATACCGACGACCTCGAAGTCGGCCTCTGCCTGCAGGGTCATTTCCATCCCTTTTTGCATCAGGGGGTGGTCTTCCACAATTATTATCTTAAAGGTCATGGCAGATGTCGGCTGAGGGTTGATGCTACCGGAGTTCGGTGTCGAATTGATACATGGAAACAGAGCGGGAAAGCATGCAGATCAATGTAACTCCTCCGTCGCTCCGGCTCTGTACTTCCAGTTTCGCGCCAATCAGCTGTGCCCGGAACTGCATGATATCCAAACCGGATCCCTTTTTCCTGCGCCAGTCATCCGAAAAGCCTTTTCCGTTGTCGGTAACTCGCAGTGTGGCATACTCTTCATTGGATTCAAGCTCTAGGGAAACAGTGTCGGCCAGGCCGTGTTTGACCGCGTTGCTGATGGCTTCCTGCGCGATACGGAACAGGTGCTCCACCACAGAGTTTTCATGGAATACCGGCGGAGTGGATTCCCGGAAGGTGCATTTAATGCCAAAGAGCCGCTCGGCATTGGCCGCCAGCCGTTCCAGGGATGTCACCAGTCCACGTACCTCGAAATCTACCGGCAGCAATCCCCTGGAGAGGTTGCGGGCGTATTCATCCGCCTCCCGGATCAATTGTGTGATCTCTTCAGCCTGTCGGATAGCCGACGAGTTCTCCTTTTGAAGCGTTGTTATCAGGCTTCGGCTCATCAGTCCGATGCCGGTCAGCATCTGGCCCAATCCGTCATGAAGATCCTGTCCGATGCGCCTGCGTTCATGATCGCTCGTTTTGAGAACTTCCTGTTCCAGCCTGCGTTGATCGGTAATATCCCGAACAATACCCGTAAACTGCCGGTGTCCGTCCGTATAAAACTCGCTAACAGCCAGATACAACGGGAACGTGGAACCGTCTTTACGGATGCCGGCCACTTCTCTGCCGCTTCCGATAATTTTTTTTATGCCGGTGGATTGATAACGGGACATGTGCCGGTCATGTTCCCGGCTGTAGTCATCGGGCATCAGCATGTTGATGCTGTTTCCAATCATCTCCTCCTGCCTGTAGCCGAAAATTTCCAGCGTGGCCTGGTTGACCAGGGTGATTCGCCCTCGTTCGTCGGTGGTGATGATTCCATCCACGGCGGTATCCAGAATGGCTTTTGCCCGCGCCTCGCTCTTCTTCAGTTCACGGTCTTTGGCAGCCCGGGAAAGGGCTCCGGCGAGCATATCTGAGATGGTTTTCAGAAAATCTATCTCCTGCCGTTTGAACTCCCTGGGTGAGCGGTCGTAAACGGCAAGGATTCCGCGCGATTGCGACTCGCCATGGATTCGGATGCTCATCCCCGACCGGAACTCCCGAAAGCATTTGCGGTCGAGTGGCGAGAAACGGGTGGATGTCTCATAATCGGCAACAGCAATTACGCCGGTCTGCTCGAGTGTCGCCTGAAGCTGCTCGTTCTCAATCCAGTTGGTGGATTCCAGCTGGTTCAGATCACAAAAACCGCATGCGGAAAAAAGCTGCCAGGAATCGGTTTCGGGCGGATTTTCCAGAATCAGGCAGCCGTCAACCTGAAGCACTTCCCTGATGAGCTCCGACAGAGTGCCGTATAGCCGTTCTGTTTTTTCATTTCGTAAAAAAAACTCGGCAAGTGTAGCCAGGGTCTTCTGCTGACGGCTTAACACTTCCATTGCGGAAATACCCTGAACAGTGTGATCCGTGGGTTGGATATTGCAGGAACTCATCGGGGTAAATGCGTGTGACAGGCGTGATGTTGGCAACGAGTCGCCGGGTCAGTCTCAGACAGATGCTCACAGTAATAGCAAGATAGGGCTATCCTGTTATTATTAAAAACGACTAATGAAATATGGGCGTCAATGCGCCCCATGCTATTTGACAGGCTTCAGAACGAACTGTCGGGTTTTCTGTTACGAGGTTTCCATTCGGCGGCACTCTCCGGCATGAAGGACTTTTATTGAAGAGTAAATTGGCTTATTATGGCACAATTATCGCTTAGAACGATCGGATCTTGTCATTATGGTACTTTCCAAAGCCTGCACTTATGGGATTCTGGCATCTCTTCACATCGCCCGGGAGCTGGACGGGAAAACAGGTTATGTCTCCATCGGGAGGATGAGCGACAATCTGCGCATCTCCTTTCATTTTCTCACGAAAATTCTCCAGCAGCTGACATCGGCCGGAATTCTGACCTCCATGAAAGGCCCCAAAGGTGGCGTGGCGTTGAAGCGCGATGCCGAGGAGATTACCCTGCTGGATATTATCATCGCCATTGACGGAATGAAAGTGTTTACCGAGTGTCTGCTGGGAATGCCCGGATGTGGAAGCGAAAAACCGTGTCCGGTTCACGACGAGTGGGCGGAGATCCGGGAGGATCTGTACAAGACCTTTCAGTCCCGGACCCTTGGAGAGACCGCACGCCGCATCAACGAACTCGACCTGCGGATTGCCCTTCCGGAGTTGTACGACAGTTGATTTTCATTCAAGTGAGCGAAGTTACCGGAGATTAGTACCCGGACTGTTTGGGAGAATGCTCGAGGCTTATTATTTAAGACTAACTTGTCCTATATTGTCAAAACATTATTTTTCTAAAGCAGAACCTGCCATGAACACCATCAGGAAAACCGAGGCAGGAAACCGACCAATTTTTAAATATTAGCGATATGATTGCAGCAGATAAGGAACTGGATGTTCGTCAAATGGAATGCGAAGAGAAGTTTCAAAACATTTTCGGAGCTTTCGATGCGCTGGAGGCGGGTGATTCATTTGTACTGATTAACACCTTCGACCCCAAGCCGCTGAAACAGCAGATCGAAATCCGCCGGGGAAATGGATTCAGCTGGGAGTATCTCGACAATGAACCGGGATATTGCCGGATTCGCATCGGAAAAACAGCGTAATCGGTCAACAGAATGAGTGAGCCAATTACCCTGAATCAGGAAAATCATGTTACTTCTGAGTATGATTCAGGTATAGAGCGCAATTCAGGCACAGCACGTAATTCTGGCAGGTCGCACAATTCCGGCACTTTACACAAATCCGGAGCAGCACTCAACTCCGGAACAGCTCACATTGCGGAAATCCGCAAAATTGTGGCCGGACGCCTGCGCGAAATCATCGATCCGGAAATCGGAATCAACATTGTGGATCTGGGACTCCTGTATGACATCCGGCTTGATGACGGTGTTCTGACCGTCAGTTACAATACTACAACCCCGGGATGTCCACTCCGTCGTTTTATTGAACAGCAAATTGTGGTCGCCGTCGCGAAAGTGCCCGGCACGGAAACATCCGAAGTGATTTTTTCCAACAATCCGCCCTGGAGTGTGGACATGATCGCCGAGCACATCACCCTGTTTCGAAAGCAGGCCTGACCAGTCTGTTCTCGTCATTGCCATTATTTTCTGTTCGCCTCAACTACCAATTTGTGCTTCATTCTGCCGCATCCCGGTCTTGCAACGTGACTTCGTTGCAGCGGCTGTGTGCAGTTCAACTACATCCGAAAAAAAATTATGAAACCGGCCTATACCAATCTGCTCTTCGGTTTGCTGATGGCCGGCGCGGCGGCGGGACTCCTCTCCGGCCTCTATAGCGGCCTGATGCTGTTCGGACTCCCTGTCCCCCAACCTCCCGTCCTCACCGGCCCGGCACACGGTCCGCTCATGATCAACGGATTTCTCGCGGCACTGATATCGCTGGAGCGGGCGGCTGCGATGGAACGCAAATGGACATACGCGGCACCAATCTCATTTGTGCTCTCAACCGGGCTGTTCATCGCGGGCCATATCCTCTGGAGCAGCCTCTTTCTGCTGACCGGCTCCTTCCTGCTGGTGGCGGTTCTTTTTCTGCTATGGCGACAGCATCCGTCCACCTGGCATATGATCATGTTGCTGGGCGGCATTTCGTTACTGATTGGAAACGCCGGTTTTGCACTTGGACTTTCCATTCCCGAACTGGTCGGATGGTGGATCGCATTTCCGGTACTCACGATTTTCGGCGAGCGCCTGGAACTGAACC
The DNA here is from genome assembly GCA_029688905.1 of Balneolales bacterium ANBcel1. Taxonomy (NCBI): domain Bacteria; kingdom Pseudomonadati; phylum Balneolota; class Balneolia; order Balneolales; species Balneolales bacterium ANBcel1. Next base: position 214,663 of record JARULB010000005.1, on the reverse strand, counting down.
GGCTGATGCGCCCTCCCGAAAAAGCACAGTGGATTTTTACAGGCCTCATTTTTCTGTGGATGGGTACGCTGGCCCTGGTTCATATCACGCGTTACACCGCCTGGATCGCCTCCGGAATCCTCCTGATTGTGATGGCCGGATGGCTGCTGAAATACGATATCGCGCGCCGGACCATCCGCACGGTGGAATGGACGCGTTTCAGCGCACTGAACATGCTGACCGCCTACGGCTGGATCATCCTCGCCGGCATCTTCGGACTCATCTACGGTCTGCCGTGGGCCGGCCCGATTTACGATGCCATTTTGCATCTCTATTTTGTCGGATTTGTTTTCAGCATGATTTTCGCCCATGCCGCCGTGATCATTCCCGCCCTTACCGGGCTCATCGTACCCTGGAGCCGGTATTTTTATCTGCCGTATGCGCTCCTCAACCTGTTTTTACTGGCCCGTGTGATCGGTGACATATTTTGGCTGCCGGAGCTTAGATCTGCCGGTGCGTACGGAAACGTTGCTGCCATATTGCTATTTCTGGGTGGGATACTGTCCCAGGGTGTAAGGAAAATAAAGGAACAACGTTGAAGCGAGTATGGTGTTGACAAATATATCATCCCTATTATGCGGATACTGTTTTGGAGCATACAATGAGCTTTATACAGGATACGGTTTCGTAAGGGATTATCCCTTTTAGGTTGAAAAATTTGATTTTGCAAGTCATTAAATGTACAATCATAATAACAAGCCGACTGGATTGCTGTACTACATGGACCAACGATTATAGTACACGATGGTTGCTGAAACTCCCATTGATGAGTAAGAGAGTCGATGCTTTGGGATGTTAAGCACACCGGTTACGTTTGGAATCTAGGCATCTACCAGTATCAAAGAGAAGTCAACCGGTATACAGGTAGATGTTTTGTGCATGATGGCGTTAAAGGGAAAAGTAGAAACGCCGAGAGTGAATACCTGGGGAAGCAGGTAACCAGCCGGAATACCGGATGATTCAGAAACCGTCGAAAATTTCCATCTTTTTGTGGAAATGCAGCAAAGTGGCCCGGACGTCACTAATCCTGTTGGTTTTTTTGACAGTGACTTCGGCGACAAGTTGGGCACAAACGATTTCAGAGCAGGACTCCCTCGCACTGGTTGCTTTATATGAACAATTGGATGGTGAAAACTGGAATGAACAGTCCGGATGGCTTGATGATCCGGTTAGCCAGTGGTATGGCATTGCACTTGAAGAGTTTGATGATGAATGGCGTGTTACAGGTATCCAGCTCTCGAACAATAACCTGAATGGGGATGGCGTAAGTTGGTTTGACCGGTTGTATACTGAGTCAATCGAGGTATTACAGTATTTAAAGCAGCTGGACTTATCCGGAAATCAAATATCCAACGATCCGGAGTATATCACGGAAAATTTAAGCGGGGTGACAAACCTGCAATATCTGGAGGAGGTCAAGCTTAGCGGGAACCGGGATCTCTACGGCGTAGCGCTATTATTTTCGGAATCGCCGGATTTGAACACTTTCTGGTTTGAAGAGACCCATATCTACGAAATTGATTTTGGTTCCTATTTTGAATGGGTCGAAGGTGTTGATGATGTGCGTCCGAGCGGATTGGTGGACGGGTCACCACCGGCACCCCGTCTAACACAACCTGCCAATCATGGAAGCAGTGTACCACAACCGGTTATGTTTCGCTGGCAGGAACTTATTGCACATCCACACATGGTCCCGATGCAACCGGCCGAAACATTCAGGGTACAATTGGCCGATGATGATCAGTTCGAACAGGTGCTGGCCGATACCATTGTGGACGGCTTGTCTGTCACGATTGACGTTTCACTGGAATCCGAGCAGGAATATTTCTGGAGGGTGCAGGCACAAAATGAAACGGGACCCGGAATTTGGTCACACACATTTCAGTTTCAACCGATGGACGACATGGACCTGACGGTCATCGAGAAGACCTGGGACGGATCGTCGGTTGCTGGGCTCAGCATGATTGGTGACAACTGGTTGTATTCCTTTAATAAAAACGGAGCTCCAATGTGGAATACTGCCACCGGTGGAGCCGTAAGCACAACCCCTGTAGTTGATGAGCTGAGCGGCCTGGTCATTGCAGGGATTGAAAACAGAAATGTGCTGGCACTTGATCGTTACATTGGCTCTACTGTATGGAGCTTTTTTGCGGATGCACCCGTGCGAAAATCTCCGGTCGTAAGTGCCGACAGGATTATGCTGGTTGTTTCTTCTGATGGCACGATATACGGTTTTGATCTTGAGTCAGAAGAAGATCCACCCCAAATCTGGGAGTACAGCCTGGACGATACGGTCACCGCCGGCCTTTCGTTGGGAGTGCCGGGTGTCGCGTATGCCGTGACCGGTCAGAATTTGATACAGCTGTTCTTTGACCATCAGGGGATGGTGGAAGGTTGGAGTCAGGAATTTGATGAGGGCCTTTCATCTTCTCCGGTAATTGATGCCTATAACCGTTTATACCTGGCCGATGAAAACGGTATTCTGTATAGTCTTGATGGCGAAACGGGTGAAGAGCTCTGGCAGGTAATGCTGCAAAATCCAGTTGTATCGACAGCAGCGCTGGGTGATGGTAAAGTTTTTGTTGTTGACAGTCAGGGCGAGGTTTATGCTGTCGATCAGAATGACGGAACAATCGATTGGCAGTTTTCCTTTACTGAAAATCCGTCGGAATCCATTCTATATGCCAACGGCGCAGTTTACATCGGAAGCGAAAGCGGGCCTGTGATCAGGGTTCAAATTCCGGAGTCAGTAGAAAAAGAACAGGGGCAGGCTACTGTATCTGCGGTAGCCCACTCTCCTTTATGGGCTACCGATAAAGGGAACAATCGCAGAACCGGAGTTCAGTCTTCGGATAATTTGATTACTTCCATCGATGAACCGGGACGTGCCGAGATACCGGAAAAGCTCAGTCTTCGACAAAACTATCCCAATCCGTTTAACCCGGTTACGGTAATTCGTTATGATCTCCCGGAAGCCGGAGAAGTCACCCTGGAGGTGTTTGATATGCTGGGCCGCCGGGTGGATGTACTGGTGAATCGACATCAGGATCCGGGGACGCACAGAATAAGCTGGGATGCGTCCCATCTGAGCAGCGGAGTTTATCTTTATCGACTGAATATTGGTGATGAGGTGCTATCGCGACGTATGACACTGATTAAATAGTTTTCGCAATAACCCCATTGAATCCTCACTTAACTGAAAGGCAGAAACAATGTGTGTTAACCGGGACGCGGAGGCTCCGCTTGTCCCGGAGTTTCTGCTATTTTCAATCTCACCGGCTATTCGCTCAAAATCCCCGCATGGTTGAGTTAGATTGTGAAGCCGGGTTTTCAAAGATGAACCGCTGAACGATTATGCGCTTGCATTGTTGTTACATATAAATATCTATATTTGTATTTAGTGATAACCAGCCTCAGTCAGTGAGCCAAACAGGAGCAGCAAGATGAGAGAGTTTTGGGATGAGCGATTTCTGGAAGAAACGTATGCATATGGCGAAGAACCCAACCGGTTTTTCCGGGAGCAGTTGGATACCCTGACTCCGGGTATGTTGCTGTTACCGGGAGAGGGTGAAGGTCGGAATGCGGTATATGCGGCAAGAAACGGATGGCAGGTGGATGCTGTCGACTGGAGTCGCTCCGGTAAGGAAAAGGCAGATAGATTGGCGGCGAAGCATGGAGTTGATATTCGCTATCATGTCACACCTTTTGAGGGTTGGGATACCAGGAATGATCGGTTTGATGTTTGTGGCGTGATATTTTTTCATCAGCAACCCGAAGATCAGGCACGGTCCGTTTGGAAAATGATCAATAGTCTCAAACCCGGTGGATTGCTGCTTATGGAGTTGTACGAAAAGGATCAGCTGGGGAGATCATCTGGTGGGCCTCAAAATGACGAACTGCTCTATACAAAAGACCAGGTGGCGGCGTGGCTCGACGGTATGGATGTCAGGCTGCTTGAAAAGCGGGAGGTTACGCTGAATGAAGGACGATACCACAACGGTCCGGCAAGTGTGATTCGAGTTATTGCCCGGAAGTAAAAGAAAGGCCGAAAACCTGTTCTACGTGTCGTCAATCCGTATCCAGCAGCTCCTCCATCTCTTCCATCAATTCACCGTAACGCGACCAGTTGCCGTCCTGCATGGCCTGGCGCATATCACGCCACAGCGACCGGAGCCGGTCAAACTGATCCACACTCACCATCCGGGCCTGGTCCTGTACAGGGAGCGGCTCTTCCATCTCGGCAATCAGCGCCTCTTCATCCGGAATGGTTTCCGGGGCGATTGACGGACCCAGGAAGTCGGCTTCATCACCAAAAAGATCCACAAGGGCGGCTTCGATGGTGGGTTGCATGGAAATATCGTCCCCGATGGCAACGATAACCCGTTGCAATTGCGGGATGTCGTCCCGGTCGGCGAGCAGAAATACGGGCTCCACGTACATGAACGAGTTGGCAACCGGAACCACAAGCAGGTTGCCGCGAATCACCCGGGAGCCGCGCTGATCCCACAAGGCGAGTTGCCGGGAGATCTCGGGATCCTGGTCGATCCGCGATTCGATCTGGGCCGGGCCGTAAATCAGGCGGTCTTTCGGCAACCGGTACGTCACCAATTCGCCGTAATGCTCGGGATCCGATCGGGCCGCCATCCAGGCGATCATGTTGTTTCTGCCCTCCGGGGTAAACGGGCTGATCAGCTTGAACTCCAGCTCTTCGTTCTCTTCACCCGGCAACCGTCCCAGAACGTAATAGGGCTCCATGAGAAGCCGTCGCCCTCCGTACTGTTCAAACGGCCTGCGCCAGCGATCCTCGTCATTATAAAAAACCCGCGGGTTGGTCATGTGATAGCGGCTGTACTGCTCCATCTGCACTTCAAACAAATTGACCGGGTAGCGGAAATGGTTATCCAGGCCCGGCGGGATGCTGTCGGCCCGCTGGAACAGGTCGGGAAAGATCGCCATATAGACGGCGATGACGGGATCCTGTTCGTCAATTACATAATAATCGACGGTACCGTCGTAGGCGTCGACCACGATCTTGACCGGGTTGCGGATGTAGTTGATTCTTCCGAAAGGTTCGGAATAGGGGAATTTGGAGGATGTGGTGTAGGCATCCTGGATCCAGACCAGCCGCCCGTCGTACACCACCAGATACGGGTCTTCGTCAAGTGTCAGAAACGGGGTGATGCGTTCGATACGATCCTGAACGCTCCGCCAAATCTGCAGGCGGCTTTCCGGGTGGATGTAGTCGGAGAGCAGGATATTGATGTCGCCCAGCTCCCATGCAAATAAAAGCCGGTAGAACCAGGAGCGGAACGGAATGCCTCCTGTGCCTTCATAATGGTGATAGACATTGCCGGCTCCGGCGGGGTAATGGAGCTCCTCGGTTCCGGAGTTGACGATCACATACCCTTCGCTCTGCTTGCCGTAGTAGATGGCGGGGTTGTCGATGGGGATGTCGGGATGGGTCACCGGCGGAAGGTCACGGGCCAGCATGAGGGGTTCGCCCTGCCGATTGGCGCGGGTAACCGGGCTCATCGCCACACCGTAGCCGTGTGTATACTGCAAGTGGCGGTTGACCCACGTATTGGATCCGTCGGGAAGTTGCGGGGCCAGTTCCCGTCCGGCCAGCATCACCTGTTGCTTTTGTCCGTCGATGATATAGCGGTCGATACCGATCGTATTAAACTGGTAGTAGGGCCGGATCTCCTGCAACTGTCGGTATGTCTGAATAAGCAGGCGCGGATCCCAAAGCCGGATGTTTTCGATAAGCGTTTGATTCTGACGGATATCGCCGGCACGCAGCGTATCGTCTGCGGGGTAGTCGACTTCGCGAATGCGGTCGAGCCCAAAAGCCAGGCGGGTCATTTCGATATTCTTCTCGATGTACGGGCGCTCGATCTCCAGTTCGTTGGGGTTAACGCGTAACTGCTGTACGGCGGAAGGCAGAACCAGGCGTCCTCCGATGAGTACCAGAACCAGCAGGATGGCGGTTCCGGCGATGACTTTGGTCATACGAACCCATCGGCTCAGCAATACCAGCAGCGCAAGCAGGATGGTCAGTATCGTCGCGATCCAGAGGGCGGGAAGCTCGATGGCCAGATGCGTGTATCCGGCTCCGAAGACGACCCCGTCCTCCCGGAAGAGCAGTTCGTAGCGTGAAAGATAGAAGCTCGCGGAAAGGGAGAGCAGCCACAGTCCGAGATTGACTTTAATGTGGCCCAGAACTCCGGGCTCGGCGCGCAGGCCTTCGTTGGGGCGGGCGCTCACCATATCGGTTGCAAAATAGGCTACGGCAAGCAGCAGTGTTGTGATGAACGTGAGAGCCGTAATCGATCCCTGCAGCAGTGAGAGCAGGGGAAGCTGAAACATGTAGAAGCTGATGTCCCTGCCGAAAACCGGATCAACGGAGCCGAACGGCTGGGTCCAGAGGAAGCGAAGCGCATCGTCCCAGCGGAACATGAACGCAAGAGCGAAAATTAAAGCGATAAACAGGGCCAGAACAGTTGCGGCGTTACGTATCCATTTCTGTTGCCGCTGAGCGGGAATGGCGAGATTGAGGCCTGCGATGATGGTACCGAGAAACCGGGAATCGCCCAGTTTTCGGGCCAGGTAGCGGAAGTTGATCACCAGATACACGGCGGCCAGCAGAAACGCGGCGAAGAACAGGAGGATCCGGGTTCCTTTAAGGACCCGGAAGACCTCGGAATACCCGAGCTCCCGCAGCCAGAGCCACTCCATGATCCAGCTGGACGAAATGATCAGCAGTATGACGGGTATCAGTATGAACAGGGCAATACGAAGGATGCGCATGGGGTTATGTAGATCTAATGGAATCTGTAATGGCCGCGGACCGATGACCCGGTATGGGCGGAATCCGGCGGTATCGCCAATGCGTTCCGGCCATATTGTTTACATGCCGGACTCAGATGGCGCAAGATGCGGGAATACGTACCCAAGTTACGGGGATTTACGGCCGGATCAATGATATACCGTACCGGTAAAATACGTGACCTATGACGGTGAATGCAAGGTTTTCGGCAGGTCAGGGATTGCCTTTCTGCTTTTCCATGGCCTCCTTGAGGGAGGTTTCATGCGTATAGAAGCGTCCCCATTTGGATTGTGGATCGTGTGGTGTCAGCAGTGAGACTACAATCAGCACCAGAATGGACGCCGAAGCAGCAGGCAAAATAATGTATTGTTCATTGAGCAGTTGTTCGCCGGTCATATTCACGAGCACCGCGTTGGCAATGGTAATAAACAGGGTGATGCCCATACCGGTAGCGATGGAGGCAACCCCGCCGGCCACCGTCACCCGTTTCCACAGAAAAGCGGCCAGCAAGGCGGGTGTGAGTCCGGCTCCGACCATCGTATACGCCGTAAGGGCCATGGCCAGAATGGTTTCGAACTGGGTAAGCAGCAGGTAGGCCAGCAGTCCGAGCAGCACGACCATCGAGCGCTGCACAACGATAATCAGCTTGCCGTCGGCCGAGGGGTTGATAAACCGCTGGTAAATGTCACGGGTCAGATTTGTCGAGGGCGTAAGCAGAAAGCTGTTTCCGGTGGAGGTGATGATGGCAACGGAGGCCATGATGAGCAGGAGTCCGACCACAAGCGGCAGTCCGACCTCGGTTCCGTAACGGGCCGTGTGGAGAATGATCCGCTCCGAGTCGCCACTGGACAGGAAAAACTCAGAGGCGGCAGGCAGCGCGTTGAAGTGGCTGAATGCGAAAATGGCCAGCGATGCCAGGGCGGTTTCCACGATGATGGTTCCGACAACCCACCACATCACCGCTGATTTTGCTGACTTCTCATTGCGTGCCGAGAAAAACTTCTGGTACATGTTGGATTCACCCAGAAGCAGGAAAAACGTCGGGAGGAAAATCCCCATTGCCCACCAGAAATTATTGTTGCCAAATACGGTGAAATAGGAAGGATCCAGGGTGGCGGTGAGGTGTTCGGCGCCACCAATATGGATATAGACCAGGGGTACGGCAATGATTACGGCCACGGTGATCACCGCGCCATTGATGATATCCACCGAGACAATGGAGAGCATGCCGGCGAAAGCGGTGAAAATGACGATGAAGCCCGCGGTAAGCAAGACCCCCTGCCATTCCGGTACACCGGCAACCAGGTCGAGTACAAAGCCCCCCGCACGAAACTGATAGCCTACGATGGTCGTGTAGGCGATGACAATCACGATTGTTCCGAGAATTCTGGCCCACTTGTTATAGCGGAGCTCCAGAATGTCGGGCACGGTAAACTCGGCGATGCGCCTGACACGGGCGGCCAGGAAAAAGACGATGACGATCGCGACCCACGCTCCCGCCGCCATCCAGAGTTCGGAAAAGCCGATGTTGGCGGCCAGGCCCGCGCCTGCCAAAAGGCTTCCGGAACCCATCCAGGTGCATAGCAGGGTTCCGACCAGTTTGGGCGTCGAGACCGAGCGGCCGGCTACCATGAAATCCTCCTGGTTTTTTACCAGGAAACTCTTCCATATCGATATGGACATGAGCAGTATGAGATAGCCGATTACGACAAAGAAAAAAATCACAAAGACCTCCGTGTGTTCGTCAGGCCGGATACGTTCCGGCGTTTCGCCTGTTGAAATGGTAGAGGATGACACATTGGTACCCCCGGCTCGCGAGGCAAGCCCAGTCGCAGATAATAAATGAATGCGGGGTTATTCACAAGAAAATGTAATTCCGGAGCGGGATATTACCGGAACACGAACGGGGATCCGGCACGTATCCCCAGGCTCAGGAGATGGGCGCTCTCCGGTTCGGCGGGAATGCCGCTGTCATGAAGATACTCATAGGAGAGCACAAACCGGAACTCACCACCGCTGCGCGGAAAGCGCCATCCGACCGAAGCCGAACGATTCAGGCGCAACCGGTCTTCCATATTGATGAGCTGCAGGCGGGTTTCGGCGAAGGGACTTGTTTGCTCAGGATTCTGGTGCCAGTGCATGTGCAGGGTGGCCGTATTCTGAAGATCGTTCCAGTTCGGCCCGGCTTGTTCAAGCTGACGTGGAGTGCGGCGGTCCCAGGTAATCACGTAATGTTCGAACCCCGCCATCATCATCAGGTCGTTTTGATGGAACAGGCTGACCGGATGCTGATAACGCAGGATCATGCTGCTGAATATAAGTGAGCGTTCTCTGCCGATATCGAGATTGTCGATATCGTGCTTGCAGCGGTGCATGAAGCCAAGCTGCAGGAAACCGGGAGCGATGCGCGTGGTGTAGAGAAGTCCTTCCTCCCAGAAAATGGCCCTCGGGTTGAAGTTGATGTCGTTGTGCGGATCGGCGATGAACTGGATTTGGCCGGTCAGCAGGATGGAAGAGCTGTCACCCTGTCGCCAAAGCTCCACATAACCTCCGAGATCCTGATACCAGAGATGATGGTCGTCACTGCTGTGTGCAACTACTCCGAAACCCGCCCAGCCTCCGAAGGTATGGAAGGCGCCACTTACGCCATCTGCAAGATGGGTGCGGTCGTCGAGGAGCGGATTGATGATCAGGGATCGTGCGGCATGGCGCTGGGCTTCTACTTCCGGTGCAAATACAAGAGGCATCAGCAAAAGGAGAAAAAAAACGGCGGGCCGGATCCTGCCCGTGGCGCTGGGTTGCGCAATTCTATGGTGCACGAAGGGCTGTTTTCCGTTGCTTCCGCCGGACCATGATTCAAACCTTTCGGGCGGCGAGGAATGTCCAGGCCTCAAGGAAAGATGGTATGAAAACCCGTTGTTCAACAAAACTGGAAAAATGTGGATTAAGGGCATTCCGGATATCGCGCATGATGTCATCGCGTGCAACACCGGTCTCTTCATCAAACGGACGAGTTCCGCAACATTGCATGTTGAACATTCCGCCCGGTTTGAGGCTGCCGGCCACCTTCTTCATCAGCCCGCTCAAAAACTCCGCACGCGTTTGTCCCTCTCTGACCGGATCGATAGTCAGGTCGTAAATCACGCTGTCCAGCTGATCCAGGGTCTCCATGTAGTCAAACACGTCACCGGTAATCACCTCGGCTTTGGGATGGTCGAACGCATCTCCGCAAAGGCCGGGCAGATACTTTTGCGACAATCGCATGACTTCCTCATCGATATCGATCATCACCGCTTTTTCCAGTGCTCTTGACTGCTGGCGATCGATCTCGAGTAGCTCGTAGAGGACGCCGCCATCGCCGCCTCCCAATATGGCAATACGGCCGAAGGTACCCATGATAACAAGAGGGCTAACCATGGCCACGTTGTAGGACCTGTCCGATTCCGAGATCTGCAAATCGTTGTCGATGACAAGCTGGTGACCGAATTTTTCATGATACCGAATTTCGATCTCCTGCCACGGGCTGGTTGTCCGGGTGATGATTCTGGATTCGGTGTCATTCACTGCTTTTTGAATGTCAGCCATGTGTCTGCGGATTTTGAGTGTTGCGGTATGGCAGTCCGATCAGCTTCGGTATGGCATAATGCGTTGTTGTGATAGCTCGCAGTCTGACTGTCCTTATATTTATGAGAATAACAATTTTTGCAGCCGGCACCGTTTAGTACGGAAAAGGTACGAAAACTGTAAAAAAACGCATGAACCGGAGTGAGGTGTCCGTGCGGGTTTTGTGCGTATCGGACCGCTTCGTATTTTCCTTTCCCTGTATTGGATTACCAATGCGGAACCTTTCCAATTGACTGAAACAGAGCCATGACGCAAATGACAGAATCCAGTAACCCGGTCATCCGGCAAAAACCGGCCATTGCAGCCATCGCCACGGCTCTGGGAGAGGCCGGGATATCAGTGATACGGGTGTCCGGCGAATCGGCGGTCGAAAAGGTTTCGCAGGTGTTCCGGGGCAGGGATTTAGCGGCTCAATCCAGTCATACGGCTCATTTCGGGCGTATTATTGAGGCAGACCGCCTGATTGACGAAGTGGTTGTGACGCTCTTCCGGTCTCCGAAATCCTATACCGGTGAAGACACGGTCGAGATCTCGTGCCATGGAGGCGTTCTGGTCACGCAGGAAGTGCTGGAGGCGTTGCTGCGCACTGGAATTCGTCATGCCGAGCCGGGCGAGTTTACGCAGCGGGCGTTTCTGAATGGCAAAATGGAGTTGTCGCAGGCGGAGGCGGTGGCCGATATGATTCATGCCCGGAGCCGGAGAGCGGTTGAGGCGGCAAGCCAGCAGCTGGAGGGAGCACTGGGCGAGCATGTCAGGGCGTTTCGCCGCCAGATTATCGATGCCACTGCCATGGTGGAGCTGGAGCTCGATTTTGTGGAAGAAGATGTGGAGTTTGCAGACAAAGCGCAGCTTCAAAAGTTGTTGAATGAGGTCGACCGGGAGATCGGTAAGCTGCTGGAGACGTACGAGGCCGGCCGGCTGGTGAAGCATGGCGTCCGGACGGTGTTTGTTGGACGCCCGAATGCGGGCAAGTCCACACTAATGAACACGCTGATCGGCAAAGAGCGGGCGATAGTGTCCGCTACGGCGGGCACCACCCGCGATGTGATCGACGCTGACTGGAGTTACGGGGGACTTACGTTCACACTCACCGATACCGCGGGCCTGCGCGAAACCGCCGATGAAATTGAATCGGAAGGCGTTCGGCGGTCGGAGTCGGCTGTCGGCGGCGCCGACCTAATTATCTATCTCAAGGATGTCTCCGAGCCGCCGGATGCCGAAGAGGAACGCCTGCTGAAGCGCATCATGGAGCGGGCTGCCGGAAAAGCGTTTCTGAAAGTGGGCACGAAAAAAGACCTGGCCGGCGATGATCCGGACGCGGCCATTTCGGAACGCTGGTGCGATCTGGTCATATCTGCGGTGGACGGCAGCGGGATCGAGGAACTGAAAAAGCGAATGCGGGCCACCGTGCTGCAAAACCGCGACATCGATACCGGCAAGCTGCTGGTTACTTCTTCCAGACACCGGGACGGACTGGAAAAAGCCCGTCATCATGTGCGTGAAGCGCTTAAGGCACTGGACCGGGGCCTGACCGGCGACTTCCTGGCTATCGATCTGCGGGCGGCATTGAACGAGCTGGGAACCATCACCGGCGAAATCACTACCGAAGATCTGCTCGACAGTATTTTTTCCCGGTTTTGCATCGGCAAGTAGGCCGCTTGTATCTCCGGTACCGATCGGCGGGCGGGAAAAACGGGCGCCGGATTACTCCGTCAACCGCTTGATCATGCCGTTGAATATGAAGTAGTGAAACGGCAGCACCAGATACCAGTAAAGCCGGCCCCAGAGCCCTTTTGGCCGAAAGGTCGCTTCCTGAATCAGGGTGTCGCCGGTGATGCGGAACTCAAGCCAGGCCTCGCCGGGCAATCTCATTTCCGCGTAGAGCAGCATCCGCTGCTGCTCCCTGTCGGCCAGGAGCACCCGCCAGAAATCAAGGGTGTCTCCGGCCTTTATATCTGTGGGTGAGGTTCGGCCCCGGCGCAGCCCGACACCGCCGAACAGTTTGTCGAAGAAACCGCGAAAGTGCCAGAGCCAGTCGGCATAATACCATCCGGTTTCACCGCCGATATGCCAGATCCGGGAGAGTACAACATCGGGCCGATTAATCCGTCGCTCTTTGCGGTCCTTGAAGCAGCCTTCGGTCGGAACCTGCACATGTTGCGACAGGCGGCTGGACAGGCGTCCGCTGATAAGGGAATCTTTCCAGCTCGACAGGATGGCATTCTGGTCTATTTTGCGGAATGCCAGGGAGACCGCTTTCCGGTAGGAAATGGGTGTGATATCCAGCATTTCGGCCAGGCGGTTGTCCCGGCAGGTGACATCCACTTTCATGCTGTCGACAAGTTTTACGGCAAGCGAATACGACGTGGAGGTCATGAAGTAGAGCCAGTAGGAAGAGAGCTGCGGGGAAAGAACCGGAACGGAAATAATCAGCCGCCGGAGTCCGCGCACTTCGGCATACTGTTCAAGCATTTGCCGGTAAGTAAGCACATCGGGTCCGCCGATATCAAAATTGGCGTGGAAGGTCCGCTCGTCGCAGAGTGTTTTTTCCAGAAAACGGAGTACGTCGCGGACAGCGATGGGCTGGGAAAGGGTTTTAAGCCAGCGGGGAGCGATCATCACCGGCAGTTTTTCAACCAGGTCGCGGATAATTTCGAACGAGGCACTTCCCGAGCCGATAATGATTCCGGCACGCAGCGTGGTTGCGGGGTAGTTCCCATCCGAAATAATGTCTTCTACCTGCTTGCGCGACGCCAGGTGCCTGGAGAGGTTCCGGTCGTTGATGATGCCGCTCAGGTAGATGACATGCCTGACGGAGGTCCGGTTCATGCAGTCCCGGAAGTTGCGGGCCGCCTGCTGTTCCAGGTCCTGGAAATTGCCGGAGCGAGACGACATGGAATGTATCAGGTAGTACGCGGCTTCAATATCCTGGGGAACTGCCGATAATGATTCCGGATTCAAAAAATCTGCTTCGACCACTTCCACCTGATCACGGAGGTCGGGATTCAGGCTGAGGCGGTTCCGGTCACGTACGCAGCAGATCACCTGATGTCCGTTTTCAACGAGTACGGGCAGAAGCCGCTTCCCGATGTAACCGGTTACGCCGGTGAGTAAAATTTTCATGGCAGATTGTGTTTGTAATGATATCGGGACATGCCGTACGCACGGCAACCGCGCTTTCTATGATACAACTGGAAATCATGCGCTATCGTTTCTGGGTGGAAGGAGTTCAAGGACAGGCATAGCAACATGTGCTGATGGTAAAAAGGTGATGTCACAATTTCAAAAACCGGGTGTGTTTTGGCAGCCTTCGGCACGGGGGTATTATGGTAATGTAAATTGTAGTATGTTGAGATCAATGGATGTTGGGGAAACCATCAGGAGGCAGCCAGGAGGCAGCGATTATGAAACATGAATATGATCTGATCGTGATTGGAGCAGGTACAGCCGGCCGCACCGCAGCCGGGCTGGCCGTGGAGTTGAGCGCCAAAACACTTCTTGTCGCGGAAGAGGCCGATCATGAGGCAGGCTTTTGTGCCGGGGTATTACCCGGCAGGATACTGCTCCATCAGTCGGAATTGGCCGCATTGAGCAGGGAAGCAACCTATGAGTCGGCACGAGTGAAGTTCCATGAGATCCGGGAAAAGATCAACAGCATGGCAGGCCGGCTTCCGTCATTAGTGGAGAGAGGAGTAGAGCTGGAAACCGGGTCGGCATCGTTCAGAGATGCCCGGACCATAGCCATCCGCAGGAGTAACGGAGCCATCCGTAACGTCACAGCCCGGTATATCATCATTGCGAGTGCAAGCCGTCCGTATATACCGGCGATACCCGGTATTGGCGATACTCCTTACCTCACCAATAAACCCATATTTGCACAATCGGACCTTCCCGAAAGCATGATCATTGTTGGTGCGGGTCCGGCCGGTACGGAGCTGGCTCAGGCGTGCCAAAGGTTTGGAACGGCTGTTTCGCTGGTGGATATGGCTCACTTCATTCTGCCGCTGGATCCGCCGGAAATGACCTCCATCCTGCAGAAAAAGATGGAGGAGGAAGGGGTAGCGTTTTTCCTGGGATGCTCACCCGAGTCGGTTCAGGGAGATGAGCACCGGATAATAATGAGGCTCAGAAACCAGGGGAAAAGTATGCGCCTGGAGGCCGAAAAGCTCTGTCTAGCAACCGGGTGCCAGGTTTTTCCGGAAGAGTTGAATTTGAAAAAGGCCGGGATCCGCTACAACAGCAACGGCGTGCTGGTCAATACCAACTGCAGGACCAATCTTCACCATGTGTATGCAGTCGGGGAGATTACCGGCAGGTTTCAACTGACCCACATGTCCGATTACATGGCAAGAGTCGCGGTTTCAAACGCGCTGCTTCGGCGGCCGGTTGGCATGGATACGCGCGCAGTGCCATGTGTAACCTACACCCAGCCGGAGATAGCCCATGTGGGAGCATCGAGGGAGCAGCTTGAACGATCCGGTGTCCGGTTCGAGATCTATCGGCTGCCCTACAGCGAAATTGCCCGTGCGGTTACGGATGATGCGGATGAAGGCTGGATTGTTGTATATGCAAAGAAATGGAGTGGCAGGATTCTCGGTGTTGACATCATAGGAAAACAGGCAGGGGAGTTGATCAGCCAGTTTTCATTGGCCATGAAGCACAGAATATCGTTACGGAAACTGGCCGATGTTATTTATCCCTGCCCGACGTACGCCCATGCTACAGGCCGGGTCGCCATGCAGTGGTATGCCAAAATCCGGAGCTACAAACTGTACCGCTGGATTCGCAGGCTTTTTCGATTCAGGGGACCCATTCCCGATCTGGAGAATCCCGACCGGATCATTTGACACCCTGGGAAGGGTTGCGTAAGGTAGCTTCCGGGACCGGGCCGGCAGGTCGCTCGAATCCCTGATGCCTGTCGGCAGAGGTGAAGTGCTATTTCCGGACTTGCGGCCAAGGCCTCCGGAATGCAACCATGTCACGGCCGCTATTATACAACGTGAACCCGTATCGGTTTTTTTTTAACTTGTGATCGCTGGCAGCCGGTGGCTTTCATATGATTGCTGCAGCCGGTTCTTCCTGCTACAGGCTATCCCAAACCCAAACCGGATTCATCATGAATGAAAAAATTTGGACAATCCTGGCTGTAACCGTACTGGTTTTGTCGCTGAATCTGCAGCCGGCTAAGGCGCAGCTGTTTGATTATGGCATCAAGGGAGGGGTTAACGCATCCAAACTTTCGGGAGTAGACGATTCCGATTATTTGTCGGGATTTCATTTCGGCGCTTTTGTCACAATTCGTCCGCCCATGTCACCTGTAGCCATCCAGCCGGAACTGATTTACTCGAGAATCGGAACCGAAGGATATGGATTGGCAGGCGGGGAAACATCGCTTGAAATCGACTATGCCCAGATTCCGGTGCTTATAAAATACTATGTGCCGCTGCCCGGACCGATTAACCCCCATATCTTTGCCGGGCCCTATGTCGGCTTCAAGGTCGACAGCAAATGGTCTGTGAATGAGCCGGTAAATGGCGGTGACGATAGTTTCATGGATGATCATATCCGTGATACGGATTATGGGTTCACCGCCGGACTGGGTACGGAGATTGATCTGATGGTCAGCTCCATCCACCTGGATTTTCGCTATAGTCATGGCATACGCAGTGTATTCAAGGGCGAGCTGGACGATGGGGAGCAGCACCGGGTCTTTACACTGACCGCCGGCTTTGCGTTTTAGCCGGACGGGTTCGATGCTGCATGCGGCGACAAAGTCGGTACTATCTCTATTCCAGGGATTTGCCCGAGTTAACCATTTAAGTCCAAACAACACCTGTTTTGCCTGAACAGTCCGGTGCGCTTGAGAAGGCGTATGAAATTCTGACCATTGATGATGAGAGGGCTTGCCGGAGTATTCCGGACAGCGCCTGCCGCGAAGTTCCGGGAAACTTTTTCCTGAACACCGGTAATGGAGCGCTGACCAAATTGGCCGAACAGATTGCCAGTCCCTCGCTGGTTCTGCCCTGGCTGCTGGGTGCCATGGGTGCACCCTCTGCACTTGCCGGGTTTCTGGTTCCCCTGAGCAGGAGCGGTTCATTGCTTCCTCAACTGCTGGTCTCGTCACGTATCCGAAGATATGCCCGGCGTAAATATTTTTGGGTGGCCGCAGGCTATGTCCAGGCACTGGCTCTGCTTCTGATGATTCCGCTGGCTCTGTTAGTCGGCGGCCTTTGGGGCGGAATCGGGGTGTTGCTACTGCTTGCGATATTCAGCATGGCAAGCGGAGTGGCGTCGGTCAGTTTCAAGGATGTGATGGCAAAAACCATTCCCAAAGGCAAGCGTGGTACCCTGCTCTCCATCCGGGCAACCGCAGGCGGGGTTCTTGCTCTTGGTGCCGGTGCATGGTTGATGATGGCCGGAGGCGATGACGAACCCTTGTGGTTTTACGGAGCTCTGCTTGCCGGAGCCGCAATGTTATGGATTGTTGCGACTACATTATTTGCTCTGATCAAAGAGTACCCCGGCGCCACGGATGGTGGCCGTAATGCCATTGCCGAGGCAAAGAAGGGGTGGTTTCTGCTGAGAGAGCAACCGGGATTCCGCAATTTCGTGATCGCACGAAGTTTGCTGCTGGGCGTTCCTCTGGTCGTCCCGTTCTACTCTCTTTTTGCCAGAGACCTCGGAACCGGCCTCAGCGGCCTGGGCCTGTTTGTCATGGCGAACAGTCTTGCAATGGTTCTGAGCAGTTATTTCTGGGGACGCCTTGCCGACAGGTCCAGCAGACACGCGATGGCTTTTGGCGGCTTGATTGGTGCCTTTGCGGCGTTCATTGTTCTGGTTTTGGGAAGTGCTATGGGTCAGGGTTATACGGCTTGGTGGCTTTCAGCTGTCATTTTCATTACCGGTTTTGCCCAGGCGGGGACACGGCTTGGGCGCAAAACCTATCTGGTGGATGCCGCCCCTGAAGACGAACGTCCGCTGTATGTCGCGGTAAGTAACACCCTGGTAGGGATCCTTTTCCTGTCGTCGTCCGTCATCGGAACTTTTTCTGGAATTATCGGTGTCCGTGGAGTTATATTCATGTTCGCATTGATGATGGTCGCGGGCTCCTTTTTTGCATTGCGCCTGCCGGATTCAGGAAGTATGGTCGCTGAATCCAAATCATAAAATATAGCAATCAAAATTTGGCAAAAAGGCACGATAATTGCTGTTTAAATCCTGATGGTTGTGCATTCAGGATGATTTTTTAACCGCAATAACAGGCTAACTTGTGCCGGGCTACTCGAAAAAATCTGATACACGTTCCGTCAGGGATAGACTGTACACATAAGTTTTATGGCAATATGCTGAAAAAGGGCACAAGGCGAATGTGCAGCAAAGGACTCCGTGCGAAACTGGTTCTTGCTGCTGCTGTGTTTGGTGCATTTTTTTTGGGGATTGGGGCATCCTGTTTTGCGGCATATCAGGATGCGTTCAAAGATGATCTGAGGTTCCATCATCTTACCACGTCGGAAGGACTCTCCCACCCGTCGGTCAGGGCGATCTACCAGGACCGGTCCGGATTTATGTGGTTTGGTACCAACATCGGCCTTACCCGCTACGACGGGTTTGAAATGACCATTTACCGAAACGATGCCGAAGATCCCTACACTATCGCCAGCAATGCCGTTTCGGTTTTGCTGGAAGACTCCCGGGGGTATTTCTGGGTAGGAACCCAGGGGGGCGGCCTCCATCTGTATGACGAAGCCAGGGACCGGTTTTTGCGAATTCCCGACAAGAGTGATGATACTCATTCTTTGCACAATAGTACGATTCTGTCACTGAATGAATGTAGCGACGGCTTTATCTGGATCGGAACATACGATGGCATTTATATGGTTAAACCCGACCAGAGCATCGAAAAGCTGGAATTTCCCTCAGGAGCTGCTCTGTCTAACCCCGCCGTAAGCTCATTCGAAGAAGACGGGCAGGGGCGAATTTGGGTGGGAACCCAGGGAGGCCTTAATATTATCGATCGCGACCGTGAAGACATCACCCCGCATCATCATGATCCGAACTGGTCGGGCCGCATCTCCTCCGATCACATCAGAACTCTATACAGGGATCATCACGGTACTATGTGGATAGGTACCCAGGGAGGCGGCCTCGTCTTTTTCGATCAAGAGCGCGAGACATTTGTTCCGGTGGCAGAGGATCCCCGGCACCCGGCTTTTTCAGGTGACGAAGACATCCATACGATTTCCGAAGACAATGAAGGCAAATTATGGATTGGAACGGCACAAAAAGGGCTCATACGTATGGATTCGTTGCGAACCCGGTCTGTCGCTTTCCAATATCATCCAGATGACCCCTACAGTGTTAATGAGGGGGTTATCTACGATGTTTACGAAAGCCGTGACCAGATTCTCTGGGTTGCGACACAGGCAGGCGGTGTCAGTTACCTTGACCAGGGCCTGTACTATTTTGAGCACTTTTCCCGGGGGCTCGGAGGGAGGCAAAACCTCAGCAATAACCTGGTGTGGTCTTTTGCCCAGGATGATGCCGGTGATATCTGGATTGCCACGGCTGGAGGGCTGAACCGGTTTGATCCGGTGACCGGCACATTTGAAACCCTTACTCACGACCCCGATAACCTTCAATCAATTCCTGCAGATGTCCTGATTCATTTGCATGTGAATGAAGAGGGGCTTTGGATGGGTACCCTTGCAAATGGAGTCAGCCTGATGGACACGGAAAGCCGTACTTTCCGCCACTTTCGGCACGACCCCGACGATCCCTACAGCCTGAGCCATAATGATGTATTTCGAGTTTATGAAGACTCCCGGGGCGCCATGTGGTTCGCCACCAACGGCGGAGGAGCGAACCGGCTGGATCCGGATCGAACGCGTTTTACCCGGTACCTCGCCGATCCTGCCGATTCCAACAGTATCGGCAATAACGATGTCCGGTCGTTTCACGAGTGCAGCCGCGGAGAGTTCTGGATCGGCACCTATTCCGGCGACCTGACCCGCTTCGACCGGGAAACCGGCCTGTTTCACCACTATGAGATTAACGAGGGGCGGCGGTACAGAAGCAGTGTGATTCAGGATTTCCGGGAGGATCGAACCGGCAGGCTCTGGCTGGCCACCCGGGGAGGCGGTCTCCTTCTGTTTGACCGGGAAGAACGGGCCGTAAGCCGGTCGTATACGATTGATGACGGCCTGCCCGGAAACATGGTCCATGCCATTCTGGAAGATGATCAGGGGCTGTTATGGCTGAGTACCAACAGCGGCCTGGCCCGGTTTAACCCCGAAAGGGAAACGTTTCAGCATTTTGATGAGACCGCCGGTGTGCAAAGGAGTGATTTCTACAAGGCATCCAAACTGAAAGATCGAAACGGCTACATGTACTTCGGCGGATACAACGGTTTCAATCGATTCGATCCCCTTAAAGTGGAGCTCCGCGATGATCACCATCCTGTAATTTTTGCCGATTTACAACTGTTCAACCGCTCCCTTCCCATTGGCGGAGACTCCCCGCTTCAGGAGCAGATCAACCTCCTTGATACGCTGGTAGTTTCTCACGATGCCTCTATGCTCACGTTCCGGTTTTCGGCCCTCAATTTCAGTGCGGTAAAAGGCAACCATTTTGCCTACATCCTGGAGGGCTTCGACAGTGACTGGAACTATATCGGGAGTCAGAGATCGGCTACCTATACGAACCTTAACCCGGGTACCTACCGCCTGCGCGTGATGGCAACCAACAACGACGGCATCTGGCCGGAGGAGGCCCGCGAGCTGGTGCTCATCGTGACGCCGCCCTTCTGGCGTACCGCATGGTTTATGGCCGCTTCCCTGCTGTTCCTTGTGCTGGCTCTGTTTACCGGTTATCAACTGAGGGTGCGCGCCATCAATATTAGAAACCGCAAACTGCGCTATCAGGTGGCGGAACGGACCCGCAAACTGCGGGAGTCCAACCGTACCAAAGACAGAATACTGTCAATTATCGCACATGACATCAATAACGTAGCCTTCGGGATCGTGGGATTTGTGGAACTGCTTAACGAGAGCGTTCAGAATAACAATGAAGAGGAGATCAGAGAGTATTCCGGACGCCTGAGTCATTCGACCTTCCAGTTTCAGATCATGATCCGGAACCTGCTCAACTGGTCGAGGTCGCAATCCGGCCGCATCGATCATCATCCGGAAACAATCGGCCTTTCCGGCATTATAGAGGCTCATATCAGTAATGAAGCATCCAGGGCAATCGGGAAGTCCATCCAGCTCTATTCAACGGTGAGCCCGGAGCGCGAAGTGATGGTGTACGCCGATCGCAACCTGCTTTCGGTAGTATTGCGAAACCTGATTAATAACGCGATCAAATTCACCCACGAAAACGGGAGGGTTGAAATCTCGGCGGAAGAGAAGGAGGACTGTGTGGAAATTGTGGTTTCGGATAATGGAGTCGGTATGAGCCCCGATCAGATCGATCAGGTGTTGAATGCCTCCATACCGACCTCAACCAGGGGCACCAACAGTGAAAAAGGAACCGGACTGGGGCTGGCCGTAGTGAGAGATTTTATCCGCATTAACGGGGGAAAGCTTCGCATCGAGAGCCAGCCTGGGAAAGGAAGCCGCTTCTTTTTTACGGTTCCAAAGCCGGAGAAGCAGGCCGTGAGCCACTAAGTGAGGCGTTACTTATGGACTTAATCCACCGCCTCTATGCATCCGTAAAGATCATAGGGCTCGGCATCGGTGATGCGCACCCGGCAGAACCGGCCTGCCTGCAACCGGGCCGGCGAGAAGCCTTCCACCGCGTCGTGGATGATGACTTCATTGTCAACCTCCGGCGTATCCCATTCTGTTCGGCCATAGGCCACACCGTCTTCCATCCGGTCGATCAGAACCGGCAATGAGCGGCCCACGAGCGCCTGATTGTGTTCAAGCGATATCTCTTCCTGCAGTGCCATCAACTCCCGGACCCTCCGCTGCTTTTCCTCTGCAGGTACCGGATCTCCCAGTTCCCAGGCAATGGTCGCCTCCTCCTGCGAGTAGGCGAAACAGCCCAGGCGTTCGAACCGGATTTCCCGGACGAAATCCAGCAACTCTTCAAAATGTCCGGCGGTTTCCGTCGGGTAACCCGCAATCAGCGTTGTGCGAAGCCGGATGCCGGGAACCGCCGCCCGGATTTCATGCAGCAGCTCGCGCATTCGTTCGCCGCTCATGCCGCGCCGCATCGACTTGAGCACCTCGGTACTGGCGTGCTGAACCGGCATGTCGAGATAGTTGCAGATGTTCTCCCGATCGCGGATGACCGGAAGGATGTCCATGGGGAATTTTGCCGGATAGGCGTACTGTAACCGGATCCAGTCGAATCCGACATCCGAAAGCCGCTTAAGCAGGTCCGCGAGCGAGCGCTTTCCATAGAGGTCGAGTCCGTACCAGGTCAGATCCTGCCCGATGAGAACCAGTTCGCGCACCCCCTTTGCCTTCAGTTTCTCAGCTTCGATGACAAGCTCATCGGCAGGGCGCGAGACATGTCCGCCCCGCATGATGGGGATGGCGCAAAAGGAGCAGGTGTGATCGCATCCCTCTGAAATTTTAAGGTAGGCGTAGTGCGAGGGGTTGGTCAGCATTCGCTCTCCGATCAGTTCCTTGCGGTATCGTCCGCCCAGCTCGTGCAATACCCCGGGCAGCGATGTGTGGCTGCTTCCGAAGTATTTATCCACTTCCGGAATATCCTTCTGAAGATCTTTCAGGTAGCGATCGGAGAGACACCCCATCACCAGCAGGCGGTCCAGTTTGCCCTCTTTTTTCAGTGACACGCCCTCCAGGATATGGTCGATCGACTCCTGCTTGGCGTCTTCGATAAAGCCGCAGGTGTTGATCAGCAGGATGTTGGCCTCTTCGATGTCGGAGACAATTTCAAATTCATTGGCTTTTGCCTGGGCGATGAACACCTCGGAATCGACCTGGTTTTTGGAACAGCCGAGCGTATCGACGTAGATGCGTGGAAGTCGGGTTTGCATAAATGGTTGTAATGCAGGAATAAACAGGGGTGTGATGGTTCCGGGATGCTGATGATCTTGGCGGCAGAGACGAGCGGGGAGCCACTCGTGGCCGGCAGACGGCTCAAGCCTTCTTGCGTTGTGTGCAGTACCTGTGGAAGGCCCCGAAAACACACTGGGCACAACCTCTTAATTTAAGAAAAACATCGTTCAATGGCTTGATTATCTTCTGATCCGCCACTCCATCGGGTGGTAATTATTGAGGCGGCTGCCGATGTTTTTAAGCCAACCGAGCGGCAGGCCGTGGTATGTTGCCAGTTGCCAGCCAGTTGCGGTATCACCGGACACCGGCAGGGTTTCTCTGCGCAGGAAGGCCTGTGCCTCCTCGAGTCCGCACCGGAACTGCGGGAGCCGGTGTGCTGCCATGCGGATGTCCAGGGCCGCTGCCGGTGACGGGCGAACAGCATCCCGGATGATTTTTCCCGCTTCGGTGCCTGCGTAGACCACCGACAGGGATGAGGCCAGCATATGCAGGTGTTCCATATGGCTGCTGCGGATGTGATGCAGGCGGTCGCTGATCTGGAACCAGGCCAGGTCGTCATCTTCAAACCATGTTGTGGCCTCTGCGGCGGCATGGTCGGACGCATCCAGGATGGCCGGAGCATGTGCGCGGGGACGCCGCGCGTGTGCGCTTGTGCCTGTTGCCGGTTTGCGGATGAGTGAGAGAAAGAACCCTTCTCCGCTGGTGCGGTGCGGGTAAAAGCCGTATCCGGTAACCGGGCCATCCGAAATTTCGTGGATACTGTCTGCGGCACCGGAGGAGTCGCCTGGAAAAGTGAGGGGCACCGATACGCACTCCCCGCCTGTTTTATTCAGCAGCCAGGCGATGTTGCGTTCATTTTCATCGGGGTTGAAGGTGCAGGTGGTGTAGACGAGGTGTCCGCCGGGTGCGACCGCTTCCCACAGTTCGGTGAGTATGGAGCGTTGCCTCAGGCTGCAGTGTGCGGCGTTGTCGACACTCCATTCGGAACGGGCGGATGGAGTCTTTCGGAAGAGCCCCTCACCGGAACAGGGGACATCCGCAACCACCAGGTCGAAGTAGCTGTTGAGCCGGGTAAAATGACGGCTTTCATTACGGGTGATAACCAAGTTACCGGTCCCCCATTTGATGCTGTTTTCCAGCAGTGCCGGGATGCGGGAACGGATCACTTCGTTTGCTACCACCAGCGACCGGGGGAATTGCGCCGCGATCAGGGTGGTTTTTCCCCCGGGGGCGGCACAGGCGTCCAGAATCAGGTCGCTTTTCTGACGGATGGCGGGCAGGTTCAGTACATGTTCGAGGAACATGGAGCTGGCCTCCTGCACATAATAACCGCCTGCGTGAAATACCGGATCGCCGGTAAACGAGGGGCGCTCGCGCAAATAACGGCCGTTCCGTGACCAGGGCACGGGACCGGAGGTCAGAGAGAACACCGGAGAGATGACCCGGTCACGGGGTGAAGCGCCGCTGCCGGCCGGGTTTGTTACCGGTACCGGTTTATGAGGATTCAGGCGGATGGAGACAGCGGGAGCCGTTTCAAGAGCGTCCAGAAACGCGTCGTGATGCTCCGGGATCTGGCGGCGGATACGTGCGGTGAACGCTTCCGGCAGTGCGGGTTGTGTGTTTTGTGATGATGGCATAGCGGAGTTCCCGGATCATTTTGGTCCGGGGCCGGGTGGCAGGCCGGCCTCGGTGTCGCTCATGCCCCAGCCGGTATGGCCCTCTCTGCCCCGGTCGAAGTAGCGGATGGTCGGATATGCGAAGGAGATATCATCATGTTTGGAAAACTCGGTAAGCACATCCTCCCAGATTTGCTGTTCGGTACCGCGACGTGTCCGCGGATTGGTCAGGTACCGGATGGTCAGTGAGATGCCGAAGTCCTTGACATCGGTATAGACGGTGGGCGTCAGAATTCGGTAAGTAATCAAATAGGATCGTGCCGCCCGGCGAAGCTGCTGTTTGGCTTCGTCGGAAATATTGGCCGTATGGCGGTCGGCAATTTTCTGTAGCAGCATCTTGGCTTTCTTCCAGTTGCTCTCCATGCTGACGCGCACCGGGAGCTCATTCCATATAAACTGAAAATCGGCGGTGTAGTTGGCGATGTTCTCGGTGAACACTTTGTGATTGGGGATATGGATAACCCGGCCCGTGCTCTGGTCGGCATCCACCCAGTTGCCGATTTCCATCAGGCTGAATTTGAAAATCCGCTGGTCGATCACATCGCCGCTGACGCCGGCGATATCGATTCTGTCTCCGATCTCGAAGGGCTTGCGCCACATCAGAAAGATCCATCCTGCCAGGTCGGCCACCGAATCTTTCAATGCGATGATGAGGCCGGCGGACAGGAGCCCGAGAAACGTTGCGACCGACTGGAAGCCCTCAAACCAGGTCCGACCCAGTACCAGCAGTGCAATGAATACCAGGAAACGCGTCAGGTACTTACGCCATTTGTAATGCAGCTCCGGATCGCTGGATTTCCGGTATACGATACGCAAAACCACAGTCCGGAACAGCCAGAAGCCGAAAATGAGCACTATGGAAAACAGCAGATTTTGTGTGAACCCGTGGCTTAGATCGGCCAGGTCGGCTACAGCCCTGGTAATGCGGTTCACGATATGAAAGTCCTGCTGTGCCATAATGATTGTCCGGAAAAATCGTTACAATGATGTGACTTTCGCGTTTGATTTCAACGCATAATTGGGTAATTTACAAATCTTACCATGGTAATAGTAGCGATAAAATTATGCTTTATACACTGACAATCATTCTTATTACGATCATTTCGGTTCTGATGGTCATTGTTATTCTTCTGCAGGCCGGTCAGGGACAAGGGCTTTCCGGTGGTATTGGCGGCGGTGGTGGAATCGGCGGCGGTGGCGCCAACATGATGGGTGCGCGCCGTACGGCGGATTTCCTCTCCAAGTCGACATCGGTTCTTGCCGCAATGTTTTTGACTCTGTGCGTACTGGCCAACTTCTTTATCGACCGGGAGACCATTGATCAAAGCACGATCCAGCAGCAGGGGATGCCGGTACAGACAGAGGATTTCGGAGCGCCGGCAGAAACGGCTCCGGCTTTGCCGCCGCAGCAGGATGACGCGCCTCCTGAAGAGTAAGGAGCACGCAACGTCATCATAACGAAACAAGGATCTTGAAGGCCATGCCGCTTTTGGTGGTGTGGCTTTTTTTTGTCGCGGCCTCCGGCAACCTTGCCGTGCAAGGGCTTATGGCGGAAGTTTCGGCGGAATCCGGAGAAGGACGGGGAGGAGGTGCAGCGCAGCGGGGCTATTTCATTTTTGGCTGGATGAGTTCCGGTCCGTTGTTGGCGGTGTTGTTGGCCCGGGTGCTGACCCGGAACGCCGACATTTCATCCACCGGATAGGGCTGCATCAGGGGTTCCAGCGCTTCGGGTTCCGAGATCGCCGGATCCAGCCAGATATCGTAATTTTCCTTGCGCAAAAGAACCGGCATGCGGTCGTGCAGCGGCTGCATGAGCGCGTTTGCTTCGGTGGTCAGGATGGTATACGTATGCAATTGATCTCCGTCTTCGTCGATATGTGTTTCATAGAGGCCTGCCATGCCGAACAGGTCGTTCTCCAGCAGACGCATATAAAACGGAATTTTGTTTCCGCCTCCGAAATCCTTCCATTCGTAGAATCCGTTGGCGGGAATGATACAGCGCTTGCGCTGAAAGGCATTGCGGAAAGAGGGTTTTTCCCTGACGGTCTCGCTGCGAGCGTTGATCAGCGGCTTCCAGTCGGAGCGGTCCTTGACGAAGGGAGGTACGAGTCCCCACTTCAGTGCGCCAACGGTGCGCTCACCGATGCGGGGTGTTACCACGACCGGCCTTGCGGATCCCGGGGCAATGTTGTAATCCGGTTGCAGCAGCTCCTCATCAGGAACCGACACATCAAATTGCTGTTCAATGGCTTGTTTATCCGAGTAAAGAGTATATCTTCCGCACATATAGAGGGCATCCCTGGTCTGTCATGGGTGATGTTTGCAGCGGTTGTCCGGGTGAAACACGCCCGCTCGCTGCATCAAGTTTTCAAGATACATCGTTTTATTCCAGATTCTATATCCTATGAAGGTTTTTGAGACTGTTTTCGTTTCTTCGGACGGCCGGATTCGCGCCGGCTGGCGTCTCCTGATTCAGATCGTTCTCTCCCTGATATTCCTGATTCCGCTCTCCCTGCTGGCGTCCCAGGTCGGCGGCAGAAACCTGCAGATTGTTGCCGGCGGCATCGCCATCACACTGGGGGTTTGGGTCTCCGGGTGGATGGTTGACAAGCGACCGATCCGCGATTTTGGTCTCAGGATAACCGCCGGATGGTGGAAAGAGTGCGGGATCGGTTTTTTGATGGCCACGCTGGTTATGTCTGTGATGGTATTGATCCTGTGGATGGCGGGATGGATCGAGTTCGCCGGCTACGGATGGGAGCGCAACTCGGCCCGCGGTTTCATGGCGGTATTTGGCGGCTATCTGATTACCATGGCGGTTGTCGGCTTCTATGAAGAGCTCTGGTCGCGGGGGTATCAGCTGAAAAACCTGACCGAGGGTTTTTTCACCGGATACAACAGAAATAGCGCCGGCATCATCGCCATCGGCATCAGCTCCCTGGTATTCGGGGTGCTCCACATGTCCAATCCCAATGCCACAATGTTCGGGATGGTGACGATTGTGCTGGCCGGTATCATGCTTGCCATACCCTACGTAGTTACCGGTCAGCTCGGCTACTCTGTAGGGATACATTTTGGATGGAATTTCATCCAGGGAGGGGTTTACGGGTTGCCGGTAAGCGGCATTCCGTTCCGGCAGTCGCTGTTGCAGGCACAGGTTACCGGTCCCGATCTCTGGACGGGCGGCCGATTTGGTCCCGAAGGCGGTATCATCGGCATTATCGGGGTGGTTCTGCTGGTAGTGGTTATCGTGCTTTGGCTCCGCCATCAGGGCCATACACTGAGTGTCTCGCCCAATATAACCCATCCTCCTGATTCCGGCAGGTATTAACTTTGGCCGGTTAATTTCTTATATTACAAGATTCTTTCAACAGCTTATGAGTAAAAAAATAAGCCATTATCAAAAACCATATTTAATATTTTGTCATTTGATCAATTCAACCTCCATGAAGAGGTATTAAACGGATTGCGGGACATGGGTTTTGAGAAACCCACCCCAATTCAGGAAGCATGCATTTCCCTGATTCTGCAAGGCCGGGACGTTCTGGCCTCCGCTCAGACCGGCACCGGCAAAACGGCCGCATTCGCCATCCCCGTGCTTGAGAAACTTTCCGAGAAGAAAAAGCAGAATAAAGAGGGTATCCGGGCACTGGTGATCACACCTACCCGTGAACTGGCCGGACAGGTCGACGAAGCCTTTTTTGCCATCGGTTATCATACCGGACTAACGACTGCTAAAGTTTATGGCGGCGACGACTGGTCGCGCCAGGAAAAGGCGCTTTCCCGCGGCACCAACATCATCGTTGCAACGCCGGGACGCCTGCTCGACCACATGAAAATCCACGATGTCGACTTCAGCAATCTCGATTTTCTGATTCTCGATGAAGCCGACCGGATGCTGGACATGGGGTTCATCCCCGATATCACCCAGATTGTCAGCAGCCTGCCCAAAGAGCGTCAAACACTGCTCTTTTCGGCAACCATGCCGCAGAAAATCGCACAACTCGCCCGGAAGATGATGAAAAACCCGGAGCGTGTGAATATGGCGCCATCCAACAAGGCCGCCGAAGGTGTAGCCCAAAGCATGTATTATGTGGAGGAGCGTGAGAAACTGCCGCTCGTTCTGCATCTATACGAAAAGGAAAAATGGCCGTCGGCAATCATATTCATGTCGACCAAACGGGCGGTTGACAAACTGACCCGTGAGCTCAACAGAAAAGGGGCCAACGTGACCAGCATTCACGGCGACCGGACCCAGGCCGAGCGGGAAAAAGCGCTGGAAAGCTTCCGAAAAGGGGAGTATCGCGTTATTGTGGCAACGGATGTGATGTCTAGGGGTATCGACGTGGTGGGTATTTCCCATGTGATTAACTTCTCGGTTCCCCACGATGTCGAGGATTATGTGCATCGAATCGGCCGAACCGCCCGCGCCGAGGCAACCGGTGACGCCGTAACGCTGGTTTCGGGTCAGGATCGCCGCTATATGGAGAGTATCATCCGCGGCATGGATTCCGAAATCAGGAAAATGGAGGTGCCCGACGAGATCAGCGGAAAAGCAGGTGGACAGGATCAGGATGAAGAACGCTCATCGGACGGCAACCGGCGCAGGGGACGCGGACGTGGCCAGGGCCGGCAAAAGCCGGAGCGAAAGGATGCATCCGGTGACAAAGACAAATCCCGCTCCGGTAAGGGCAGGCCACCTCGCGGCAAAGATGCAAAAGCCGGCAAAGAAGATTCGGGTACGCAAAACGGAAAGCCCGTGTCTGAGGATGAAGCCGCCGGAGCACCGGCCGCCGGTGAAAAGAAATCCGGCAGTGGCGGCAGAGAACGCAGTCAGGGTGGCCGCAACACCCTTCAGACAAGCAAACAGGGCACCGATTCGGGCTCCGATGATGCTGCAAAAGGGCGGGATTCCGGTGGAGATTCCGGAAACAAGGACTCCGATGGCCGTCCCAAACGACGCAGAGGCAGAAGAAGGCCGGGTGGAAATCGCCGCGGCAAGGATTCCAAAAGTCGTTCCGAGCGTGCCGGCAAGGATCAACCGGATCCTCAGCAGTCCCGGCAGGCACAATCACAGGATGATGGAAGCAGCCGCCAGGAGGACCGATCCGGCAAGGGACGCCGCGGACCGGCCAGGGGGGGCAAAGGCGAAGGAGGTTCTCAAAAAGGCCGCCGCCGTGGACCCCAACGCGGCAAGGAGGGTTCCTCAGGCCGTGCACCATCCCGTGGAAGGCAGAAGTCGTCATCCAAAGACGCCGAACGCAGGGAGCTCTTTGATAATATCACCTCCCCCGACATGGATCGCGTGAACAAGTCCGTTGAAAAAAAACGGGGTGTCTGGAGCAAGATCAAGAACATATTCGGAAGTGATTAGCGGACAATTAAGGATAACCGGATGATAACCAGGTCAAAGCGGCAGCCCTTGCGATGAATATCTATGCAGTGATCATATTGGCGGCCCTGGCTGCCGATTATCTTTTGAACCTCATTTCCGATCTGCTCAACCTGAAGGCACTTCGAAAGCAGATGCCCGATGAGTTTGGCGATGTCTGCGACGAGGAGAAGTATCGCAAATCGCAGGAATACACGCGGGTTCGGACCCGATTCGGACTGATTTCGGCCACCTTCAGCCTCGCCGTTCTTCTGCTTTTCTGGTTCGCGGGCGGCTTCAACTGGGCCGACCAGCTGGTTCGGGAACTGGGGTACGGTACCATCGCCACCGGGCTGCTTTTTATCGGCATGCTACTTCTCGGGCAAAGTATTCTCTCGCTTCCGTTTTCGATCTACAGCACGTTTGTCATCGAAGAGCGGTTCGGTTTCAACAAGACCACTCCCCGAACTTTTGCAACCGATCTGTTGAAGGGGATGGTGCTGGCGGTGCTGCTTGGTGGTCCGCTTCTCGCAGGGGTGATCGCCATCTTCGAATTTCTGGGAGCAGAGGCATGGCTCTACGCCTGGGTGGTGGTGATCCTGTTCACTCTGTTTGTGCAGTTTATCGCACCCACCTGGATTATGCCCCTGTTCAACAAATTTGAGCCACTCGAAGACGGGGAGCTCAAACAGGCGATTCTCGATTATGCGGAAAAGGTGTCGTTTCCGCTTCAGGGAATCTACACCATCGACGGATCCCGCCGGTCCGGCAAGTCCAACGCGTTTTTTACCGGCTTCGGGAAAAACAAACGCATCGCTCTGTTCGACACGCTGATCGAAAACCACACCGTTCCGGAACTTGTGGCGGTACTGGCCCACGAAGTCGGTCACTATAAAAAAAGGCACATCCCGAAAAATATGATCATCGGGTTTTTACAGACCGGATTGATGCTTTTTCTGCTCTCTCTCTTCATCCGGATACCCGGTCTGCATGAAGCGTTTTTCATGGAAGAGATTTCGGTTTATGCCGGCCTGCTCTTTTTCGGTCTGCTGTATGCCCCCGTTGAAATGCTGCTATCCATTGTGATGCAGATCGTTTCCCGCAAGCATGAGTTCGAGGCCGACCGGTTTGCCGCCGAAACGACAGGCGAGCCGGAAAGCATGGTTTCCGTACTGAAGAAGCTGTCGGCCGACAATCTGTCCAATCTTACGCCGCATCCCTTCCATGTGTTTCTGAACTATTCTCATCCCCCTGTGGCCGAGAGGATTCAGGCGATACGTTCGACGGAGGACAGCTGATCAGCGCACCGGTCAACCGAACAGGATGTAAACGATTACCACCGATGCGATGATGCCTGCCAGGTCGGCGATCAGTCCGGTCTGCACCGCGTATTTCACCCGGCGAATGCCTACCGCGCCGAAATAAACAGCCAGCACATAGAACGTGGTTTCGGTGGAACCGAACATGGTGGCCGCCATTTTTACGAACAGGGAATCCTCGCCGTACGCCGCGACCATATCGGCCAGGACGCCGACGGAACCGCTGCCGGTAAGCGGACGAAAGATCGCCATCGGGAGCACTTCCACCGGAAACCCTACCCAGCCCAGTGCCGGACCGAGTGCCGCCATGAAGAAGTCCATGGCCCCGCTTTCACGGAACATGCCGATGGCGAACAAAATGGCGACCAGGTACGGGATGATCCGCACACCTATCTGGAAGCCCTCCTTTGCGCCATCCACAAATACTTCGTAGACAGGCACTTTCTTGACGAGGCCGTAAAGCGGAATAAATACGATGATCAGTGGCAGAATGAAAGCGGCTATGGTTTGCATGAATCAGGCCTCGCTTTTTTGTTCAACGGGGATGTTTTCCAGATGCGGCTCTTCCGGATGGAACCGCTCGTAGATTTTGGCGGCAGTGATACCGACAATCAGCGAAATGAGCGTT
Organism: Balneolales bacterium ANBcel1; assembly: GCA_029688905.1. Lineage (NCBI taxonomy): Bacteria > Pseudomonadati > Balneolota > Balneolia > Balneolales > Balneolales bacterium ANBcel1. The sequence continues at coordinate 183,151 of JARULB010000005.1, read as the reverse complement.
GCCAGCGCCATGCTGATGACCAGCTGGTTGACACCGGTGCCGATCAGGGCCACGAGTGTGGCGGGTGGCAGCAGCTGTACGCTGGCGGTATTGACGGTGAGCAGCATGCATTGGGCGTTGCTGGCCCGGTCCTTGCTCGGATTGATTTTCTGAAGTTCCTCCATCGCCTTGATGCCGAGAGGTGTGGCCGCATTCCCCAGTCCGAGCATGTTGGCCGCCATGTTGAGGCTGATGATCCCGTGAGCAGGATGCGATTTGGGGACATTCGGAAACAGAAAGCGGAGGAATGGCTGCACCAGGCGCACCAGAATGTAAACCAGTCCGCTTTTTTCGGCGATTTTCATCAGGCCCAGCCATAACGCCATCACCCCGATCAGGCCGATGGCAAGCGTGACCGCAAATTCGGCCATGTTGAATGCCGCCGCCGTAATGGCCCGTAATTTTACATAGCGCACTTCCGGCAGGACGATGGCGGCCCGGCCTGTTTCCCGCTCGAATCGGGTCACCTGCGCCAGCATTTCTGTTTCTGTGGAGGCCTCCTGGTTTTCGGCCACCCGTTGCCAGTGTTCCGGCATCCCGTCGCTCACCGTAATCACCAATTCCCGGTTTTCGGCATCAAGAGGGCGCCATACGGCTTCAAACGTTCCTTCGTGATCCGGAATTGAGAACCGGACCGACTGTCGCTTGCCGGGATCACCGTTCTCCGGGAAAACGATTTCCACATTGTGAATCTCTCCGTTTCGGTAGGTATCCTGGATGAGGTCGCTGGCATCCTGGGTCACGGCAAACAGGAGGCTGATGATGATGAGGCCCGACCAAATGTAGTTTAGCATGGCTCCGGTTGTAGGTTGGAATAAATCTGCAAAGATGTTTTTTTTGGGGAATTCATCGAAAAAAACGTGCAACTTCAGATAAAGGCAAACGGTTGCCGCCGATTTGGTGTCTTACATGAAACATCCATGGCCGATAATTCGGCCACTCAAGCGCATGATTAAAACCGGTGATGTTATTCTATCTGACATTATGAATCAAAATTTTTAAACAGATAAAAACAGTTACCATCAAAGGTATTACAAAAAAAAGTTATGAGTAAGCAGGAAAAGCAGAAGCAAGCCGGATGGCATCCGGAAACACGGGCGATCCATGCCGGATGGCACCCCGAAAGGCCGGGGGATCCGGCTGTGCCCGGCTGGGAGCCGGCAACCATTTTCAGGCATCCCGAAGCCGGACTTTCCGCTGATAGCTGGAGTTATACGCGCCTCGGAAACCCAAACCGGGAGCAGCTGGAACAGACCCTGGCATCTATTGAAGGCGGCCGCCATGCCGTCTCGTTTGCCTCCGGGATGGCGGCGGTACAGGCGGTATTTCACCTGTTATCGCCCGGCGATCATGTGCTTCTTCCGGAGGATCTGTACCACGGGGTACGCAACCTGATTCGCGATCAATATGCCCGATGGGGCTTGTCCTTTGATTTTGTGGACATGGCTTCCGTCGATGCCGTAAAAAACGCAGCAACGGACAGAACGAAACTGCTGTGGATGGAGACTCCGTCCAACCCCATGCTCAGGATTTGCGACATCGCTGCCTTGTGCCGGATGGCGCGCAGCCAGGGTTGGCTTACCGTAGTGGACAACACCTGGACTACCCCCGCTATCCAGCGTCCGCTCGAATTGGGAGCCGACATTTCGCTCTATTCGACGACGAAATATATCGGCGGCCACAGTGATGCGCTTGGGGGCGCACTGGTGTTAGGTCGCGCCGATGCCGATAACGGCACAAGTACCGATACCGTTACCGCCAGCGCTGATTCCGGAAAAGCACCGGAAACGTCTGCGGAAGAGTCCGACCGGCAGGAGCAGCAGCAGGATCTTTCCTCCGGATTCTCCGTTTCGGAGCTTGAGGCCCGTTTCAGAACCTGGCAGGCCCAGGCCGGAGCGGTTCCCTCTCCGTTTGACTGCTGGATGCTGACGCGAAGCCTGAAAACGCTCTACGCCCGGATCCGGACCCAGTCGGCCAACGCACAGATTGTCGCGGGTCGGCTGCTTGCCCATCATGCCGTTGAGCGGGTCTTCTACCCCGGCCTGAAGGATCATCCCGGACGGGAGATCGCATCCCGGCAAATGGATCTTCCCGGGGCGATGATCTCATTTCAGGTGAAGGGCGACGCCGAAGCTGCCCTGGGCGTTGTTAACGCCTCCCAGGTTGTGATTGCGGCCACCAGTCTCGGGTCGGTGGAATCCACCTGGGAGCACCGCAAAACCAGTGAACACGCCGAAAGCCGTACACCCGGGAACCTGATCCGGCTCTCGGTGGGCATCGAACACCCCGAGGATATCTGGAAGGATGTGGACCAGAGTCTCAAAGCCCTTTTTTGAGTCACGGGCCAACGACGCGGACCCGTCTCTGCAAATCTGAACGATTTTCAATAATTTGAAGTCATATGTGACGTAACCAGTTTTTATATTGTCAGGTCATCTCTCTGAAATTCTAACCTCCGGATACATACCGAAATGGCACGAGTTGAAGTTACCATGCCCAAAATGGGCGAATCAATTATGGAAGGAACGGTCGTTGAGTGGTCGAAAAGTATCGGCGATTATGTCGAGCAGGACGAAACCCTGCTGGAAATTGCGACCGACAAGGTGGATTCGGAGGTTCCGGCCCCGGAAGCCGGAGTATTGGTGGAGATTCTTGTCGATGAAGGTGAAACGGTAGAAGTAGGGGCACCCATCGCCGTCCTGGAAACGGATCCGGATGCGGCCGAAGGGGTAGCGTCCGGTGAATCCTCCACAGGCGATGAATCCGCAGAAGAGGCTTCCGGCCCCGGTGAAGCAGATAGTACGGCGAAACCGCCCAAAGACAGCACTTCCGGTGGCAATGGCAAGGGCGGAGCAGACGCGGCATCATCGGCAAAAGAGGATGATTCGCAGGTCGGCAGCGGATCCGCGAACGGGGTGGATGCAACCGATGCACCCGACCGTGACGAACAACAGGGTGCCGGGTCCGATTCACAGCAAGAACCGGTTCCGGTCGCCAAAGGGGATACCCCGCCGCAACGCAAGGGCTCGGACGGCCGATTTTTCTCACCGTTGGTGCGGGCCATCGCCAAAGAGGAAGGGATCTCGCAGGAGGAACTGGAATCGCTCGAAGGCAGCGGCAACCAGGGCCGGGTCACCAAGCAGGATGTGCTGGATTATGTACAGTCCGGAAGAGCGGCCCAGCCATCCGGCGACTTGCACAAGGCAACCGGAAAGCAGGGCACGGCCGCCGTGGATGCCGGCGAGATATCTCCCGTGTGGCCGAAAGAGAATGTGGAAATCATCAAAATGGACCGTATGCGAAAGGTGATTTCCGAACACATGATCCGTTCCAAGCAGACCTCCGCTCACGTCACAACATTCGCCGAGGCGGATGTCACCCGGCTGGTGCAGTATCGTGAGAAACACAAAGACCGCTTCCTGCGGGAGCAGGGCTTCAAACTGACCTTCACCCCGTTCTTCATTGAAGCCACCATCCGGGCGCTGCGCGAGTTTCCGATGCTTAACAGTTCGGTGGACGGGGACCGGATCCTGCTTAAAAAGAATATCAACTACGGGCTTGCCGTCGCTCTCGGAGAAGCCGGAAAAGGCGGCCTGATCGTTCCCGTCATAAAAAATGCCGGGGAAATGAATTTGCTGGGCCTGGCAAGGTCCACACACGACCTGGCCGTAAAGGCACGCGAGAAGAAGCTGTTGCCGGACGATCTTGCCGGCGGCACCTTTACCTTCACCAATTACGGCAGCGTCGGTAACCTGATGGGAACACCGATCATCAATCAGCCGCAGGTGGCCATCTTTGGAACGGGCATGATACAGAAGCGGCCGGTGGTGATAGAGGTGGATGGAACGGATACCATCGCGATCCGCCATATGGTTTACCTGAGCATGAGCTATGACCATCGAATTATTGATGGCGCTATGGGTGGCGCTTTTGTGCAGCGCGTCAAGCAGCTGCTGGAAACCTTTGATGTAAACCGCACCCTTTGAAACTGGCGCACAAAAAAATTGAAGTCCGGAAGAGTGTAACGAATTGGCGGTCGCAGGGGCTTAAAATTGCACTTGTGCCAACGATGGGAGCCTTGCACGAGGGGCATTTGTCGCTCATCCGCCAGGCCCGGGAGCACGCCGACCATGTCGTGGTTTCTGTGTTTGTCAACCCCGTGCAGTTTGGCCCCGGAGAGGACTTTGACCGGTATCCGCGTACTCTTGCCGCCGATGTTGAGCAATGCCGCAAGGAAGGCGTATCGCTGGTATTTGCCCCGGACAGCAACGAGATGTACGGAGCGGGAGACGACCGGGTGGAGCCTTATATTTCCATCGGGATCGCTCAGATGAACCGGCACCTGTGCGGCGCGACCCGGAAAGGCCATTTCGAGGGGGTGTTGCTGGTTGTCAACAAGCTGTTTAACATCGTGCGCCCGAATGTCGCGGTATTCGGGCAGAAAGACATCCAGCAGTGGTTCGTAATCCGCCAGATGGCCGAGGAATTCGACCATGGCATTGAAATTCTGATGGGGCCGACACTGCGAGAAAATGACGGACTGGCCATGAGCAGCCGGAACCGCTATTTGACCCCGGAAGAACGAATGAAGGCTTCCGGGTTGTTTCAGGCATTGCAGCGGATATCAAAAAAAGTAACGGCTGCCATCCGGGATGCCGAATCGGGCCGGAGGCGGGTTCCCGTGGACTCGTCCATGCTTCAGGCCGAGGCCGAAGCCCTGCGTGAAAATGGCTTTGATGTTGATTATCTTTCTTTGGTATCCACACCCGATTTGCAGCCCGCCGCCGTTATAGAGGTTGGAAGGCTGTATGTCATTGCCGTTGCCGCCAGGCTGGGTAACACCAGACTTATCGACAACATATTGTTAAATACCAGGAAAACCGCCGATCATGATGCTTGAGATGTTCAAATCCAAACTCCACCCGTTAACCGTAACGCAGGCCGACCTGTATTACGAGGGGAGCATCACTATCGACCAGGAGTTGCTGGAGACGGCCGGTATTCTGACCTACGAAAAGGTGCAGGTAGTCAATATCAACAACGGCTCGCGGCTCGAAACCTATACCATTCCAGGCAAGCGGGGAAGCCGTGAAGTGTGCATGAACGGTCCGGCCGCACGACTCACCAACGTGGGGGATCGCATTATCGTCATCGCCTACGCGCGCATGACCGAAGAGGAAGCCCGCGAGCACAAGCCGCGGGTCGTCCTTATGGACGGCAAAAATAACCCGGTGAAAGTGACAGACGAATCGGTCGCCGGGTTTCGCTATAATCCGGAGGAGGCATCCTGACCAGGGCTCCTTCAACGCGTCCCAAGCACATCCACAAGTTCAGTATTTCCGCCTGATCCACCCCCCAGGGTTTGAAACGCCGTTACCCAGGCTGCCGTCCGGCAATCGCTGTGCTTCGGCAAAAAGCGATTCGCGGCTCTGACAAAGACATGCGAATCTGCCGGCTGCCGGTATCAGGCTTCCAGATAGTCACCAAGCAACTCAAAGAAGCGGGCGGATGTTTTCATGCCGCGCTCGAAATCCTTGAGGTGGAAATGCTCGTTGGGTGAGTGGATGGAGTCGGAGTTGAGGCCAAAGCCCATCAGAATGGTTGTCGCGTTCAGTGTTTTGGCAAAATCGGCGACAATCGGGATGGAGCCTCCTTCGCGCGCGAACAGTGCCTCTTTACCGTAGACATCCTGAAAAGCCGCTGCGGCCGCTTTCAGTCCGTAGAAATCCAGAGGGACCAGCACGGCATGGCCGCCATGATGCTCCATAACCTTGATTTCCACTCCCGACGGTTTAATTTCATGCAGATAGGATTCGATCTGCCTGTAGACCTCTTTCGGATCCTGGTCGGGCACCAGGCGTGTGCTGATTTTCGCGTTGGCGCGGGCCGGCAGCACCGTCTTCGCCCCTTCGCCCTGATATCCGCCCCAAATGCCGTTCACGTCAAGTGACGGGCGTCCGCTCACCCGCTCGAGCGTCGAATACCCCTCTTCACCAAATTCGTGTTGGATGTCCAGCTCCCGGTTGTAGGCCTCCTGGTCGAACGGCAACTGCGCGTAGGCTTCCCGCTCTTTTTCGGTGAGAGGCCTGACGTTATCGTAAAACCCGGGGATTTGCACTACCCCCTTTTCATCCTTCAGTTTGGCAATCATTTCGCAGAGCGCGTTGACGGGGTTCTGGACTCCGCCGCCGTAAACCCCGGAGTGAAGGTCGCGGTTGGGGCCGGTGACTTCAAGTTCCAGATACATCAGTCCGCGTAGGCCGTATGTGATCGACGGGGTGTCTTTTGCGAACATGGCCGTATCGGATACCAGTACCATATCGCATTTCAGCCGTTCCCGGTTCTCCGCAAGAAACGGAACCAGGCTCGGCGAACCGATCTCCTCCTCCCCTTCAATGATGAATTTGACGTTGACCGGAAGCTCGGTGCCGGTCTTCAAAAACGACTCCACAGCTTTGATGTGCGTGAACGCCTGGCCTTTGTCATCGCTGGCGCCGCGTGCGTAGATCTTGCCGTCGCGGACAGTCGGCTCAAACGGCGGCGTCTGCCACTTTTCGAGCGGATCCGGCGGCTGGACGTCATAGTGGCCGTAAATCAGAATGGTAGGCTTGTCGGGACCAGCCTTCAAATACTCCCCCAGGACGATAGGGTGCCCGTCGGTCTCTTCGATGGAGACGTTATCCATCCCGATGGCTTCAAGCTGACCGGCAAGAAACCGGGCGGCGAGCTGAACATCGGTTTTGTGTTTCGGGTCGGCGCTGATGCTCGGAATTCGCAGCAACTGAAACAGCTCTTCGCGAAAGGTGTCCTGGTGGCTCTGGAGATATTCAAGGGGTGTACTCATAAAACGATATGGTTTCTGTGCCCGGACCGTTTGAAGCCATGTTCAAAGGCCGTTGGTCACGCAGTGTCATTTGTTGTTTGGCAGTGACGCCGGTTTTATTTGCGGGGAATGATGCCGGGTCGAAGTTTTTAAAGAATTTGCAGCGCTGAATCGGGAACCCATCCGGTGATTCCGTTTCTCAGGCGTATGTAGGACCAGCCGTCGTAACGGCCGCCCGACCTGACGTGTAAGGTAACGGTATACGCTTCATAAGCCAAATCGACCACCTCGTTTTCTCCGGTTTCGGATGAAGCGGATACCTCCGGCAGGGTATTGGCGGAGGTATCGGTGCGGGCTCCACGTGACTCTCCGGCAAGTTCCGGCTGCCGGTTCTCATTGCTGCCGTTCCGTGATCGTTCTTCCCGGTAGGTGACGGTATGGCCTGCAGGTTCGCCCGGCCGGGGTTCCTGGTAGAGCGGAACGGAATCCGATACCACCACCGCCTGCCGGTATCCCTGGGCGGCCCAGTGAATGGACACCGTTGTCAGCAGCAGCAAACACCCCGTGATCGCTGCAAAACCGCCGGCCCTGGCGAGCCACCGGCGGGTAGTGTCCGTGCCGAACGGCATTTTTCCGGAAGCCTGTTCCGAAGCCGTTCCGCCCGTTGGAAAAAACAGCCATCCTGCCAGCAGAGCCATGACTCCGGTATTGATCAGGAATAAGCTCCAGAACACCCACCATCCCCGATTCATACCGAAAAGGAACCAGTCGATGAACGCGTACCATGGCAGATACGGAATGAAAGTGCCCCGGTTGCGCATCTCGGTCTCGATAAACTCCATGCCGGACTCGGCCCGGTGCCGGGTTTCCCGAAACTGCGCGCTCTTCTGAAAGTAATAAGAAGCCTTGCCCAGCGAGTCAAGGTAGGAATAACTGAGAGCCATGTTGAAAAATAGGGGCCCGGCCGCATATCCTCTCGACTCAACTTCCCGAAACACTTCCAGAGCGGCGGGGTAATTTTGTTCCTCCATCAGAAAAATTCCCCGGTTAAACAGGGATTGCGGGTTCCCGCTGTTGTCGGAGGAGGCTTCAAGCGCGTAACTTCCGGCAGGCAGCAAGCCCAAAAGCAGCACGATTGCGGCAAGTCGCAGGCTGTACCGTGCGGCTGCTGAGGGGCTGGGCTGGTTTCTGTGGATGTCCCTCATAACTGGATTTTGAGTTGCGATATGAGGTTGCGGGCTTCGGCCAGGTCGCCGGCTGCGTCTGCCGGGGAAGGATCGGGTGCGTACCGTATGGTGGCGCATTTATTCAGCAGGCGCAAGATCCGGTCGCAGAGCGGCCGTTCCACATTTCTGCTGCGAAGCTCATCAACAAGCTGCTTTTCAGTAAAACCCGCCGCAGGGAGATCCAGACGGTCGGTGATAAAATTGGTTACTGCTTTGTAAATAATCCGGTACAGGGTTTTGGCGTCGGAGGCGGCCGAAACACTGTCCAGGAGGGATGTGGAGCGGCCCAAAGCCTGTTCATATCTGGAGAAGCGCCGGTCGGAAGTCAGTTTTTGCCGGTATTGCCGGACCCGGACGCCGTAGAGGAACAGGGCCATGGGAAGAATCAGGGCCAGCCAGAACAGCCAGGATCCGTAAAAAGCGGCGGGGGTGGATTGGGTCCAGGCAACCGAACCGCGTGCGGGGGTAAGGCGAAATTCATCGCTGTGAGCAAGCATCACGCGGGCATTCGGATCCCGTACCACTTCGAGGGTGAGTTCGGGCAGCTGGTGCGGTTCGTAGCGCCGGGTGGCATCGTTGTAAATGTGGATGGTAGTTTCCGGTATGGTATAGGTGCCGGCATTGCGGGCGATAAGCACATCGCGGAACTGTTTGGTTCCTGCCATTCTGGGGGCTGAAAAATCCCGCTCGACGATCTCTCTTGGTCGGTGGGTATCAAAACTGACGGGGTACTCGTAGACCGGCCGGGTTATGAGTCCGAGGTTGCCCGTACCGCTGATCTCGGTGATAACATCCACAGCTTCACCCAGTTTCACCCGATCCTGACTCAGGGTTCGGTTGATGGTAAAGCGGCCGAGCGCGCTGATCAGCTGCCCGTCGGCTGGAGGTGCGGGAGGCGGGAGTACGCGCATGGTTATGGGAGAGGTTTCAAGCCGTATTTCGCGCTGGCGGCCAAATCCATCGAAAATAGAGCCGAACCCGCTCTGCTGACTGCTGCCGCTTTGTCTCACCGAAGCCCGGATGCCGTACGAGGGCACAGTCAGCTCCCCGCTTCGGGTTGGAAACAGAGCGTAACGGGCAAGAACCGCCCTTCGGTAGGATTCGCCCTGCAGTACCACCGATTCCGGGCGCCTGGTCTGACTTTGATTCAAATCCTCCCGCCAAAAGCCCTCGGTTTGCCAGCTCTGTGCAATATTGAAATTTCTGACTTCGATATTCTCTCGAAAATAGAGGACGACTTCTGCGACAATCTGCTGGCCACGCACCGGCCGCTCCTCACTCAGTTCCATATCGAGGAAAATATCGGGTTGCTGCGAACGAGCCGGGCCCGGTCGCTGCGATTCGTCATCGCCGGGGGCGCGGATGATGACCGTCACCGGCCGTGTTGCATACTCGGTGCCGTCGACGTCAATGTAAACCTCCGGGATCTGAAATGCGCCGGAATCGGCCGCCTGAATGGTGAAGCTGTACCGGTAGGTCATCCGGGCCACGCCGTTGACCAGCGAGTAGCTGGTGCTGGTACTCGGTACCGTTGACAGATAGCGCATTCCTTCAAGCTGCGGCAGTTCGGGACGCGAAAGGTTCCGGGGCTCCCGGCTCTGAAGCTCAACATTGAGTGTAAACCTTTCGCCGACAACAGGATTTGCGTTGGATACCGAAGCCGTGAGCCGCACATCACTGGCCAGGGCGTGTTGCTGCGGGATTAACAGCGGGGCCACAGCGACGAACAGAAGAAATGCCAGGGTTGCTGCCGGGGAGAAACCCGCGTTGTGTGTTATGCGCTCACCAGTCTTTCTCATGCGGGTCCACCGGATCAAATTGGCGTTTCTTGAAATCCTTGATCAGGTCTTTTTCAATCTGCTCCAGCGCATTCATGATGTCTTCGGCGTGATCGAGCTGTTCTCTGGAGATTTCCGGAGGACTCCCGTCCGGCTGGTCTTCCTGATCGGGGGATCCTTCCGCCGGTGTGGGCTGCTGGTCGGGTTGCTGATCCTGCTCACCGGAAGCGTCGTCCTGTTCGGGAGTCTGACCGGCTTCGGGCTCCGGTTGCTGCTGCTCCTCCTCATCCTGCCGGTCGTCGTCATCCTGATCGGGCGGGGTCTCCTGCTGGCGGCGGCGCAGGAGTTCATAATTGTACTTGGCGTCTTCATCGGAAGGATCCAGATCCAGCGCCCTTCGGAACCGGTTCATCGCCTCTTCGGTGTTACCGGCCTGTTCGTGCAGGTATCCCAGATTGTATTCTGCCGGTGCCCGCTCCTCACTGCTGTCGGCGCTGTTTCGGTATTGCTCAAAGACATCCATGGCCGCCTCTGTTTTCCCCTGCCGGGCCAGAGCACTGCCCAGGTTGAATAGCAACCGGGCATCGCCGGGCTGATCCTCAAGCAGCTCCCTGTAGATTGCTTCGGCCTGCTCGTAATGGCCCGCTTCGTAGGCGCGATTTGCCTCCAGGGCGCGGTTGCTGTCGGCCGATCCGGTCACAATCATGGCAAGCAGCACAGCCATGCCGCCTCGCAGTATAGCACGCGACAGGCGGCCGCCTGAAACTGCCGGATATGAACTTTGGGATGCCATCATAGTCAGAATGGGGTGCCGGTTGCACCCGTGTTACAGGATCCGTGCTGTCACCGGGATGAGGGAGAAACGGTCAGAGCTGCTCGGCAACGGCCAGGGTTTCATCATCCATTTTCATGTTGTTAAACACGTTGCTGACGTCGTCGTTGTCTTCCAGAAAACTCATCAATTTGAAATTGGTGAGGGCGGTCGATTCATCCAGTTTTACCTCGGTTTTCGGAATCCATTGGAGATCGGCGTTATTGATGGTATAGCCGGCCTGTTCGAGATGGGTGCGCACTGCGGCGAGATCTTCGCGGAGGGTCGACACTTCCAGCATTTCCGGATTTTCATCGTTGATATCCTCGGCGCCGCCTTCGATGGCTTCCAGCATCAGCTCTTCCTTGTCCACGCCGTCGGCAGGAACGGTGATGATCCCTTTCTGGTCGAACAGATAGGAGACAGATCCGCTGTTTCCAAGATTTCCACCAAAACGGGTGAACGCGTGGCGCACTTCGCCGACCGTACGTGTCGCGTTATCGGTGGTGGCCTCTACAAAATAGGCGACCCCGCCGGGTCCGTACCCCTCGTAAACCACTTCTTCATACGCCTGGCCGCTGCTCAGTTCGCCGGTTCCTTTCTTAATTGCCCGTTCGATGTTGTCTTTGGGCATGTTGTTGGATTTGGCATTGGATATGGCGAGACTCAGGCGGGGGTTACCTGCCGGGTCACCGCCACCGTCACGTGCGGCGATGGTAAGCTCCCGGATGATCCGGCTGAAAATTTTCGAGCGGGCGGCGTCGGCACCGGCTTTCTTGTGCTTGATGTTTGCCCATTTGGAATGTCCTGCCATAATTGAAATGCTGTCTGGTTCAAGGAAATATGTTGCCGGCCGATTGAAGTATCAAGCGGGCGGTGTACGGCACAATATACGATGATCACCCCCATCTCTTCCATTCGGTTCGGATAAAAGTGGAGGAATGCGGCGGATTTCTCCCGGATTTGAAACCGTGTCCGGCCGCATCGTAGAGACCATGTATGAGCGGTATGACAGAAAGCCCGTCAACAGCAGACCGGCTTTCTGTCGCCATTCGAAAAAAAGGCTTTTTTAAATTAATTTCTATTTTATGTTGAAACGTGCGGAATGCCTGGTTGTGTATGGCAGTGTCACGACATGGATGAAGGATGACGGACGACGAGGCCGGACAGGATTTGCAGTGAATGAGGAATCCGGCAGAGTTTGCAATTGATGATCCCGCCGGAACACAGTATTTGTTATCCGGAGTGTGGAGAGGCAACAGGATCTCGGCCTCTTAACAGATGATAACCGCGGTATCCTGATTCCGGACGCAATCACCCTCAGGTATCCGCCCATATAGTTCTCTCCTGTAACAAAAAATATATCTGGCTGATGAAAAGATTCTTTATAAACGGGTTTGGCTGCTTTTTTCCCACACTGATTTTGGTTTTACTTTTGATGCCATCGGGCCACTTGTATGCCCGCACTTCCGCATCCGGGACAGACGGTGGAAGTGATGCCGTAATTCTGGCGGAAATCTCGGTAGCCGCCGGAGAGGCGACCTATTACAATACGCCGGTTACGGCCGTACTTGAGGGAGTATCGCTGAAACTGGCCGATGGCAGGCTTCAGTTGATCGAGGTTACGGGAGGAGAACCGGTCCCGGTTGCCAGTCAGCTTTTTCCCGGAACACCGGACCGGCTGGCGTGGATACTGGAGGGTGAAACCGGTCCCGCTGAAGAACGAGTGTTTCAGCTCTGGTCGGTGAGTGCTGATCGGCCGGAACATGGCCGCGAGCATCCTGCCACGGTGGAGGATGACGGCGAGAATTTGATTGTCAGTATCGGCGGAAAGCCGGTACTGAGCTACCGGCACGCGCATATGGGCACTCCCGATGGAGTGGATGAGATCTTTGGCCGGAGCGGCTACATTCACCCGGTCTGGTCGCCGGGAGGGCAGGTGCTGAGCCGCATTCAGCCGCCGGACCACTATCACCATTACGGAATCTGGAACCCATGGACAAGCACGGAATTTCGGGGGCGCGGGGTCGATTTCTGGAACCTCGGACAGGGTCAGGGTGCCGTTACGTCCCGGCAGGTGCCCGAGCGTCTGAACGGTGCCGTGGCCGCGGGTTTTCGTGCTTTGCACGACCACATCGTGTTTGAGGAGTCCGGGCGCGAAACCGTAGCCTTGAGTGAGCAGTGGGTGGTTACGGCATGGAAAGCCGATTCGGAAAACGAATGGTGGCTCGTCGATTTTGTCTCCATACTTAATCCGGCAACGGAGGATCCGCTCACCATCAGGGAGTACCGGTACCAGGGCTTCAGCCTGCGGGCAACCGAGGCGTGGCATGACGACAATACCACCCTGCTCACTTCCGGGGGATACGACAAAAGCAACGCCAATGCCACCCGGGCCCGCTGGATCGATGTGAATGGAGCTACGGAAGCAGATCAGGGAACCTCCGGCATTCTGTTCATGACTCATCCGGGCAACTTCAACTACCCCGAACAGCTCCGCATCTGGCCGGTCGGCGCCAACCAGGGCGAGGAGAACGTGTTTATCAATTTCAATCCGGCCCAGGATCGCGACTGGGTCCTTGAGCCCGGCAACAGCTATTCTCTCAGGTACCGCATGCTGATCTATGACGGAAGTATCGATGAGGCAACAGCAGACCGGCATTGGCGCAGTTTCGCCCATCCTCCCGAAGTACGAGTGCGAACCGCATCCGCCGATGAGTAATAAATAACCCGAACTGAAAGTGCATATCCTAAGTGCAGGCTCTGTCCAATCTGACGAACGCTTTTATAAAAAACAGAACCCTGCATCTCGCGCAGCAAATCCATCCGCAAACTACACAGCCATAAAATTATGAAGAAAAAGAACGGAATGACCCGGCGTGAATATCTGAAAACCTCACTCATCGGTTCGGCCGGTGTGTTTATGGCCCCGGCGATTGTGCCGTCCACGGTTTTCGGAAAAACGGCACCAAGCAATAACATCCAAGTGGGGCAAATCGGGTTTGGAAGAATCTCCCGGGTTCATAATCTGCCCAGCACCATGAGGCTGCCGGGAGTCCGTGTTGTCGCGGTCTGCGATGTCGATACCCGGCGCATGGAGGATGGCAAGCGATTCATCGAAAACTGGTATGCCGAAAACAAGGGCAGCGAAGAGTACATCGATGTAAAAATGTATCAGTACTACCGCGAGATGCTGGAGCAGTCCGACATTGACGCGGTCATCATCAGCACCCCCGATCACGCCCATTTTCTGCCCTGTATCGAGGCCTCGGTCGCCGGAAAGGATATTTTCATGGAAAAGCCGATGTCGCTGACCGTCGAGGAAGGGCGGCTGATGAGCGATATTCTGCACCGTAACGGCACCGTGTTTCAGCTGGGAAGCCAGCAGCGAAGCCGTGATCCGTGGCCGCATTTCAAGCGGGCTTGCGAGCTGGTGAGAAACGGCAGAATCGGAGCCTTGAAAACCGTTGAGGTCGGTCTGCCGGGTGATCCTCCCGGAGGCAATCCTGCTCCCATGCCGGTGCCCGCAACCCTGGACTACGACGCCTGGCTGGGAACCACCCCCAAAGTGCCCTATACCGTTGACCGGGTTCATCCGCAGGAAGGATACGGCCGGCCGGGCTGGCTGCGAAACGAGCAGTTTTCGGCGGGGATGATCACCGGTTGGGGGACACATCACGTGGACACCGCGCACTGGGGGATGGGTACGGAGCATACCGGTCCGCTCGAAGTGGAGGCGGAAGCCGCGTTTCCGGACGATGATCCCGGCTATGAAGGATTGTGGAATGTGCACGGCGAGTTCAGGGTGGAAGCGAAATATGCCGGCGGAACAACCATGATCATTTCCGGGGATTATGACAATGGCGTGCGTTTTGTTGGGGAGGACGGCTGGATTTTTGTTACGCGCGGCAGCGGGGTCACGGATGATGAGCCGGGTTTGAATGACGAGGACTCGCCGCTAAGAGCCAGCGACACCGCAATTTTGCGCTCCGAAATCGGTCCCGGAGACATCCGCCTGTATGAATCCGAAGAACAGCACGCCAACTGGATCCGTTGTATCCGCACGCGGGAACAGACCGTGGCGCCTCCGGAAGTGGCCCATCGCTCCTGTACCGCCTGCCTGATTTCCCATATCGCCATGAAGCTCCCCCGGAAACTGCGGTGGGATCCTCTCAATGAGCGGTTCAGGAATGATGATGAGGCCAACGCCATGCTGTCCAGGCCGCAACGATATCCCTACAAATTGTCGCAGGTGCCGGGCTTGCTGAAAAAGTGATGTACCGCAAGAACCGCAATGCGACTTCGTCCCGGTCAACGGGTGAACCCCGCCGGCAGATCCCAGTGCCGGATTCAATTGTTACCTAAAGAATATCCATCGCAATGAAACTATTATATAGCCTGATTCCCCTTGTCCTGTTAACGGTATTTGCCTGTGAAGCTGACCGTGACGCCGCCCCCGACCGGCAGTCGGAAGCGCCTGGCATGCAGGAAAACGTAGCATTCATGAACCTTAATCCCGGCCATTTCCATGCCGGGCTGATTCATTTGAACCACTATCCGCAAGTAGATTCGACGGTATATGTATACGCCCCGGAAGGAGAGGAGCTCAACTCCTATCTGAACATGATCCGGCAGTTCAACCAGCGTGATGAGAACCCCACCCGATGGGAGGCCGAAGTCTATACCGGGGAGGATTATCTGCAGAGGATGCTGGAAGAACAGCCGGGAAATGTCATGGTCGTTGCCGGGAATAACGCGCGCAAAATCGAGTATGTGAGTCGTGCCGTGGACAACGGCATTCATGTACTGTCGGACAAGCCGATGATTATCGCCCCGGATCAGTTTCCGCTGCTGCAGAATGCGCTGGAGTCGGCCGACCGGCAGGGAATCGTGCTCAATGACATGATGACCGAGCGCCATGAAATTACCAATATTCTGATGAGAGAGCTTTCGCAGATTCCGGAACTGTTCGGTGAACAGCGGCAGGGCAGCCCGGAAGAGCCGGCCATTAAAAAAGAAAGCGTTCATTTTTTCTACAAGACGGTCGCCGGCGAGACCCTCATCCGGCCGGCCTGGTTTTTTGATGTAAAACAGCAGGGAGAGGCGATTGTGGATGTATCCACCCACCTGGTCGATCAGGTGTTGTGGAAGGCATTTCCGGACGATGCGGTTGACTTCCGGAATCCGGACGACGGGGTGGATGTCGTCCATGCCGAAATCTGGCATACCGATTTGAGCGATGACCAGTTTACGCTTATCACCGGAACGGAGGCGTTTCCGGCGTACCTGATGGATGATGTTGAGGACAATATTCTCAAGGTGGCCTCCAACGGATCTTTTGTATTTGAGGTGCGGGGTGTGTACGCGAAAGTATCCGCCCAGTGGGGTTTTACCAATCCGGATGGCGGCGACACCCATTACTCCGTGATGCGCGGCACCCGGGCCGATCTTGTTATTCGCCAGGATCTGGAACAGGATTTTGTCGCCACGCTGTATGTGGTTCCGGCCGATGAAGCGGACGAAGATTTCGAGAGGGTGTTACAAGAGGCGCTTGGTAGCCTCGGTGATACCTATGAGGGGCTCTCGGCCCGTCATACGGAATTCGGCTGGGAGATCTCCATCCCTGAAGCGTATGTGGAAACCCATGAAGAGCATTTTACAAGGGTAACCCAGCGCTTTTTGGAAGCTCTGGAAATCGGCCGGATTCCCGAATGGGAGCGCGTAAACCTGGAAACCAAATACTTTCTCACGACCCGCGCCTACGAGAAGAGCAGATAAAACGATCCGGGCGGGAAGCATGTTACAAGAGGTGACCGCCAGCCGGATTCCGGCAGGCCGCGGATGTCTCTTTTTGCGTATCTTAAGGCAAAAATCACTACTTCTCGTATTTCCTATTCCATGAATATCGGTATCGTACTATATCCCACCTACGGCGGCAGCGGTGTAGTGGCCACAGAGCTGGGCAAAGGGCTGGCATCACGCGGCCACAACGTCCATTTTATCAGTTACGCCCGCCCGATGAGGCTCGACGAGTTTCATGAAAACATAACGTTTCATGAGGTCACCTTTTCGGCCTATCCGCTGTTTGAGTATCCTCCCTATGACCTTGCGCTGGCAAGCCATCTGGTGGATATTATCACCTATCAGAAGCTGGATCTGCTGCATGTACATTACGCGATTCCGCATGCCACTTCGGCCTATCTGGCGAAACAGATCCTGGGTGAAGCCGGTCAGAAAATTCCGGTGGTGACCACCCTGCACGGTACCGACATTACCATTGTGGGCAGCGACCCGAGCTACACGCCGGTCGTGACCTTCTCCATCAACAAAAGCGACGGGGTAACGGCCGTATCCGATTATCTGAGAGATGAAACCTACAAGCGGTTTGAAATTGAAAAGAAGATCGAAGTCATCCCCAATTTCATCGATCTGGATCGGTTCAGGAAATCGGAACAAAGCCATTTCAAGAAAGCACTGTGTCCGAACGGCGAGAAAGTGCTGGTGCATGTGAGCAATTTTCGGGAAGTGAAGCGGGTCAGCGATACGGTGGAGATTTTTTACCATGTGTTGGAACAGGGAGTGAAGGCGCACCTGCTGCTGGTGGGAGACGGACCTGACCGCCAGAAGGTGGAGACGCGCTGCCGGGAGCTGAAAATCTGCGACAAGGTTCGATTCCTCGGGAAGCAGGAGAAAATTGAGGACATCCTCTCCATTGCCGACCTGTTTCTTATTCCTTCCGGATCGGAGACGTTCGGCCTGGCCGCGCTGGAGGCGATGAGCTGCAGCGTACCGGTGATCAGCTCCAATATCGGAGGGCTGCCGGAACTGAATCTCCATGGGGAGACCGGCTATCTCTGCGACCTTGGTGACACCGAGTCGATGGGCAAGTATGCCGTCTCTATCCTGAGTGATGAAGAGCTCCAGAGCAAATTGTCAGAGAATGCCCGAAAAAGGGCCGAAGTGTTTGAGCAGTCTCTGGTGATCAACCACTACGAGACGTTTTACAAGGAGGTTATGCAGGAGATGGAGGTTCGGGCCTGAAGCAACACGGGCCCTGGAAGCAGTACGAGCTTTGGAAGCAGTACGGAACTCAATCAACACCAATCTCAAGAGGCACGAGTCTCAAAAAAAGCAATTCAGGCAACACGGGCCCGGACGCGTGTGATTTATGCTCCGATGGTTCGGGTCACCTCTTCGGCGGCCTCTTTCAGCAATACCGCGGAGATCACATTCAGTCCGCTTTCGTCGATCAGTGCTTTTCCCTCTTCGGCATTGGTACCCTGAAGGCGAACGATCAACGGGATTGTTTCCAGTTTCCGTGAGATCTCGGGATCTTTGGCCGCTTCGATGATGCCGTTGGCCACACGGTCGCAGCGAACGATACCACCAAAAATATTGATCAGAATCGCCTCCACATTGGGATCTTTGAGAATGATTCGGAAACCGTTGCGAACGGTATCCACATTGGCGCCACCGCCGACGTCGAGGAAATTGGCAGGTTCGCCGCCCGCCAGTTTGATCATATCCATGGTGGCCATGGCGAGTCCGGCCCCGTTCACCATGCATCCGACGTTACCGTCCAGTTTGATGTAGTTGAGGCTGGATGCGGCGGCTTCCAGTTCCAGCGGATCTTCCTCCGATTCGTCGCGCAGCTGAGCGATTTCAGGTTGGCGATAGAGCGCGTTGTCGTCGAAATTGATTTTGGCGTCAAGCGCCACTATGTCGTTGTCGTCGGTGAGTGCCAGCGGGTTGATCTCAATGATGGATGCGTCGGTGGCTTCAAACGCCTTGTAGAGTGCCCCGATAAACTTCACGGCCTTTTTAAACGGTTCTCCGCTCAATCCCAGCGCGAAAGCCAGTCGGCGCGCCTGGTTCGGTTGCAGAGGCAGGCCGGGCTCCACCCATTCCTTGACGATTTTATCCGGTGTTTCGGCGGCAACCTTTTCGATTTCGACTCCCCCTTCCGTTGAGACCATAATCACATTCTGGTTGCGGGTGCGGTCCAGCGTAACACCGACATAATACTCCTTCCGGATGTCCACGCCATCGGTGATATAGAGCCGTTCCACCTTTTTCCCGGCCTCGCCGGTCTGCACGGTAACCAGTGTATCGCCCAGCAGCGATGAAGCCGCATTCTCAACCTCCTCTATCGTCCTGGCCAGAATCACTCCCTTGGCGCCGGAGGATTTCGTCCGCCCCTTCCCGCGGCCACCGGCATGAATCTGCGCCTTGACGATAAAAAGAGTTGCGCCCTTTGCCTTTAGCGTTTCGGCCGCTTCCACAGCTTCATCAATAGTGAATGCGGAAATTCCGTCCGGGACGGCAACCTGATAGGATTTCAGAAGCTCTTTGGCCTGGTATTCGTGGATATTCATGGAGACATTGATTTAGGGGGAAACGTATATAAAACTGATGATGCGGGCTCTAAATTACAAAGATTAGGCACCGATGTCAGAATAATCTGTTTGCTGACAAATCAAGTTGCTACTGATCATTCATTTATGTTCTTTGTACTTACAATAGGTTTAACAGGGTTCGGCGTTCATGCTATTGCGAAAAAACTGCGTTGGCAGAGAGCAGCGTTCGCGGTGCAGCACCCGGTTATCTTGCAATAATTACAATATCTGTGTTCTGCTTGTGCAGGCCGAGCGGGAAACCGGCCATGCATGAAATCATTGAGTTGGGTTATGGATGAGTTGCGCAAATACCACCTGTTTCGTCTCAATCCTCTGAATATTACCCTGATTTATCTGGTGCTGGGGTTTTTGTGGATCGCTTTTTCCGACCGGGTACTGGAGCAGATGGTGGATGACCCGGCGACCCTGACCCGGTTGCAGACCGGCAAGGGATGGTTCTACGTAACCGTAACGGCCGTTCTGCTTTATTTCCTGGTCAATCGCTACAAATTCGGGATTACCCATCTGCGCTCGGCTTATGCGCGCACATTCCGGCAATACAGGGAACTGCTTGAGAATGGAAACCAGATTGTTGTAAGGGTGGATAAGGATACCCAACTGCACTATGTCAACCCGAAGCTGGTAATGGAAATGGGGTACCGGCCCGGGGACGTTCAGACGCTGGATGATATTGAGGCCCTCATTCATGAGAACGATCGACAGCGCTTCGGGGAGATAAGAAAATTTATTGCATCACCGGATGAAAATAGACGCAAGTGGCAGCTGCGCATCCGGCATAGAGAGGAAAAATGGCGATGGTTTTTGATCATTGCCGCCGATGGCAGGGCGCTGGCCAATGTGGAGAGCTGCCTGCTATTCATTCGGGATATCCATGACGAGAACATATTGTATGAACAGCTCAGAGAGGCCAACGAACGTTTTGAACATCTCTTTCAGGAGGCCCCGGTTGGTTATCACTCGCTGGATAACAAGATGATGTTCATTGATGTCAATTCTGCGGAACTGGAAATCCTGGGCTGCAGGCGCGAGGAGGTGATTGGAGTCAAATCTCTGGCCGACTTTCTGGAAGGTGATGATCTCGAAGCGTTTGAAAATCACAAAAAGGAGATTGTTGAAAAGGGGGCCGTTAGAAACCGGTACTATGACATCAGGAGAAAAGACGGAACCGTTCGGTCGGTGATTCTCAACGCGAAAGGTTTTTTTGACGAAAGCGACCGGCTGGTCTACACCATCGGAAATATTCTGGATCTAACCGAAAAGCTCAAGGCCGAAAAGGAGCTTCACGAAGCGTATGATGAGCTTCGCAGCTTGAACGCCACACTGGAGGACAAAGTCAGGGAACGGACCCGCGAACTTGAGGCCGCCAACAAAGAGCTGGAGGCATTCGCCTATTCTGTGTCGCACGACCTCAGAGCGCCCCTGCGCGGTATTGACGGGTTCAGCAAGGCGTTATTAGACCAATACAGTGATACCCTTGATCAAAAAGGGCGGGGATACCTGAAGCGGGTCAGGTCGGCCTCCCGTAAGATGGGGGAACTGATCGATGACCTGCTTGCATTGTCACGGATCTCCAGAACCCCGTTGAACACCGAAGTCGTCGATCTCGCCGAGCTGATCACAGAAATATTTGAAGCGCTTCGGAAGAATAATCCGGAGGCGGATGCCGAGCTTATTCTAAGGTCTCAGGAACAGCAGAATGACAGCGCCAGCGCACACAGTATGGTCGGTGACTCGTCGGATAGCTCGGGCAATGGCAGGCTACACGCGATGGAGGTAGCGGGAGACCGCCGGCTCCTGGAAATCGTTTTTCAGAATTTGATTGATAATGCGTGGAAGTTTTCATCCCGTCGGGAGAAAATCGTCATTGAGGCGGGAGTTGACCGGATAGACGGAGATAAGGTGTTCTATGTCAGGGATCACGGGGCCGGTTTCAACATGAAATATTACGAAAAACTCTTTGATGTATTCCAGAGACTGCATACGCAGCAGGAGTTTCCAGGTACAGGCATCGGCCTGGCCACGGTTCAGCGAATCATCAACCGCCACAGCGGAAGGGTCTGGGCCGAATCGCAGCCGGATAACGGAGCGGTGTTCTATGTGTCGTTTCCGGACGCCAGAGAGGTTACGATGGATTAAAACCCCTTCTGCTGTAAAAAGCAGGGTTTGCGGTTACCAGTGAAATTCCGGGGAATAAAAAACCGACGCTGTGTTCGTGCCAGCGACCGGCCCTGAGTTGGAAAGAACCGGCAGTCGATAAAAACCCTGATTCAAAATTATGGCCTTGTTTTTTTATGAAAATATTCTAATAATCAAAACAGGGTAAGGGTTGTATTTTAATCATCTTTGATCAAGAGCAAATTTCAGCCTGTCAGGCAATCATCATGGAAGTTGATAACCGACATATACTTCTGGTAGAAGACAATCCCGATGACATTGAGCTTACGCTTATGGCATTGGAGCAGAGTAATATCCTGAACGAAGTGGTGGTGGCCGAGGACGGCGAAAAGGCTCTGGAGCTTTTGCTTCCCGATAACGGAGGCGCACCCGACAACGAGCTGCCTGCCGTGGTTTTGCTTGATCTCAACATGCCCAAGGTAGGCGGACTGGAAGTGCTCCGCCGGGTGAGGAAGAACGAGCGCACGCGGAAGTTGCCGGTTGTAATTCTGACCTCCTCGAAAGAAGATCAGGATATCATCAGGGGATATGAACTCGGAGCAAACAGCTACATCCGTAAACCGGTTGATTTTGAGAACTTTGTTGAGGCCGTCAGGCAGCTGGGGTTGTATTGGCTTGTACTTAATGAACCTCCCTCATGATTCCCTGCCTTGCACACTTCAACGGGCCATCTCCATGGTACCCGGAACCCATTTGTGAAATAGTATGTCAGGAACCCAGCCGATAAAAGTCCTTCTGGTGGAGGACAACGAAGACGACGCCGCCCTGATCCGCCTGGAGCTGGAAAAAGCGGGGTATGATGTGCACATGGTGCGGGTGGAGACCTCCGATAGCCTTATTGAGGCGCTTGACCGGGAGCAATGGGATGTTTTGATCAGTGACTACAACCTGCCCGGATTCGACGGAATGACAGCGCTTGAGTTGGTCAGAAGCCGGGATAACGACATCCCTTTTATACTGGTTTCAGGTACGGTCGGAGAGGAGTTTGCCGTGGAAGCGGTGATTGCCGGGGCGAACGACTACGTGATGAAAGACAATCTCAAACGTGTCCCGGTGGCCGTGCGACGGGAAGTCAGAAACAAGCGCCTGCGTGACCAGAAACGCGAAGCGGACGATAAAGTCCGGGAATCTCTCCGGGAAAAAGATGTGATGCTCAAGGAGATTCATCACCGGGTGAAGAACAACCTGGCGGTCATTTCGGCCCTGCTGACGATGCAGTCCGACTATGTCGAGGATGAGCGATCGCAGGAGCTGTTCATGGACAGTGTCGGCCGGATCAAGTCGATGGCGCTGATCCATGAAAAGCTGTATCAATCGGAGTTGCTGGCCAAAATCGAGATGAAAGACTATCTGCGTGAACTGGCCGATACGATTGAGCGCACCTACCAGAGTGGAAACGCTGATATTCGACTGGAACTATCGACCGATGATACAACCATGGATATCACAAAAGCCATCCCCTGCGGCCTGATCGTCAATGAGCTGCTTTCCAACGCGTTCAAACACGCGTTCACCGGAAGGGAAAAAGGCAGGATTCAGCTGAAGCTGAAAAAAAAGGCCGGCCGGGATCACTGCTGTGAATTGCAGGTGAGTGATGATGGCATTGGAGTTCCGCAAGAGGCGATTACCGGCAATGGATCATCGCTCGGTTATACCATTATCCAGGGGCTGGCAAATCAGATATCTGCGGATCTGAAGGTGGAAAACCATGGAGGCACGACCGTTACCCTCTGTTTCGACTCCTGCCCCTAGCATTATTTCCGTGAGCGGGGATTCGCACTTCCAGGAGGAAGCTGCAAAGCAGCATGAGGGCTTCTTGTGATGCCCATCTGATGCCGATGGACCCGTCTGGAGTCGCTGACCAGCACTTCCACTCAAATCTCGGAGAGGACAATATCGGAAACCAGATTCCATTTGTCGCAATGGAAATCGGCGGTTGTATTCTCGCTATCGGGCGTTGAAAAACCGGTATACAGAATCGATTTCATGCCCATCGCTTTTGCCCCTTCAATATCGGTTCGTTGCATGTCGCCTATGTGCCAGGAGGATGCCGGCCGGGATGACGTCGCTTCCAGAACATGACTATAGGCCGTCGGATGCGGTTTGCTGACACCCAGCTCATCACTAAAAGCGAAGGCACTGAAATAGCGTATCAGGTCCAGTTTTTCGAGATACCGCCTGAGAACCGATCCGGGAGAAAACCTGGTATCCGAAATGATAGCCAGGTGGTAGTAGCTGCTGATTTCAGCCAGCGCCTTGTCGACTCCCTCCGCTGGCTTCGGCGGACCGGCAAAGAAGGACTCCATAAAAGCTTCCACCAGTTCGCTCTGTTCAGCGGGTGTGGCCGGAACCTTTAGAGCTTCCAGCATGTGCCGGACCAGCTCCGCCGTGGTAAGCGTTCGCTGCCGGTCGATCCATTCCGCATCGAAACGGCGGGTGACGGCTTCGTTCGCCTGCTGTATGGCCGCATCGGACGGTACCATCCCATGCCGGTTTGATATGTCACGAACCGCATCCAGACGCATCTTCTGCCGTTGCTCACCGTTGCTGCCGGCATCCACGAGTGTGTTCCAAAAATCGATGCTTACCATTCGGTTGTTCATGTTGTAATAAGGTCTGTGGGTTTGGTTACGGATTTGGGTTATCCTGGATCCGAAATGTCACAACGGGTCTAGGCCCCGGTTCAGGAGAAGAAATTCCATCACGCGGGAGTATATCCGCCGAGACATCCTTCATCCATATCATTGCGGCGGAGTGCTGTTTTTTTCACCCGAACACGAACAAAGAAAAAGGATCTATCATTCGCTCCGGAAATCCTGATTTAATTCCGGGATCAGGGAACCGTTTGTCAATGTGCCCGGTGAGTGGTAATTTACCCGGCAGTGCAGCAACCGTTGCCCGAAGCCAAACCCGAACGGTAATCCGGCGGCAGTGCAGGAGGTCGGCGGCAGACCCCGGGCAAAAATTTGCAAAACAGCCAATGAGCGACTTGAAGTCACAGATCCTGCTTACGGGTGAAGATCTCGACCGCACCTACATGCGGTTGGCTCATCAGTTTGTCGAGCCCTTTGACAAGCTGGACACGCTGGCTATCATCGGGATGCAGACCCGCGGCGTGGATATCGCCCGGCGTATCAACAGCTACATCGCCTCTTTTTTTTCAGTGGACATCCCTATGGGGGTGCTGGACACCACCTTTTATCGCGATGATTTCCGTACCAGGATGCGGATGCCGACCGTTCAGATCACTGATATTCCGTTCGATCTGTTCGGTAAGGATCTGGTACTTGTGGATGATGTGCTTTATACCGGACGGACCGTTCGCTCGGCCATGGACGCGCTGATGAGCTTCGGCCGCCCGGCCAGTGTCCGCTTCTGCTGCATGGTAGACCGCGGGCATCGTGAGCTGCCGGTTGCCGCCGATTACGTCGGATTGTACGTGCCGACACACCTGAATGAGGAAATACGGGTAGAAACCATGGAACAGGACGGCAGAAACGCTGTTCTTGTCGTAAAAAAAGAGAAGGAGCTGCGAACGTGACCATCCCTGAAGAAGGATCATATCATTTTCCGCATCGCCATTTGCTTGGCCTGAAAGACTATTCCGCGGAAGATATTCTTCATGTTCTTGACCAGGCCGAATCGTTTCTGGAAATCCTCAACCGCCCCATCCCGAAAGTACCGACCCTTCGAGACAAAACCATCGTCAATCTGTTTTACGAAAACAGTACCCGGACCCGCATCTCCTTCGAGATGGCCCAGAAACGGATGGGTGCCGATGTGGTCAATTTTTCCAGCAGCTCCTCGAGTGTCCAGAAAGGAGAGACGCTGAAGGATACCATCCGAAACATCGAGTCGATGAAAATCGATATGGTCGTGGTACGGCACCCGAGTCCGGGTGCGGCCCATTTCATCGCCCGGTGTGTGGACGCGGCGATTTTGAATGCCGGTGACGGTGCGCATGAACATCCTACCCAGGCGCTGCTCGATATGTTTTCGATCCGGCAGAGGACCGGCAAGCTGAAGGGGCTGAAGATTGTCATTATCGGAGACATTACCCACAGCCGGGTGGTGCGATCGAATATCATCGGCCTGACCCGCCTGGGAGCGGAAGTGACTCTCTGCGGACCACGAACCATGATGCCGCTGTTTGTTGAGGAGCTGGGGGTCACCGTATCACACGACCTGGAAGCCTGCCTTGAATGGTGTGATGTGGCGATGGCGCTGCGCATCCAGCTGGAACGCCAGGAGGGGGGCCTGTTCCCCTCCCAGCGTGAGTATCATGAACAGTTCGGCATCAAAAAACGCCATCTCAAAGAGTTCCCGCAGTTCACAATAATGCATCCGGGTCCGATTAACCGCGGGGTAGAACTGGAAAGCGAGGTGGCCGACCACCCTCGGTCCATTATCCTGAATCAGGTGACCAACGGCCTGGCGGTTCGCATGGCGGCGCTCTATCTGCTTTCGGGCGGGAAACGGGGGTGATGCCTTGCTATGTGTTGTTGCCGGATAGCTGCCAAATGTGATGTTGTCGCTGCAGGATATCACCGCTGCCGATACCTTATCATTGTTGTAAAAAGATGAGAGCCTCCGGCTGACACTCCGGGACACGACCAAATCCTGTCATGTGAGTTAACTCCGGCCATATGAATCTTAATGGATAAAACATATGAAGACCGTCCTCGCATTTCTTCCGATACTGTTGACTGTTCACCTGGACAGCCATGCCCGACAAATTGTGATCCCGGATAATGTAATTGGCAAATGGGATAACGTCGGGGCAAAATCATTGACCCCTGACCGGTTTGACTCGACATTTACGATTGACTGCGGACCCGGATTCGATCGGGATCATCGGGAGGTCATCCAGCAGGCCATTGATGACGCTGGTGAAGCTTCCGGCACAAACAGGGTCCATCTGATTGGGGAATGCGCCGTTTACGGCAACCTTCAGCTGGTGGGCGGCCGCCATGACCATGTGTATGTGACGGGTGACGGGCCCGGCGGTACGCATTACCGGTTGAGTGAGGGGCCGGCAACCGTAGTAAGGTTCATGAATATCAAAACCGACACGGTGGAATACCGGGTGGATGAACTTCACTACAATTTTTCAGCCGGTTTTGTCCTCTACGGTCCGCAAAGGGAGAGGAGCCTGGGGGTCATTGAGCGTTTTGATCCCGGGAGCAATGAAATCACCTTATCACAGGCGGCGGCGGTTTCGAAAGGTGATCTGCTTGTGCTGCGTGCCACAAGCGTATCCGGACCCGACGGCTCCATCTTCGACCACCTGGGGCAGATGAACATCGTCCGTGAAGCAGGTGACAGCACCATCGTCCTGGAAAACGACTTTCGCCTGACATGGGACCATCACCGGGCGCAGGACAATGGCAACGATATTCAGGTCTACCGGGTGCCGGCACCGTTGCGCAATGCCGGTATATCCAATTTGGGCATTATCAACGATCTGGAGGGGTTCGAGGACCGGCCGTCCTTGTGTGATACGCGGGTGTACCCGGATGCGGCCGAATGTCCGCAGCATGTGAGCCATATCACCCTGTTCATGACTAAAAACATCCACATCCACAATATATACAGCTACAAACCCCTGAGCCGGCATGTGTACATGATGCGCACCATGCACAGCACTATCGAGGGGAGCTTTTTCAATGATGCCTACTACACAGCGGGATACGGAGGTGCGTACGGCTATGGAGTGGACATGCGGCACTACTGTACGCTGAATCTGATTGAGAACAACATCTTTCGCCATCAGCGCACTTCCATGAACCTGGGGACAGGCTCGCATAAAAACGTTTTCGCTTACAACTACTCAAGGGAGGCTTTTGCGCTGACCGGAAATATCAATCGTTCCGACCTGCGCTTCAGGAATCTCTCCGACAGCGGCAATCTGTTTGAGGGAAACCGGGTCGACCGTATCAGGATCGATGCTTTCCACATAAGGGGGGGATTGGACTCGTTCAGCTACCGGAACACTGTGCTTCGCAACCATTCGCGCTACAGTTTTCTGGAAGTTCAAGAAGGCAGAGAGATCAATTTGATTGGAAACGAAGCGAGATTACGCAACACCGATCCGGAGATGCTGGCCATGGAGGTGTACGGGTTTGATGAGGAAGACAATCCGATCTCCCACAATGCACTTGAGTCACCGGATTTACCCCGGTTGCATCTCCAAATGTTGTCGCTTTATCGCTCCGGCAAACCGGAGTATTTCACCCGGCCCGTTGCTGCGGCCACGTCAGACACAGCCTTTGCGGCAATCGATTCGAACACTTCGGATCTTTCACACAACGGGGAGCATTCCGGCACCACTGAAAATCAGCATCCTCAGGATGATCCGGATGATGGTGTTGTGGAATATTCGTGGCCTCCGTTTGGTCCCTCCGCCGACCTGAATCCGGATGCCGAAGCGGAATTGTCTGCCGGTAGCCTCCCTGCCAGGGAGGTATACTGCCGGGCCTACGAGGAGTTCATCAATCCGGG
Source organism: Balneolales bacterium ANBcel1 (assembly GCA_029688905.1). NCBI lineage: Bacteria > Pseudomonadati > Balneolota > Balneolia > Balneolales > Balneolales bacterium ANBcel1. The sequence continues at coordinate 155,381 of JARULB010000005.1, read as the reverse complement.
CTACCGGTGCGGGGAGCGGAGGGTCAATGCCTATGCTTTCATTGAAAACGATACACTGCATATGCCGAGGAGCTTTGAAGATGCGGTAGTGTACATCGCGGATGGCGTGGTGGTTACCTTTGAGGGGCCGGTTACCTTCCGGAACAGCCGGGTGATACTGGGGATGGAGGCGGACATCAATTACGCTGAGGGTAGCGAAGTCAGCCTAATGAATACCACTATCAGCGGGAGCGAATCACCTCCCGATTTTCAGTGAAACTCAAGAAGTTCGTGTTGGTTGGGCTACTTTGTCCAGCACATCCAGCATTTCGGATGCCAGCTTTTTGCGATCGAAGGCCCGGGCCAGTTTTTTGCCGCCTTCGCCCAGGCGATGCTGCAGCTCTGGGTCACCGGCCAGTTGTTTCACCCTGGCGATGAAATCCTCGGTGTTCTCCGGCTCGAAATAGAGACCGGACCCGTGCTCTTCCACAATCGAGCGAGCCTGTCCGTCCACTCCGAGCAACATCGGTTTGCCCATGGCTCCAGCCTCGAAGATTTTTGAGGGAATCACCGTTTTGAATGTTTCCGTTTTTATGAGGGGCGCCAGTGAGGCATCAACGAGGGCCAGATAGCGCGGCATGTCATTTTTTGGCACCGGATCCAGAAAAGTGACGTTATCCAGTCCGAAATCTTCGGCAAGCTGCATGGTGTGCTTTTTCATGGCACCATCCCCGATGAAGATGAAATGGATGCTGGTGTCCTGCAGCTGCACAATAGAACGGATCACAAAATCAAGGGCGTGTGCCATGCCATGTGTTCCGATATAGCCAATCACGAACTTTCCACCCAGGCCCATTGAATCCCTGAGGTCGCCGGAGTCCGTTCCGGGGTCGAACAGTTCCAGGTTTGCTCCATTTGGAATCACTGAAATTTTCTCCTCCGGAATGCCTCGCCCGACAAGATTATCACCAAATGCATAGGTATTGGGTATGATGTGATGAGCTTTTCTGTAGAGGAAGAGTTCGATTTTTTCCAGAAAACGGTAGAGGAAACCGTCGTGAATGGCACCGACACTTTTTATCGATTCCGGCCAAAGGTCACGAAGCTCGAAAACCCAGGGTTTCCGTTTGATCAGGGAGAGGGCAAACCCAGTCCATGTGGTAAAAAACTGGGGTGATGTGGCAATTATGACATCCGGCTTTTGAGTCAGGCCGGCAAAGAATGCACTCATGGCGAAACTCATGTAGTCAACGGTGCGGCGTACAAAACCCTCGTTAGGCGTGATGTACGACCAGACCCTGATGACGTCAATCCCTTCAATACGTTCTTTCCTGATGCGCTGATTTTTGTACCCTTCATACACCTTTCCTTGCGGAAAATTCGGAAAGCAGGTAATGACGGTCACATTGGCGCCCATTCGCACCCATTCCCTGCAATGCTCATAGGTCCGGGTAGCCGGGGCATTCACCTCCGGCGGAAAATTATCTGTTATAAACAAGATCCTCAAAATCCCTTACTCCGATTCGGATTTGTAATCAGGTGGCGAAAGTGTTGTCCTGATTAAGGTGATCGTTTCCGGCATCCGAAAAGTGGATGATCTCTTCAATTTCGGCGTCCTGGGAATCCCAGCTGAACAATCCCGAGATCGATTCGGTGTTGCGCCTGAAATCTTCATAATGGGTGTTCATTTTCCGGATGCCATGAATAATTTCGGTGCTGTCTTCACCGAAACCGGATAGCTTGACACCACAATGGTATTTGTCAATGACTCGTGCCAGGGGTGGGTTGCCGCCAACCAGAACAGGGATGCCAAGTTTCAGGCTGTGATACAGCCGGTTGGGGGCGCACAGGTAATTATTCATATTTTTGTTGGTGTAAAAAACGAATGAATATCGGGCTTTGGACAGATAGTAGTCGAGATACATGCTCGGCTTTTTTCCAAGTACCAGAATATGGTTGTCAAAGTCCCGTATCGCTTTTCTGGCCCTCCTGTACTCTTCGTTTTTATCGCCTGGAACAATCAGGCACTGCTTTTCTTCCACGCAGGCTTTTGCAAGCGCCATGAAATTTCTCATGGGGTGTGTTGCACTTTGGCAATAGGCAAAGGGGCGGCCATCCACAAATTGTTCAAACTCAGCGTCCCGGAACGAGGTATCCGGCTTTTGCTCATCACGCATCGGGAAATTTTCCAGCACCCGGAAGTTCGGGATAAGGCCGTTGCGAACCATGTAACTTCCCCTTTCCTCATTGGCTGTGATGACGACATCGGCCAGATCGGCGGAGCGCCGAAAGTACTTTTTGAGGTAAGGCCTGTTGAAGAAAGCGGGGGGCGGGAGTTCGTGCAGGTCCCAAATGATCCGGGCTCCCGACCTCTTTTTCAGAAAAGGAATCAGAAAAACCATGATGGGGTCATGCAGCCAGATTCTGTCATAGTCCCTGAAGGGAAACTGGAAAATCAGACGAAGGAAAAGCTCCGCAATTTTCATCAGCTTGACCGGAACCCACTCCCGGTTTGGAATAAAAAACCGCGGATTGACGATCGTTGCATGTCCGACCGGATTCTTCGACCGGGTTTCCTCGGATGCAAAAATGGCAATGTCCGAAATCGACAGGTTGCCCAGGCTGGCTACCTCTTTCCTGATTCGCTCGTCGAAATCAAGTGAAGAGGTAAATATGATCATCAGGAGCTTCATGGGATTCTCAACTTGCCGGGGCTGTCATACCCCGCTGTGGATGGTGCTTTCATACATGCGTCCGATATCGTGGATGATTTTCTCCGAGTCAAATTTCTTTTTGATGCTGGAGCGGATGGTTTCCTGCTGCAAGCCGGTTCTTCCGGCTAAAATTTGGCGGACAGCATCGGCAATCTGGCCGGGGGAGTCGACATCCACCAGAAGGCCGTTATCTTTCGTGAGGATATCCTCGGGCCCCCCGCTTTTTGTGGCAATGACCGGTTTGCCGCATGCGATTGCCTCGGCAGCCGCTATGCCGAAGCCCTCCCTCCGGCTGGGCATGACTAGCAGATCGCATGCCTTGAAATAATCCGGAATGGTATCGTGGCTTGCCGGCGGATGCAAGAGGATGTGGTCAGATCGGCTAATTCGGGAGATGATGCTCCGGGAATAGGGGCTGTCCGGCACATTGCCGATGATATGAAGCAACAGGTTCTCCATTTGAAGCATTTCCATGGCGTCCAGGAGCACATCTACTCCTTTTTCGTGGCTGATATTTGCCACACAAAGGAGATGCTTTTTCGTCGGATCCCAGTTCATGCTGCGCATGGCCGATTCCCGTGACTCAGCAGGGGCAAACATGCCGAAGTCGATCGGGTTGTAGGTGACCATGAGCCGTTCTTCCAGTTCCGGTAAGGCATGCTGTATGTCCTTTTTGAGTCTGGTGCCGACGGTCAGAATCTTGTCCGCTGCAAAAAGTGATCTTTCAAGCAGTTCTCTGAGTTTCGGCCTGTTTCGGGTATTGTACCAGTCGCTGCCGTGAATCGAGAGAACCACGGGCACGTCAAGCGATTTCCTGATGGCCGGGATTGCAAGTCCGTCAGGGTAGAGCCAGTGAACATGAACCAGGTCGGGTTTTTGATGTTTCAAATAAGCCGTAACCGCGTGCGAGATGGTGCGCGTGACCAGATGCGGAAAACGGCCGCCGGGAAACGACAGGTAACGCAAGCGAACGGCTTCACCTTCCGTGATGAAGGGGCTGTGGGTATAGGACCATTTTTTCGTAAACGGGATGGCTCTTACCGTAGGTACCACCATTTCCGAATCAAATAGTTTACTCAATCCGAGGAAATAGGACCGAATAAACGTTCCGCTGGCAGGATGGCTGCGGTTGGGATAAAGATGGGAAATGACGGCAATTTTCATCTGTTAATAATATCCGATATCACTTCGTGATCTTCGATTTTTTATATTAGATAGAATAACATGACCGTTTCTTAGTCGTGCGCTTGTGTGTCCTGGCACCAGCCCGGTCATGATCATTTCATGTTAAAGATAAGAGCTGGCATGCTGGCTTGATCAGCAGGATCAAAATTTACTGAATAATAGCGAGAACAGTGAATGAATCTGCAGCTGGTCTGAAGCCGGAAGTTTCTTTTCGGTATATCAGGCAGGTCATTACGGGAGCAGGTCGTTGGAAAGTCTGAAACCATTACTGGATATCCAGCGGACCAAAATAAAAAGTCTCGTGTTTCAATGTTAAAAGACGTAATTTTACACGTGTCCGAAATGTAAATAATTTGCTTTGCATATCAGCATAGTCATCATTTCCCGGTATTATTACACATGATTTCGCTTATTGGAGGCGCCGGATTTATTGGAACGCGGTTGGCTCATCGATTGCGGCACTCGGAAAAGGCGTTTGACATCCTTGATATTGCGACGAGTCCGGATTTCCCGAAGGAAACCACCCGGGTGGATATCCGCTCAATGGATGCGCTCAGAAAAGCTGTGCCTGAAGGGTCGCTGTTGATCAATCTGGCAGCTGTCCACAGGGACGATGTCCGTCCCATATCCCTCTACGATGAAGTCAATGTGGAAGGGAGCCGGAATATCTGCCAGGTGGCGAGGGAAAAAAAGTGTGAGACCATCGTCTTCACCAGTTCTGTCGCGGTGTACGGATTTGCCCCTCCAGGGACCAGGGAAGATGGTGAAATTCGCTACTTCAATGACTATGGGCGCACCAAATGGCTGGCTGAGAAAGTCTACCGCGAATGGCAGCAAGAAGATCCGGAAAACCGCACTCTTGTAATTGTCCGTCCAACGGTAGTTTTTGGGGAACAGAACCGGGGAAATGTCTACAACCTTCTCCATCAGATCGCATCCGGAAAGTTTATGATGGTAGGCAGCGGCAGGAACATCAAATCCATGGCCTATGTCGAAAATGTGGCGGCATTTCTTGAATTTGCATCAACACATTTCAAGCCGGGGATTCACACCTATAATTACATTGACAAGCCGGACTTCGACATGAATTCGCTTGTTTCCAGCGTCAGGGGAATCCTTGGTATGAGCAAGGGGGAAGGTATCCACTTGCCCTATGCTCTAGGCTGGCTCGCCGGTTTTTTCTTCGACGTGCTTTCCCGTGTTACAGGAAAGCCATATACCGTAAGCTCCATTCGAATCAAGAAATTTTGCGCAACCACCCGGTTTGATTCCTCCGTTTCCGAAACGGGGTTTGTTCCGGAAGTACCCATGGAGAAGGGATTGGAAAAGACTGTGCGTTACGAGTTCATCGAGGATAACACAGACAAGCCCATTTTTCATACCGAATGATGGAAGGCTTAAAAGCAGCCTCGTTAGGCCAACGATATCAAGCCATATCGTTTGTGCAGCAGATTGTATCCATGTTAATGTGACCGTTTTAGCATCATGAAGTCAGACATTGTGGCAAATTTCAGGAAGAGATGGATCGGTCTGCTTGGCCGGGCTTTGCGGGCGACACCCAATTTCCGGGGTAAATCCCGATTATCCGGATTTTTGCTGAGGAAAACCGCGGTGAAGCACGATCTGGAATATATCGTGCCGCTTCGCAGGAGCAATCAGGTCATCGTCTGCCGGCTCAGAGACTGGATCCCCTGGAATATTTTCATACACGGCTGCTACATTACGGAGTCCGGGTACGAGTCGTTCATGCTCGAAAAAGCATCCGGCTCGGAAGTCATTATGGATGTCGGAGCCAATATCGGCTATTATTCGGTCCGGTTTTCCGCATTGACTGACGGGAATGTCTACTCTTTTGAACCCATGAGCTACCAGTATTCGGTGCTGAAAAGAAATCTGGAGCTTAACAGAATTGATAACGTCATCCCGGTGAAACGGATCGCCTCGAATACCGGCGGCGAAAAACGGATTTATTACTCCGGCTCGGATAATACAGGCGCCTCTTCAATGGTCAAGGAATCCGGGGAGTACGAGGATATTCAGGCTATTACTATTGATGGTTTTTGTGATGAGCAGAAAATCACACGGATCGACCTGATGAAAATCGATGTCGAAGGACATGAGATGGATGTGTTGCGGGGCATGTCCGGTTGCCTGCGGCGACAGAGTGTGCGCCATCTGTTTGTTGAGATCAGCGGAGAAAATCTGAAAAAGTCAGGGAGTTCCGTGCAGGAGCTGTGCACATTTCTGAAAGCGTCGGGCTACCATCCCCATTCGATCAAAACGGGAAAAATCGGGGAATACCGGATTGGGGACGACGAGTCACTGGTATATTTTACCGTGCCGGCCGCCGGCCGATGAAGTAGCCGGAAGAGCGGGTGAAGTAGCGCAACAGCTGCAATGCAATGGAGAGCTGAAGGCCTGTGCTGTCAATCATCCGCGGTTACGCTGTCCGTATCGCACAGGGAAAGATACCAGTAAATATGATATAGCAGTACGACTACTCCCGTTGCCGAATAGAGGGCCAGCGACACCAGGAACATGTCGAGCCATATCCCTGAAAATATGGCAAGAACACGCAGCAGAAGTGAAAAAAGGAAGAGGATGAATGCCTGTTTCTGGCGCTCGTACAACAGCGGTATGTAGCTGAGCGGTTGTGTGATAAACGTCAGGTAGACATAGGGAATGAGAATACGGACATAATCACCTGTTACTGCCCATTCGGAACCAAGGATATAGCCGAAGACGGCGGGACCGGCAAGAAAGAGCAATCCGAAGGGAATGATGCCGATTGCTGCAAATAACAGCAGCATTTTAACCACATACGACCGGACATCGGCTTGTTCGTGTTTTTTGTCGGCAAGCCTTTTTCCGAATACCTGCCCGACTGCGGCGGAAACAATTTGGACGGGAGCATAACTGGCGCGGAAGGCCATTGCGTAAAAACCGGCAATCGCATCCGAAAAGAAGGTGATAAACAGGATAACCGGAAGATTGCTCGAGATACTGTTTACGAGGGCGTGTGGGGCGTTGTACTTTGGATAGCTTATGAATTCGGCGGCCGCCTTTTTCAATTCCTCCGGCTTGACCCGTTCCAAAAAGCGGGGCACCTTTCGCTGCAAAGCGGTAATCAGCCATCCGGCAGAAATGATTACACCGACTGCCTTTCCGATGATGAGTCCACCGACGCCCCAGCCGGAGATCCCGCCGAGGGTCTGTACGGCGGCCGTTGTGCCGGTCTGAGTGACCTTTCCGGCGGCTATGGAGTGGTACTGCTTATTCCGGTTAAGGGCAAAGCTGAAAGCCATGAACAATCCCTGGGCCGTTACGGTAACCGGAAGAAGCCAAAGCCAGGGTTCCAGCAGCGGCGCGTTAACGGCCCTGGCCACCTGGCCTCCAAAAAAAAGCACAACCAGGGCCAGTACAATTCCTGAAAGGACAGAGAGAGCTCCTGAGAGGTACAGCAGGTTGGTCCCGGTGCGGTCGGATTCGGGCATGATGATGCCGAACTCATATCTGCCGCCCGCAATCACGGAAAAAATTGTGAACAGGGAGACGAACGCGGCCAGAATTCCAATTTCACCGGGAGCATACAGGCGGGTGAGCACCGGGATGATCAGCACCGGGATGATTTGTGCGATACCGGTACCGGTCATCATGACGGCTGAGTTCCTGATGAATTCGGAACTCCGAATGCGATTCAGAGTGGAAGTCAGCCTGGGAAACATGAGGGTGCGGAATTATTTCAGTGGTGGTCCGGTGCCGGCAGTTCCGCTTCCGAAAGCCGGGAGGTTCTGCCGGGATTCCTTTCCATGGTAGTGCAGATAATAACTATAAGCGACTATAAGTCCGATAATTGCCCAGAGGTTGGTACTTACGAGCGCACCACCGTAAAACTGAAAGAAGACAATATAGCCGGTCAGCGAGGCTATGAGTGAGGTGGCGATAATTTTCTCAGGTTCTGTCCCGGATTTTCTAATATTTTCAGAAGCCATTCGAAAGATTCTGTAAACCAGGAAAAGGATCAGTCCAAAGCCGACGATGCCCAGTTCCGCCAGAATCTCGTAGGTGATGTTGTGAGGTTCGACTACATCAATGGACTCTTGTGTGGTGAAATAGTCGGTAAATCGTTCGGGAAAGCCCCGAAAGCCAACGCCCATAAACCAGGAGTCGAAAAACATGCGGATGGCGGCAATACCGAGCAGCACCCTGATGCGTGAAGAGTCATCTTCGGAACCGGCAAATATGTCGAATATCCGGTTTATGACGGTGAACGCCATGTTCCGCAGTTCAGGAATGGACATAACCACGACTACCACAAGGGCCACCAAAAAACCCATCAGCTTGTATTGCCGGTAGTAAACGACAAGCACGAGCAGCAGGAATGCTGTGGCAATCCAGGCGCTGCGGGAAAAGGTGGATGCAAGTCCGGCGGCAAGAAGCAGGCCTGTAATCAGAGCAACGAACCGCCATCGCAACGAGATCTGGGAAAAGAAAGCCGATACAATAAAGGATATTGGAAGGAAGAAAAGACTGGCAAAAACATTAGGGTCCTCAATGGTGATAGCCCCCCTGCCGAAAATACGGGTTCCGCCGGCCTGGAGGTTCATCGCTGCAATAACGGGGTTCAGCAATGCGCTGTGAAAGGAGAGCAATCCCAATATAACGGTGATTACAGTCAGTAGAACAAAGGTGGCGTAAAAATGTTTTTGTTTCTGAATGACGTTGATAATCAGATAGGCAAAAAGAACCAGGAACAGGATACGAGAAAAATTGATCAGGGCACTTTCGCGATTCGGACTGTATATGATGGAAAAACTGATAAGTGTAAATATCAGCAAGAGCTCCAGTTCAAAGCCCATTATCCGGAATCGATGCTTTTCGTGAAGCAGATAATGAAACAGGTATATTGCAAGGCCGAGGAAGAGTAGTATCTGAAAGAGTGTGAGAGGTACCACTCCATCCGGAATAACTTTTATGATGCTGCCCAGGTAAATTGCACCCAGCATGGGTACAAGGATCAAAACAGGTTTGACAATTGATTGTAGCAGGTACCATGCGATCAACGGCAGTACGAGGATCAGCGGAACGGCGTATATGAATCCCAGAAATCTTGCTACAAAAAACGAGGCAAGGTATATGACGATCCCCGCTGCGATCAGCCATGCTTCGGCCGGAATCTTTTCCAGCTTTTTGGTCAGGGCAGGAAACACCGGGTCGGGAATTTAGGAGTCGTTATCAGAAGAAGCTGCGTTGTTGGGCCGGGAACCTTTTCGGAACCGCATATGTCCGGCAAGTTCCTGCAGCTTTCGGTAGTTCTCCGTGTTGTACTGGCGGCCGTTCTCAATCATATTCCTGAAAAAGACAATGGTCAATGCCAGAAAGATGCTGAAAAACATGCCGCCCAGGACGATATATGCCCTCTTCGGACTGTCTTTGTAGGTGGGGATCACCGGGGGGTCAATAACCTGGATTCCCCGGCGCGAGGCCTGGGCTACCATTTTCTGGCTATCGTACTGCGGGTACAGCGCTTCAAGCAGTTTCGCCTGAATTTCCACTTCGCGGAAGAGCCTCAGGTAGTTCAGGCCCAGATCAGGCAAATCGAGCAGGGGATAGTTACCGGGCACCTCCGCAGCAAGCTGGTCGCTCTGGCGAATCAAACGCTCAAACTGGCGGTCGAACTCTTCCTTGGTCCGAATCAGGTTTCGCAGCTCCGGATTATCGTCACTGACGGTCTCCCGGAGTACCGAAATCTGCATTTCGGTCTGGATGCTTCCGGCTTTCAGTTCACCGATTTGCTCAATAATCTGTTTTGCCTGCTCTTCAACTTCCAGAATGCCGTATTTTTGTTGAAATGCCCGCAAGGTGTCTTCTGCCTCTTCCAGTTCACTCAGATTGCGCAGGTACCGCTCCTCCAGAATGGCCAGGTGCTCCCGTGCATTTTCTGAATTCACTTCCTGAATTTTCCGGTTCAGTTGTTCCAAAATGAAACGGTTTACCCTGTAACTGAGCGTCGGCTCCTCACTGCTGAAGGAAAGGCCGATCGAAAAAATGGGATTAAATCCGAATCCTCCCTCCCGGTTTTCATTTACCTGGATATCCTGATCAATTTTCAGGAGCAGTTCTTCCATGAGAGTGGAACCGTAAATCTCCTGGAAGTTGAATTCTTGGATGACCTGTTCCCGCAGCTCGCGGCTGTTAAGGATGTTGAGGATTACCTCCGAATTAACCTGGGGGAAATCCATGGGAAGCTGCATGGAGCTGCCCAGCAATCCGCCGATACCGCCGGGCAGTGACCGCTGCTGTGTGGCGGGGATAAAAACGCTGCTGGACTTGTAAGTATGGGGCCAAACGAGGCTGATGATCAGTGCCAGAAGAGTGATCGAAAACACCAGTTTAATAATGAAAAACTTGTGCCTGGCAAGGACGATCAGGACATCCAGCAGGTTGGTCTCTTTATGTGTTTCTTGGCTCATGTTCAGTGGTAAATGGAGTTGCCCTTGTAACGTCAGTTTCTGCTGATAGCGACGTATGCGGTGATAATACTGGTGATGGTTGTGAGGCCTGTCATGATCAGCTGAATGTTGCTGTTGCGCTGCGACCGTTTTTGAAGGTCGTAATTTCTGGCGGCCTGGAGCTCGTCGAACGGAACACGGTCAACGAATACCAGGTCGCCCGGCTGGATTACCGTGTTTTCCGGGCGGAACCAGGAATTGCTGCCCGACTTGATGACGAATACCCGCTCTTCGTCTGCGGAAAGGGCGAAGTTTCCGGCATTTTGTATGTAATCACGGTGACTCAAAGCGGCATCGAAATTGTAGTATCCCGGATCGTTCACCTGGCCGAAGACGAATACCGTACCTTCGTTTTTTGGGATGTGCAGCCGGTCGCCGTCATACAAAATGACCGATTTCAGCTGCTCGTCATCCATAAAATCCACATATACCCGGTTGCTGATAAGCTGGGATTCCAGTTCCAGGTAATCAAATCCCTGCTGAAACTGATCGGAGGTTCTGACCAGGGATGCAGGATCGAAGGCCGGTCTCAGGCCGTATTCCGTTTTTCCGGGCTGGAGCCGGAGCAGGAAGGCGGCCTGGGGGAGTGCCTGGTCGGTGAAGCCGCCGGTCAGTTGCAACAGCTCATAGAGAGTGGTTTTTCCGTCTTCAATGGGAAAGCGGCCGGTTATCTTCAATTCACCGTATACTTGCACATTCTGGGTGCCGCGTTTTTGCTCGTCAAACGGAACCACGATCCGGTCGTTGGCCCGCAGGGAGAACCCGGCTATGTCGGAGGAGTCTCTGAGGACCACTTCGGTCAGCCCTGATTCGCCCAGCCTGGCAACCCGAATATGAGACTCCGCCGCATCGAAGGTCACGCCGCCGGCCATCCGGATCAGACGGTCAATCGAATCGTCCTCCCGGTACTCCAGTTCCAGCGCCCGGTTTACGGCACCGGATACGGAAACCCTGGGAGAATATTCATAAAAACGGTTGATGATGATGACATCCCCTTCTTCTATAATGGGATTGGCCGACTTGTCGCCGGTTCGCAGATACCGGATCAAATCACCGTCAATGACACTTCCGTCCTCCCGGTTGATGGTGATGTTTCGAAGCGCATACCGGTTTTGCTCAATGAATTCAACCGGATATTTATTGGCGAGAAAAAATTGTGGATTTTCCAGATTTTCTTCTGTTGGCGGAGGAAAGAAAGCATAGAAGATCGCCTGGTCGAGGCGTGTCTGGGCCAGCACCACATGAGGGCCGGAATAAGGTATACTGCCGACAAGATGAACTTTTATTGAACGGGGGTGCTCCAGGTAAATGCTGGCCCGGGTGTCGCGCAGCTTTTCGCTTAATTGCCGGTTGATGGCCTGCTCCGCCTCATCCAGCAGCATGCCCTGAACCTTGATGATGCCGACTTCGGGTATGATGATCGAACCCTGGCTGTTCACCCTGATGCCTCTCAGTGAAGCAGATACATTGCCTTCCAGCGAGATGCCGAGCAGGTCGCCCGTGCCCAGTGTATACGTTGCAATGTCGAGGTAGCCCTCATAGAATTTCTCGAGGGAGAGGTTCAGGCCCATCTCATCGATGAACAGTCCCTGCCGGACATTTTCACTTAACTGAACACCCATGGCAGTGCGCTGGGTCTGTCGGTTTTGTTGGGATTGCTGAGCATGCAGTGCCGATCCGATGAGGCTGAACATCAGCAGCAGTGCCATCGTCAGAGCGGTTCTGTGTTTTCTAATCATCATGACGGAACCAAAATATTAGAAGTGGAAACAAGAGTGGCATGATAACGCCTGGAATATCATTGGGGGCTCTGTGCCGTATTCAGCCCTTTTTGATGCGTGTGAGGACGATTCCTCCTATGGTTAACAAACATCCAAGATACTGCAAAAGGTGTAGCTTTTCACCAAGAAAAACGAGCCCGAACAGTACTCCGAGCACAGGCACCAGATTCTGGTAGGCTGCCGTTCGTATGGCCCCGACGTTCTTGATGCCGAAGTTCCAGATCAGGTAGGCCAGGCCGATGGCGAAGGTGCCGCTGTAGGCGGCTCCGGCATAGGAGACTCGTGATATGGACCGAAAATCCAGCTGCAGGAGCGATGGGATGGCAGTGACTATGAGGAGGGTGCCTCCGACGGTCATTACCGAGGTGGCCAGTGTTAATGGCGAGTACTTCTCCAGCATCGAACGCGCAAGCAGTGTGTAGGCGGCAAACACCATGGCTGCCGATACCATGATCAGGTCACCGGCAAAAGATTCGGATGCCAGGGTAATTCCATCCTCCCCTCCCCCCATGATAAGGGCTACCCCGGCAAAGGCGGCCGTTACACCGATGAACTGGGTTCGGTACATTTTTTCCGGTGTGAACAGATGGGAGAAGATGGCGATCCAAACCGGTATCAGTCCCAGCATCACGGCAGCGTTGGAGGCGAATGTCCGGTCGATGCCGATAATGAACAGCATCTGGTACAGCAGGTTGCCGAGAATGCCCAGCAGAACGATCTTCCCGAAATCCTCTCGAGCGATGCGGATTTTGAGGCGGCGAAACCGCACGACAGTCCACATCAGCAAAATTGCCAGGAAGAAACGGAACGCGTTAAACGAAAGCGGATCGATTTCGTCCAGGCTGTACTTGACAACGGAAAAGTTCAGCGCCCACACGATAACGATGAAGGCCAGTGATATCTCCGCCAGGGTTCGCTGAGAAGGTGAAAAACTCATCTCCGGGTTTTGTGGAGGCGTGATCGGTTATAGTCCGGGGGAGCCGGTGTAGTTGCAAGCCTGCCGGGAAACGCAGTTGATGCATGGTAGCGCCGGCAAGCTAATGATATCGAAATTTTGTAATTTATTTGCTTCCGGCTTTGCCGAATTTTTCAATACCGCTCAGGCGACATTTTGTTCCGGCAAACGGATTTCATATCCGTGATGAGTAAGCATCCGGATCGATTAATGCCTTTGCCCCGAACAAAGCGGGAGTCGGAAGCATTCGCAGCGTTCACTGAAAATTATCAAGACACCCGCGGGCTGCATCACGGTTGACGTGGCCGTCGGGAAAAAATCAGATGTTATTGTGATACAGAGAATTCAAACCATTTTTCTGTTTTTGATACTGCCGGTTAACGCCGGTTTTGTTTTTACTCCCATGTTCCCCCATGCGCTGCAGGATCCAAGCGGCTGGCTGAGCAACGGTCTGATGGCCGCACTGTTTTTTTCGGTGGCGCTGAGCCTCTATTCCGTATTTCTGTTTCGTAACCGTCAAAACCAGATGAAATGGGTGAAGCGCGGGATGCTTTTTCAGGTGATAGCCATTGGGATGGCTGTCGGGGTCTTTTTTACAGTCGGCCGTATCGGAATGAATCTGATGGCGGAGGCTTTGTCGGTCGGTTTACTGGTGCTGGGCGTGGCGCTGCAGTATGTGGCGCTCCACTATATCGACCGCGATGAGAAGCTGGTGAAGTCAATGGATCGTATTCGCTGATTCGGCCCATGAGTGCACCGGAAGTCACCCGAGGCAGAACTCAGGCGCAGGTGCCGACCCGTATTTACGGCATGCTGGCTGCAGGCATGATCATGTTTGCATTTGCCCCCATCCTGGTCCGTTCTGCCGGGGATGCCGACCCGCTGGCTTTTGCCGCTGTCAGGACCGTTACCGCGGCACTGGTGCTCCTGCCATTCTGGTGGTTCCGCCCCTCCGTAGTCACCTCCTTTTTCAACTTCAGGGATAACCTGATTGCCGCCGGTGCCGGGGTGATGCTGGGCCTCCATTTCATTTTCTGGATTTTGGCCATTCAGAATACGACCATCGCCTCGGCTTCCGTGCTTGTGACCATCCATCCTGTTATTCTGATCCTCATAGAAGCAGGCTTTTTCAAACGCGTTTTTCCGCCGTTGGTCTGGATTGGTGTCCTTGTAGCTTTTTCGGGATCGGTGCTGCTGGGATACTCCGATGCCACATCGGTTACGGCTTTTGAACATGCGTTGCTCGGGGATTTCTATGCGGTTATCGCAGCCGTTCTGTTTGCGCTCTACTTCCTGGTCAGCCAAAAGCTTCGACAGAAATCCGACTGGATCAACTACGTGGTTCGTGTTTACGGTTTTACAGGGCTGACCTGCCTGCTTGCCGCCATAGTGGCCGGAAGCAGTTTCCCGATGAGCCCGGCCGTTTGGCTTGCCGGAATCGGGCTGGCTCTGGGTCCGCAGATTATCGGCCATGGCTCCATGAACTACGCCGTCAAATACGTTGCCCCGACCATGCTGTCCATGCTCATTCTCACCGAGCCTGTTTTTGCCACTGTCCTGGCCCTGATTCTTTTCTCAGAAATGCCGCCGCTGGCTACTTTTCCGGCCATGGCGATTATCATCGCGGGTATTACCATGGCATGGCTGACCAAAAAAGGTAAATAACATGCTCTTTGCAACATCTAAGGGCCTGCAAAGGCATGTTTTTTAAAATGCTGCAGGAATTTTGTATAAATCTGCTTATTTTATTTGGAACTATATCCTTACACAAACGAAAACCCACATTTGTTTGTTTTGAGCGTGTGCAAGCCGGTGTATGTACCATGTCAGGCTACCCGGTGATGTTGGCAATCAGACATATCTGAATTAATATGGTATAAACCGGTATCCAGAAGAGAGGCCGCCGGTGTTATCTATGTACAATTTATCGACATACAGGACCCATTTTCGCAATAAGGCCGGGATCGGCCTCATCGTATTGTTTTCCTATGGTGCCGGTGGCTGTTTTAAACCGGACAAGGATGCGTATGTGCAGGTAGAATACTCTGAACCGGTTGCGTTTGATTTTGAAGAGATCCGGGAACGGGGCACGATTCGGATGATCACCCGGTACAACTCCAGCTCCTACTTTCTGCACAGGGGCATTGACCGCGGCTTTGAGTACGAGCTTGTCTCGCGGTTTGCCGATGACCACAACCTGAAAGTCGAGGTGGTGCTCATCGGATCCGAAAACGATCCTATCGAAATGCTGAACAGGGGGGAAGGTGACCTCATCGCGGGAAATTATGCCATCACCCGCGACCGCATTGGCCATGTTGCTTTTTCCCGGCCGTACAACTTCGTAAATCAGGTGCTGGTGCAGCCCGACAGCCGTGCCCGCCTGGACAGTCTACCTCAGTTGAAGGATGTCACGGTAACCGTCCGTGCCAACAGTTCCTATCACTCAACCCTGCGCTCGCTGCAGGAACAGGGCTACGATATTCGCTATAAAGTCGTAGGCGAAGACTGGAACACCGAGGCTCTGATGCTGGAGGTCGCCGAGGGAACAATTGATGCGACCATTGCCGATGACAATCTATTTCAGATGGCATCCGGATACATTGACGGAATTACAACCGGCATGGTTCTTTCCGAAAGTGACACGGTCGCCTGGGCGGTACGGAAAAATGCTCCCGTACTAAAGGAGAAAATGGATGAGTTCATGACGGATCACTTCCGGATACGGGAGTCCGACGGCCGCATTCTGAGATCGGCATTTCTGAATATTCTGCGCCGCAGATACTTTGATGATGATCGGCAGATAAATCGTTTCAGGGACAGATCGTTCGACACGTTTCATTCCGGGTACATTTCTCCATACGACGATATGGTCAGGACCATTGCCGGAGAGGCCGGAGTGGATTGGAAACTGGTACTTGCCGTAATGGCGCAGGAGTCCCGTTTCGATCCCAATGCGCGAAGCTGGGCCGGCGCGGTCGGCCTTATGCAGATTATTCCGCGATTCTCCCTGGTCGAGGACGAGGCCCTGCTCTATGACCCGGAAATCAATATCCGGGAGGGTGTTCGGTATCTGCGGAAACACCTGGACCGCTATGCGCACCTGGATTCTCTGAATCAATATTCGCTTGCGCTGGCCAGCTATAATGTCGGGATGGGGCACATTGCCGATGCGCGTCATCTGGCGGCACAGCTCGGCAATGACCCGGACGAGTGGGACAATATCGCGGACGCCCTGCTCAGATTGATGAACCGCAAATACTACCAGCATGCCCGCTATGGCTTCAAACGGGGCATTGAAACGGTCAACTACGTTGAGGATATCATGGACCGTTACGGCCGTTTTCACGCCATTTACGAACTTGCAGCCAATTTTGAGAACAGGTACCTGCCATTCATGGCCGGAAGCGGTCCCGCCGGTAACCAGGGCGTGACCGTCAGTGCACCTTAATGACGATCAGGGTGAGATCATCAGTGAATTGATCGTCACAAAATGATCCGACATCGGCGGTAATGCCCTCAAGTATGTCACGGGCATCGGCTCCGCGCAACTCATCAAGCAAGGCGGTCAGGCGTTCCTCCCCATACTCTTCATCATCGGCATTCATCGCTTCGGTCACGCCATCCGTGTACATGACCAGGAGATCCCCTTTTTCAAGCGGCAGCGTGCCTTCCGAGTAGGGTGTTAGAGTAGGCATGGCGCCCAGCAGCACCCCGCCCTCCGTCAGCAGCCTGGGTTCTGTGTTTTCGCGAAGTAGAATGGGGGGGTTGTGACCGGCGTTCACATAGCGAAGGGTCCGGTTTTCGGGGGAGTACAAACCCCAGAAAAAACTGATGAATTTGTCGCTGGGTGTATTTTGATAGATCAGAGCGTTGATCTGCCCGGTGGCATCTACCAGGCTGATTTCGAACGGCTGGAGAATATGCAGTACAGACTGCAGGTTTGCCATGAGCAGGGATGCGGGAACACCTTTTCCTGTGACATCGGCAATTGCCATGGTCAGGTTTCCGCTTTCATGCCGGATCAGGTCAAAATAGTCGCCACCGACCTGATAGGATGGTACGTTCCGCCCCGCGATCTGCAGTCCGGGAACTTCCGGAATTGTTTCCGGAAGCAATTTCTGTTGAATGGAACGGGCAATTTGCAACTCCTCTTCCATCCGTTCTTTCTCTATCTGGTCTTCCAGCAGAAAAGTTTTCTGCACAGACATGAGCGCCAGGTTTCCCAGAGAAATCAGAAAATTGTAGTCGGTTTGCTCGAAATCCTTACCGTTCGCCCGTTTACCCAGGCCGAGAATTGCCGGTTCCCCGGCATCGCCATGCAGTTTCAGGATCAGTACCATCTCGGAAGAATCCAGGAACGGGATCTCCGACCGAAGGGAGTCATCCACCCGAATGATATCCTTCTCGATTCGGAACAGTTTATCAAGCTGGGTGTCATCCGGAGTGACCTGCAGCCCGTTCTCCGTTACAAGCACAGGTTCGTGATTTCGGCATACGACCAGGAAAAAGCGGCGGATGAACATCTGGCCGAGCAGGGTGTATTTAAACAGCCGGATGATCTCTTTTCGGTTTGTTGATACGTTAAATGCCTTGCTGAGGTCAAACAGGGTGTGAAGCTCCTGCACCTTGTAGTCCAGCTTCCGGTTGGTGGATTTGAGTTCCCCGACCAGTTCGGAATTCGAGATGGCGATACCTGACATGAAGACAAAACTCTCCAGTATGTCGGTCTCCTCCCTGGTATTTTCAAGATTTCCGGGTTTGGGCCCGAGCGCAAGATATCCGAGATGCCGATTACTGCTCTTAATCGGGATCATCAGGCGAATGCCGGACTCGGCGATCAGTGCAAGTTCGGGATGGGTACCGCAGTAAATGGCGTTGCTGGTTCGAAACGGTTTCTCCGGGATACTGAAGGTGTCAGGCAGCTGGATGCGTCCCTTCTTCTTTATCACCGAGTAGGAGCTGGAGCGGGGGTGATACCAGAAAATGGCGGCACGCTGCACCATCAGCTTCCCCATGGAGATAAGCAGCAGGTTGTTCAGCACAAAATCAACATCGTGCGATTCAATCAGCAGGCGGCTGGTATCGAGTAGGGTCTGCAGATCGAACCGGCTTTGATGCTCACTGTATTTTTGATTCGGATCCGGCACAGAGTGGTCAGAGTTTTTTTGTCATCCGGATTTCATTGCGGGATTTCCGCTTCCGGTACTCCACGTTATCCATCAATTTACGGATCAGCAGGATACCGTATCCACTCCTTTTTTTCTGTTCCAACTGATCTTGTGTGGTCGGGAGCCGGTAGGCTTTCGGATCGAACGGTTTGCCGTTGTCAAAAATGGAGATCAGAAATTCATTTTTGTGTTCGGCGATCCGGATGATAATCTCTTTGGTGGCGTCCCATTGGTAGGCGTGCTTGATGACATTGGTGCAGGCTTCATCGACGGCAAGCTGTATGTCGCTGATATCGTTCTCGCCAAAACCAAAGCTGCGGGCATGGTCGGCAACGAAATGCCTGATGCGCTCCAGCTCTTCGGTGGAGGCGCCGGTACGCAAGGTATGTTCCGTAATGGCAGTCACGGCTGCGGGGTAAATGGTTTATTGGGACCGGTTTTGAAAACGATCGATTGCATCGGCCTCGGTATCCAGAATGTCGTACAGCGTTGGAAAGCCGAGAAGGTCGAATACATTAAAAACTTTTGGTTTGAGCCGGGTGATTTTGATATCACCTCCTTGTGAACGGATATCCTCGATATAGGCCATGAAAACACCCAGGCCGGCACTGGATATGTACTCCAGCGAAGAACCGTTGACAATGATCTCTACAGATTTATCCTCGATCAGCTGTTGAAACTCTTTTTCCAGTACAGGAGCCGTATGAGCATCCAGTTCCCCGAAAATGTCAAGTATTACAATATTGGATTCGGACCTTCTTTTTATCTCGAATGTGCTCATAAAAAATACATTTGTGCTTTGTTGAGACCGTCAGAGTGATGAAGCATACACATTTAGGATAAGAAAACGACCCGGACCGATTCAATTCGGGTCTCGACTATACGAAATGTGTCTGAAAAAGATACACTATTTTTAACAAAACGGAGGAGAAGAGGTAACCGGCTGTGCAAGAACATGTTGCACATAAATTTGGACGGAAGGGAGGGCCAAAAAAATAGGGCGGCCCACGTATCAGGTGAACCGCCCTAAACTATTCATCAAGAGAGACGCTACTTGAGCGCAAGTGTAATATAAGAGATTTCAAAACGAATACAAATTTTTTATTAATTAAATTTTTACTCGCTTCTGCATCATGAATATCTTTGGAATCTTGTTTACAGGATGGCCATTTTATAATGGATTATTGTACTTGAACAGTGGGTTCACAAAAACGTTGATAAACCGGTCTGTGACGATGTCTCAAAATCTGATGTTTTCTCCCTCGCTCAACGGAAACAGGCTTTATGCATATGCAAGGTGCTTATTGCTGTTCTTTGCAGCGGCCCTTTTACTTCCCGGTGGCAGTTATGCCGGCACGGGGTATTCTGCTGCCTCATCACAGGATGAACGGGTGGTGGATCATATCCGGGGAACGGGGATCGCACTGTCCGGCAAGCAGGATCTTGGTCCACTGATTGAGCGGGCGGGGGAGCGCCGGCTGGTACTTCTTGGAGAAGCTTCGCACGGCACCTCCGAGTACTACTCCTGGAGGGCGGAAATATCCCGGCGGCTTATTGAGGATAAAGGTTTTGATTTTGTGATTGTGGAGGCCGACTGGCCCCTTGCCTTTCGAATCAACCGGCATGTCAAGCACATGGAGGATGATCCGCAGGAAAGCCGAGACGCCCTGTCCGTTTTTTCCAGATGGCCGCAGTGGATGTGGAATAATGAAGAGGTTCTGCATCTGGTCAACTGGATGCGCGATTACAACAGCCGGCAACCGGCCGGCGGTACTGCCGGATTTTACGGTCTCGATGTTTACGCATGGGAGCAGGGGATCAGCGATGTGATTGCTTTCCTTGAGCAGAACGACCCGCAACAGGTACGCCGGGTTCGCGGCCTGTATGGCTGCTTTGACCGTCATCGGGATCTTTCCGGATATTTACGCTCGGTGCAAGTTAGCGGGGAGCATTGCGGAGGTGACCTGGAGGAAGTGCATGAGCTGCTTTCCCGGAACCGGGACACGTACGCGGCCGATGACTCTCTGGGATTTCTGAAAGCGTACCAGAACTCCCGAATGGTGGTCTTTGCCGAGCGGCATATCCGGGGAAACCTGCAACAGGGTCCGCAGTCATGGAATCACCGGGTGGACCATTTTTATGACGCTGCTGAAAAGCTGCTCGAAGCGTATGGTGAGGAGGCGCGGGGTATTGTTTGGGCCCACAACACACATATCGGGGATGCCCGGGCTACCGATATGCGAAATGCCGGAATGCGCAATATTGGTCAGATTGCCCGCGAGACCCTGGGCGAAGAGCAGGTCTTCTCCGTAGGTTTCGGCACCTACCGGGGTGAGGTGTACGCAGCGCGGCAATGGGAAGGCCGCAGAGAGCGCATGCAGGTGCCCGAAGCCCGGGATGGCAGTTACGAATCTCTGATGTACCGTGCCGGTATTTCTCCGCTGCTGTTACTGTTTGATGATCCGGACGCGCACGGTCCCCTGCTGGAACAAAGGGGAAACCGTGCCATCGGAGTGGTCTATCAGCCGGAACAGGATGCGCGGCAGAATTACGTGGAGACCGTTATGCCGCTGCGATACGACGCGTTTCTGTTTTTTGATGAAACGCGGGCACTGACTCCGCTTGATTGACTCCCGCCGGATGAGGTGTGGGTCGTCCGGAGGTCAGTTCATCAGCGCTTCCGCGATCTGCCGGCTGAATGCGGGAAGGTCTTGCGGCAGCCGGGAGGTGATCAGGTTCCCATCCACCATAACCTCTACATCTTCGAAACTTGCACCTGCGCCGGTTATCTCATCTTCAATACCCTGGAAGCCGGTAAGAGTACGGCCTCCAACCACGCCTGCAGTGATTAAAACCTGTGGGCCATGGCAGATGGCCGCCATTGGCCGGTTCATTTCGTAGAAGTCTCTCACGAAGGAGACGACATTATCATGCTGGCGAAGGTTGTCCGGCGAGCCGCCACCGGGAATCACAAGGGCGTCAAAATTTCCGGGAACAACATCGTCAACCGACAGCGGTACCAGGACGGTCACATCGCTGTTATAGGCGGTAAACTCCCCGGTTTCGGCCCCGATAACCGTAACGTTCGCACCATGGTTGATGAGATAGGCCATTGGAAAGAGGGTTTCTCCGTCATGGAATCCCTCACCTACCAGAAATGCGACATTTTTCCCACGTAATTCACCTGTTTCGGTGATTTCAGCGGTTTCGGTTGTATGGGGCTCACAGCCAACAGTGAGCACAATAATTGCCATCAATACCAAAAAGGGTCCTGTCTGCTTCAATATCTGCATAATTTCCTCCTGTTTGCCAATAATGTTAAGAGTGGTGGCGATAAGGGGCGCCTCAAGCCGGGGTGATACGGTAATGATATATCCGGACCTTGTATGTTTCGGCACCCCAATGATTTTGATAACGTATTCGGTTGTAAAATATGATTCGGATCCGCCATTATCCAACTGGTGGCGTTGCATGCCCCGTCTGCCGGGTACGGGGGTCGCGAGTGGCCGTCGGCCGGGCCCACAAATACCGACCCGGGGATGAGCAAAGTCATGTGGAAAAACAGTCGCTGGAACGTGTTTATGAAAACAGCCGGACAGCCGATAACTAAGATGACAGAAAACGTTATCTATCACAGTAAAATCATTCAATTTGAAACCGGCCCGGGAAATAGCCTATTACAGGCGCCTGATTATCTCCGGACTCGCACTGGCTGTCATAACCATTGCGGGTTTTGTGATCGGTATGGATTTGCAGAAATCCTGCCGGACGCTGCTGGTTATGAATACCAATATCAGCCGGATTCAAACCGATGCCTCCTTTCACCTGATGAACTATGCGCGGACCGGTGACGTCCGCGATCTGCAGAAATTCCGGAGTACCGCTTCGCCGCTGATCGATCTTGCAAGGGCCATGAACGAAGTGGAAAGCGAAGAGTCAAATAACGAATCGATCACCAACGCTTTTGTGCAGGTAGGTCTTACCAACGGCCAGGCAACCCGAATCAATCGCTTGAGCAACTACTCCAGGGTAATCCCCTTCCCCGACAGGGATATCACGTCATGGGACTATGCCATGACCTATCACTATCGATTGTTCGATCTTTCGCGCAGGCTGCTGCGTGATCACGTCCATGGGAACATGACCGGGCTGCACGCAACGGGATACATGCGTGAACTCCAGGAGCTCAACCAGCAGATTATGCTTGAAAATGAGATCATGGAAGCCGGACTTGTCCGCTATATTGAGCGTATAGGCCGGGTTACCAGCATACTCATCGGCATTACCCTGCTGGTTGGTTTCGGGTTTATCGGGTATGTCGCATTCCATGTGGAAAAGTGCTGGATCCGCCATGAGCGATTTCTGTACAAATCCCGAGACCGCTACCGGGATATGTTTGAACAGGCGGGAATTGGAATACTGCAGTTGACAACCGAGGGCCAGATCCTTCGGGCCAATGAATCGATTGTACATATTCTGGGGTACGATTCGTCCGACGAACTGAAAGAGGAGATTACAAATTTCTTTCGCAAGTTTGTTGATCCGGAGCGCAAGGAAGAGTTTAAAACCCTGCTCGAAGAAAATGAGTCGGTGAGCAATTTCATGTTTCGGGTGAGCCAGAAAAGCGAGAAACAAATTTGGATACTTTGCAACGCCCGTTCGGTAAAGGATGAATCCGGCACGGTTCTCTATTATGAAGCCAGCATGCAGGACTACACGCTTTACCGACAGACCAACCAGGAGTTGCACTATCTGACCGGCATCCTGCGAGGCATGGCGGCATCGATCTATCAGTTGCTGCGCACGCCGGATTTCAACGATGCCATCAAGAAAATGATGAAGACCATCGGTCAGGCCGGCGCCTTCGACCGCGTTCATATTTACCGAAGCTATGGCGGTGGGGAAAGCCGGACTTTCGACCTGAAGTATGAGTGGGTCAAGTATGATACCCTGCATATCCTGAATACAAAGGCGACCCGCAACATGAACTGGGATGAGTGGATGCCGGAAACAGTGCAGGAACTGGAGGGGGGCAGAGTGCTGGATATTATGCCCGCCGATCACGAAGGAGCGATGCAAAAATGGATGAAGCAGAATAAAAGCCGGGTTCTGCTTGCCGCACCCATAATTGTGGACAAGCGTCTGTGGGGGGTACTTTGCTTTGATAATTGTTCCAATGCTGATCCCTGGCCTGACGAATCGAAACAGGTGATCCGAAGCCTGTCGGGGGCGCTCGGCTACTATATACAGAAAGTACGCATGCAGGAATCGCTGGTTGAGAGCAAGAACCTGCACCAGGCGCTGCTGGCAAACATTCGTGAAGTGGTGTTTCAGGCCGATCAGCAGGGGAACCTTTGCTATGTGAGTCCGGCCTGGGATCAGATTACCCATTGCGACAGTTCGGACTGTATCGGGAAAAGTATCTACGAATTCATGCATCCTGATGACAGGGAGAAGGCCCGGGAAGATTTTGAACAATTGCTGGAGTCGGGCCAGAAGAATTTCCGCAGGGAGTATCGTTTGAAATGTAGAGGCGGCCAGGATCGCTGGCTGGAGTGGAATGTCATGTTGCTGGATCAAAGCCGTGAGGGAACGCCGCAGTTTTACGGTACCATGTACGACCTGACGGAGCGAAAGGCATCCGAGGAAGCGATGCTGCAAAATAATCAGCGGTTGGAGGCATTGATTGAAAGCTCACCCATGATGATGTCGGTAGTGGGAACCGACGGATATGTGACATTGTGGAACCGTTCGGCGGAAACCACATACGGCTGGAAACGTGATGAAGTCCTGGGCCAACCGGCTCCGGATGTTCCGGATGACCAGCAGGATGACTATATGGAGATGCTGGACAGGGTGCTTTCAGGAGAGGTGGTTCGCGGCCTGGAACTGGAGCGCCGGCGGCGGGATGGGTCACGTCTGTATGTTCAGATGTTCGCCTCCCCTCTGTACGGCAGCAACGGAAAGGTGGATCAGGTGA
This sequence comes from Balneolales bacterium ANBcel1, assembly GCA_029688905.1. Classification (NCBI taxonomy): domain Bacteria; kingdom Pseudomonadati; phylum Balneolota; class Balneolia; order Balneolales; species Balneolales bacterium ANBcel1. The sequence continues at coordinate 131,107 of JARULB010000005.1, read as the reverse complement.
TTACTTTTGCCCAGGATGTCAGCGAGGCGAAGATATCAAGGGAAGCAATTCGCAAGTCGCTTAAGGAAAAAAATGTTCTTCTGTCGGAAATCCATCATCGGGTGAAAAACAACATGGCGGTGATCTCCGGACTTCTTTCCCTTAAAGCGCAGGAACAGAAGGATCCGGCCATCGCAGAGCTGCTGCGGGAAAACGAGAACCGGATCCGGTCCATGTCCATGATCCACGAAAAGCTCTATCAGACCGACACGTACGCCGAAATCGAATTCGGGGGATATCTGCGAGACCTGGCCGAACATATCAACAACCAGTACGAAGACCTGGATGTGTCAACCGAAATCGAAGCCGAGGATGTGTATCTTGAAATAAGTCAGGCTGTGCCATGCGGACTCCTGGCCAATGAAATTGTTACCAACTGCTATAAGCACGCGTTTCCCGAGAACAGAGCCGGGAAAGTTAAAATCACATTGGCCGACAAGGCAGGGAAATGCGAACTGATCATCAGGGATGATGGCGTCGGCCTGCCTGAAGAACTGCTCGCCGGCAGACCTGACCAAAGCTTCGGGTTGAATCTGATACGTGGGCTGAGCAAACAGGTGAAGGGGGAGCTGGAGATGAGAAATGAAAACGGATTGTTTGTGAAGGTGGTGTTCCCGCTGGTGTAGGGGTTCGGGCTCGTTCCTGATGCCATGAATCGTCATCCCCAATTGGTCTCTGCCACCCCGCTCTACCTCGCATTCTGTAATCAGGTATGAACCAAGCTGCCCGGATATGTCCGGCCGGAAACGTTTGACCTGAATGGCAGGACGATGGTTCTGTCGGCCTGCGGCTTGTTCGGTGCCGGGATTCATGCGGTGCGATTCGGTACTCCTGAGTTGTCGTCAGGAGTCTATGTCACTCGCCTGCAGATGAATGGACGGACGGCTCCGCGTGCAGTGATACTGATCAGGTTTATTATCAGGGTGCATATCCCGATAGTTATTTCCTATATTGCTCTGACACTTTCAAAGGCGGCGGCATGAAAACCGCTGTCAAAGCCATCCTGAAACAATTATTTCGAGTATGAAGAGACCAAATTTTCTGTGTGCAGCATTCCTGTATCTTGTATTGTTCGTTATTGCTTCCGGAGCCTATGCCATGAGTGCCGGGGAGCTGCCTGCCGAAGAAGCTAGTGGCAGCGCGTTTTCAACTGCCGGAATACCCGTTGGAGAGTCATTGCCCCTGGTCTATGATGAGGAAAACACCTGTGTGGATTGCCCCATGCCCGCCTTCCCGCCCCGAAACGACCTGCCCTCCGTCAGTTCGCTGCCCGATCCGTTTGCCTGGTTCGACGGCAGAGGCCGGATCGCCCATTTTTCCGACTGGCGATACCGTCGCGCGGAGGTTGGGGGAATGATTCATCACTATCAGGTCGGGGAACGTCCACCGCTGCCGGATGACCTCCAGGCCAGTTATTCCCCCGATGACAATGTACTGACCGTCGAGGTGACGGTTGGAGGGAACACTCTGGTGCTTACTTCGAATATCGTTCTGCCCGAAGGAGATACGGATGGTCCGGTTCCGGCCGTCATCGGAATGGGCGGTCCGTCGGGGAGTCTGCCCTCCGACATCTTTACCAGCCGGGATATTATGCAGATACCCTTTAATTTCGGGCAGGTCATGAGCCACACTCAAACCAGGGGTAATGAACCTATAAATGTCCTGTTCCCGGAACATACCCACATCGGAGCGTACAGTGCCTGGCCCTGGGGGGTCAGCCGACTGATCGACGGATTGGAGTTGATTGCCGATGAAATCAACCTGGATATGGAGCGCCTGGCGGTCACCGGCTGCTCGTTCGCCGGGAAAATGGCTCTGTATGCCGGAGCGTTTGATGAGCGAATTGCGCTTACCATTTCACAGGAGTCAGGGGGTGGCGGATATACCGCCTGGCGGGTGAACGAGACGCTGCCCGGTGTAGAGAGGCTCAATAATACGAATGCGTCATGGTTTGCCTCGAGATTCCAGAATAATTTTTCAAACGCGGTGAACAGGCTGCCCTTTGACCATCATGAGCTGATGGCGATGGTAGCGCCCAGAGCCTTGCTGGTAACCGGTAACCCCGGTTACGAATGGATGGCTGATGAATCGGGGTATGTAGCAAGCCGGGGAGCCGAGGAGGTATATAACGCGCTTTGTATCCCCGAACGATTCGGCTATGCCATTGTGGGGGGACATTCCCATTGCCAGGTTCCCGAAAATGTCCGTCTGGAGATGGAAGCCTTTGTGGATCGTTTTCTGCTCGGCGATGAATCTTCCGATACCCGGATCCGAAGCACAGTATATGAAACCGACCTTTCTCCGTGGATTACCTGGGAGACTCCGGAACTTTCGGATGGCTCTTCATTTATGGAGACTGCGCCGCTGCAACGCCCGGCGGAAGGCGAAGCGGGATTGGATACCGAAGTCATATTCGAATGGGAGGAAGTTGAGAATGCAGCTGTATACCGAGTACAGCTGGCCGAAGACGCCTCGTTCCGAAATGTGCTGAAGGAGGATTCCACGTCCGGAACATCGGTTACATTTGACGGACTGGGACAGGGCGTGTTTTATCACTGGCGGGTACGGGTCAGAAACCAGGAAGGTGAGGTGGGTCCATGGGGCAGCAGCCGCATGTTCAGTACCGATATCCCCATGCCCGAAGCTCCCCAAAGCGGAACAGCGCTTCCGCATGCCACCCGTGCAGATTTCCTCCGGTTTGCCTGGAATCCTGCACCCTATGCCAGTTCCTACGATGTGCAATTTGCAACGGATCCGGATTTTGAGCAGGGTGTCACGTCCGCATCAACCACCGATACTTCACGGGTTTTTTACAGCACCAGAGAGGGGGTAGCCTACTACTTTCGCGTCCGTTCAAATAATTTGTCGGGAACGAGTCCATGGAGCGAAACAATGTCTTTCACCCTGGTTTTGGGTCCGTCGGATCTTGAGCTTCATACCTCCCGCACCAACGAGATCACCCTCACCTGGAACGACAACTCCAGCATCGCAGAGGGATTTATCATCGAACGCGCATCAGAAGCTGAGTCGGTTTTTTCCGTTATCGGTACCGAGCCGATCGAGTCCGGGTACCGCTATGTTGACGACGGATTGGAGAGTCTCACTGCCTACACCTACCGGGTCAAAGCCTATGCGGGATCGGCCGAGTCCATTTACAGCAACGAGGCGACGATAACGGCCGTATCCGCCGGTGAGGAACCGGGGACTCCCAGAGAGTTTTCCCTGAGCCAGAATTATCCCAACCCGTTTAATCCGTCGACCAGTATTTCATTTGGTATTCCGCACGAATCCCATGTCGAGCTGAATGTTTACAACCTTCTGGGCCAGAGGGTTGAGTCGTTGGTATCAGACCGCATGCAGCCCGGGTTTCATACGGTCGTATTCGATGCCCGTGCGCTTTCAAGCGGGGTGTATTTCTACACGTTGCGTGCCGGAGCTTTCGCCGAAACCAGAACGCTCAGCCTGATAAAATAGAGCGGGGGAGAAGTCTCAATCGCAAGACTTTTGCAATGGCCGTCCATCAATAAGAGAATAAACATGAATGATCCGCAATTTGAATCATTGTTTTTCGAGCTGTATGAGAGCTTGCCAAGGCAGGGACCGGGCAATCGTGCCAGTGCCGAAAAAGCGCTTGAGATGTGTGCGGGACTTCCTGAGGCACCGAAAGTCCTGGACATGGGCTGCGGCACGGGTGCACAGACCTGTTATCTTGCCGAAATGACGGGCGGCACTATTCTGGCAATGGATAACCATACGCCTTTCATCGAGCAATTGAATGCCGTAATTGCCAAAAAAGGATTCTCCGGGAGGGTGAAGGCACAGATCGGGGATATGGCCCGGCCGGAGCTGCCACCGGAACATTTCGACCTCATCTGGTCGGAGGGGGCGTTGTACAGCGTCGGACTTGATACTTCGCTGCCGGTTTGCCACAAGCTGCTGCGTCCGGGCGGCCGGCTTGTTTTTACCGAGGCCATATGGCGAAAAGATGATCCCCCCGCGGAACTTAAAGCGGGTTTTGAAGCGGATTACCCGACTATGGGCCGGCTGGAAGAGGCCATCCGGAGAGTGACAGAATGCGGTTTCGAACTCATCGGGCACTTTATGTTGCCGGATGAAGCCTGGTGGGATGACTTCTACACACCTATGAAGGCCCGAATCCAGGAACTCAGGACGAAATATGCCGGTGAGCCCGCCATCCTGTCGATTGTGGACGAAATGGCCCGGGAGCCGGAGCTTCACAAGCGGTACTCGGATTACTACGCGTACGAGTATATCGTTGCCCGAAAACCTCAGTAGTGAACCCCACCCTGTGCGGTATGCCTCACTTTTGTGTGGCAGAAAACGAAGCGACTACGCATTACAGGTTGCAGCCTGACATCTGTTGCGGAAAGCTGCCCGGAGTCAGTTTCGCTATCCGACTCTCCGTAACCAGGTCCATTTTTGTCCGACTGCTTATAAGCCCATCCATGCGTACGGCCGCTCGGTTCTCATTTATCGGAAACTAATCCGGATCCTGCACGTATGATGTGGAATTGCATGAGCCCGAAAAGGTGCCGGAACATTCCGGAATGTGCCGGCGGTATGGCCCTGATAGCGGCGAACAAGGGTGAAGGCATCATGCTGCAATATTGAAAGTCCGTTTAAAAAGCAGAGTCGGCGATGATGCTGTCCGGCTTATTCAAGTATTTGTAACCCGAAGAGAGGTATGGCATGACATCCAACATTGTACGTTATTCTTTTCTATTACTGATGATGCTCACTTTTTGTCTGCCGGCGTGGTCTTCATCGACGGAAGCGAATCACCACCCTGCGGAGCTCCGCAACAGCATTCAAGAGCTTCCGGATGACAGTAGTGTTCAGGAGTTGCGGAAGCGAGCCTGGATGGGCACGCAGTTTGAAAGCGATCCGCCGGAACAGGACGAAGCCCCGGATGGCACCGGGGTCGCGATTACGGGACTGATGGTAGTTGAAGTCATCGGTGGCACCGGAGAGCGGATCGGCTTGAAGCCGGGCGACCGCCTGGTGTCGGTCAATGCCACACCAACAGCTGATATGTCCGCTTTGCAAGCCATTTTGTCACAAAGTCGTGAAGGAGATCCCGTTAAGGCGGTTATAGTCAGAGATGGCGAAGAGCTTGTACTCGAAGATGCGTTCGCGTCGCGCGGCTACGAGACCCACCCCGGTTCGGAAGTAATCTATACCTCGGCTCCGTTTCGGGACGGACTGCTGCGGGTGATTATCAACAAGCCCCCCGGCGAAACACCGATGCCGGCCATGCTTTTTATTCCGGGATATACCTGCACATCCATCGAGTACTGGCAGGACAATCACCCCTATAAACGCATTCTGGACGCCTATGTCGAGGCCGGTTATGTGACACTTCGCATCGAAAAGAGCGGGCTGGGCGACAGTTGGAACACTCCGGAATGCGAGTCGACCGACCTGCTGGATGAAGTTGAGAACTTTGAGCAGGGATTGAAAAAACTAAAAACCCTGCCTTATGTGGACCCGTCACGTATCATCATCTACGGACACTCAATGGGCGGTGTGATTGCCCCGGCACTGAGTGCGCGTTACGATGTGGCCGGCGTGATCGTTTACGGGACATCGGCACTGTCCTGGTTCGAATACATGACCGGCCTGGCCAGGGTCCAGAATCAGTTGGCCGGAATGGATCCCATCACGCACGAGCAGTCTGTTGTCGATCGCTATGAGCTGAACTACCGGTTCTTCATCAAGGGAGAGGCATTGGAAGAGCTGGCAGCGGATCCCCGCCTGGACAGCCTGTTGCAGTCAACCATGGGGTACGACGGCGGTGGACGCATATACGGCCGGAATGCCGAATACTGGCGCCAGATACAAGACGAGCCGCATCTGGAAAACTGGAGGAATACCACCGCGCAGGTACTGGTTCAGTTCGGAGAATCCGACTTCCAGGCCTATTCACTTTCGGCGCACGAACAGATAGTCCGAACCGTCAATTATTTTCACCCCGGCAACGCCACGCTTATGGTTTATCCGCTCACGGATCACTATTTTGCAAAATCGGGTACCATGCAGGAAGCCTATGACAAACTGGTGGGCGGCCATGTGCTGCAGCTTTTTGATGAATACAACCCGGAAGTCGGAAAATCAATCATCCGGTGGAGCAACGAAGTTATTGGGAAATAATAAACTGGAGATCCGGAGTAACAGGCACAACAGCAACGGGAGATTATGGAGACCGGGATGATACAGTCGCGGATCGAGGAGCGGTTCCGCAAACAGGTGAAAGCCGACAAAAAGGTAAAAAACGCCTATTTACTGGTGCATTCCGACAGGCACGGGATTCATATGAATCTCGCCGAGGGGCACACTGACGGGGTGGAGGCGCATCCGGATCAACCTCACTACATGGCGAGTGCCGGAAAACTGTTCACGGCTACGGTTGTGGCCATCCTTCACGAACAGGGTGTGCTCTCGTTCGACGATCCCATTGCGCGTCATTTGAATAACGAGTTGATGGACGGGTTGCACATCTATCGCGGAAAGGATTATTCTGACGCGATTACCATCCGGCACCTGCTGCAGCAATCATCCGGCCTGGCAGATGTGTTCTGGCCGCTGCTCAAGCAGATCATGCAGGAACCGCGCCGCCTGTCGCCGAGGGAAGCCATCCTCTGGGGGAAAGAGCATTTGCGCCCCAAAGCCCGGCCCGGTACCAAACATGTTTATACCGATACCAACTATTATCTGCTGGGCCTGATTGTCGAACAGGTTACCGGGAGGCCATTTCACGAGGCGCTGCACCGTTATATTTTCGATCCGCTTCAGATGAAACATGCGTACATGCAAGGGTACTCCGAACCGGCGGAACCCTCCGCTTACCCGAGGGCGCGATACTATGTAAACGGACTGGATCCATCCACCCTTGAAGGGTTTTATCAGATCGACTACGCCGGCGGTGGTGTGGTGGCCACTTCGGAAGAGTACCTGGCCTTCATCCGGGCACTTATCGGTAGCCGGCTGGTCAGGAAAGAGACCCTGGACCGTATGCGCAGCGATAATCTCCCCATGGGTTTTCCGCAGTTCAATATCCGGTACGGCTATTCGATCTGGACCTTTACGAGCATCCCCTTATTGATGCCGGAAGCCTACAGCTGCTGGGGATGTGTCGGGGTAACCGGTTCCTATCTTATGCATCATCCCGCCACCGGGGCCTTCGTCGTACTGGGATTCAACGACGTATCGTACCGGAGCAAAGCCTTCCGGTTCATGCTCTCCAATGTGATTAAACCGCTGTTATAGTATTGATTTCCTTTTTGGAGTGGAGCATTATAGGTTTCATGCCGCTTTTGCAGGATTGCCGCGCCCTTGCATATCATGCATCCAGGCTGATTAACCCGCTATTTCCGCTGTAAATCCGGGTTTACAGGTACAAAGAAGGGCTCGATGGTAACTGATTGTTATTACATACCTTACACGTCTGCCAGGTTGATTTTCAAGAAATTATTTCAGGGATTTATTATTCTGCAGCAGGTAATATTTACAAATGTGGGGGGAGAGCTATGAGATACGTATTTCCGACGGTTTCGATACAGACGGTTATTTTGATTCTTCTGGCCTTTTTGTTCCGAAGCACTTCAGAACGGTACGAGGTTACCGGTGTTTTGGCGGATCAGGATCAGGTCCCTGTTTCCGGTGTGCCGGTCATGCTGTTCAATGAAAATAATGAGCATATCGCTTCGGATGAAACCGACAGCCAGGGGCGTTTTACGCTGGTTTACCAACCGGTTTCCACTTCTTCCGGTTCCGCAGACGGTTCGGAGATGCCTTCGGAGTTTGCGCTGGGGGCATCATACCCCAATCCGTTTAATCCCCGTACTACGGTTCCATTCCATGCCCCTGAAAACACGCAGGCAGAAATTGCCCTGTATAATATCCTCGGGCAGCAGGTTTTGCGCAGCCGTGCCGATGTGAGTGCCGGCAACCACGAGATACAGATCAATCTGGGCGGTGGTCTCGCGCAGGGGCAGTATATCCTGCGGGTGCGCGGGAACGGGTATTCGGTGACACAGAAAATGACGTTTATCAGCGCAGGTGTTGGAGGCGGTACCCCCGAGATCCGCGTCCGGCAGGGTGGCCGTCTCTCATCCCGAATTTCCGGTGACATGAACCAGGTGGAAATGGATATTCAGTACCGGATTGTGGTGGAGCAGACCGACCGATTCCAGGGAATGGCGTTTGCCGTCACCGCCTTCGAGGATGTGGATTTGGGATCCGTTATTATTGTCGCCAGGGAGGATAACGGCCTCTGGCCCAGGGATGCCGTCACGAAAGTGATGCCCGTGACCAATCCCGTTACGGGTCGTGTGTGGATGGACCGCAACCTGGGTGCGAGCCGTGCGGCGACATCAAGTTCCGATGAGGAGGCGTTCGGAGATTTCTACCAGTGGGGGCGTGCGGCGGACGGACACCAGAAGCGCGATTCGTATTCTGTGGATGAGCTGAGCAGTTCCGACCAGCCCGGCCATGGCGATTTTATTGATATCATGGACAGCCCCTGGGATTGGCGGGTTCCGCAGAATGATTTTCTTTGGCAGGGCGTGAACGGAACCAACAACCCATGTCCGCCGGGATACAGGATTCCGACAGAGGAGGAGTGGGATGAAGAGCGGCAAAGCTGGAGCACTCATAATGCGGACGGTGCCTTTGAGTCTCCGCTTAAGCTGCCTCAGGCAAATGGCCGCGGTTTCATGGGTGCGTGGGGTAACTACTGGTCAAGCTCCGTAGTCGGGATCTTTTCACGCCGGCAGGAATTCAACGATGTACGCGCCTATATGAGTGATTTTAACCGGGGAGGCGGAATTTCGGTACGGTGCATCAAAGATTCCGAAGTTGTTAATCCGGATGAAAACGCGCTCTATCTCTACATTTCGCCGGACGGCGGCGGCATGGTGGTTGGTGCCGGTGATTATACCGAAGGAACGGTTGTGGATATTGACGCTATCGACAGAGATGGCTACACCTTCCTGAACTGGACGGGTGACATCGCCTATGTGGACAACCCCGGTTCGGCAAGTACCACGGTGAACATGCCCGGGTATGATATTAGTATAACCGCCAACTTTGGGGAAGATGCCTATGTTGACTGGCCGAGAGACACCGAAACCGAGGTGGTCGAAATTACCAGTCCGGCTACAGGCCAGGTGTGGATGGACCGCAACCTGGGTGCGAGCCGTGCGGCGACATCGAGCACAGATTCGCTGGCGTATGGTAACCTCTACCAGTGGGGACGTGCGGCGGACGGACACGAAAAGCGGACGTCGTCCTCGGTCAGAAGATTAAGCGATTACGACGATCCGGGTCACGACAGTTTCATTTTGAGTGATGCCGGAGCCAACTGGGACTGGCGCTCGCCCCCGAATGATAATCTCTGGCAAGGTTTGGATGGCACGGGCAACCCGTGTCCGCCCGGTTTCCGGATACCGACCAGAGAAGAGTGGGAAGCCGAACTCGAAAGCTGGAGCAGCGAAGACGATGAGGGAGCAATGAATTCGCCACTCAAGCTGCCGATGCCGGGATTTCGCGGCGGTGGACACGGCATGCTCTCCAGTGTCGGTACCTTCGCCGGTTATTGGGCTAGTACCGTATCCGGTACGAGTGCAACCCAGCTGAGGTTCAACGAACACAATGCCAGTCTTTTTGACGAGGGAAGCCGGGCAGGCGGCAATCCCGTGCGGTGTATCAAGGATTAGCCGGTTTAAAAGGCGGTGTGACCCCACCAGGACTCGAACCTGGATCTAAAGCTTAGGAGGCTATCGTTCTATCCGGTTGAACTATGGGGTCTTGCAAGTGATCCCGCCGGGAAATGCGAAAGCCCAAAATTAGCGCTTGACCGGGCAAAAAACAATTGCGGAGTGATTATAAAAGCATTTGGCAAATGAATTAACAGGATAAAACAGGTACCCCTTCAGTTCATCAAACCCGGATATTCAGAGTGTGCGGCACACGACCAAGCTTTCTTGCTCGCTCTGAGGATTCTCATCCCCAAAGGCAGGCCGGCCAACCATGACCGGGTTTCCCTCCCCATTCCCCATCGCCATGTTTATATTAAAGAGACTTAATTAGTTAACAAGATCTAATTACCCCCCTTCCGGGAAACCGGTATATTTCATTCAGGCAAAAATTATGTAACGTTACACAGCAAATGTTACCACAACCGTAATGGAAAATAATACTATTCAAAAAACAGGCATCTGGCTATTTGCGTTGCTTGTACTGTCCATCGGCATATTTCATTTTGCTGATGCAACCCGCCTGTCGGAGATGATGCCCGCGTTTATTCCGGGAAGTATTTTCTGGATGTACGGTATCGGTTTGGCCATGGTTATAGCTTCCGTTGCCATTTTGATCAACGCGAAAGCGAAACTGGCCTGTCACCTGATCGCCGTCATGCTGGTACTTCTTGTTGCTGTTGTTCATCTGCCGGATGCCATTGGCAAGATGTCCCTCGCTCCCGGCCTGCTGAAGGACACCGCTCTGGCTTCCGCCCTTCTTCTGTTTTCGACCGCGTTCAAGAATTAGGAACTGTCCCGCCGAGTCTTTGCCGAATCTGCTTGCTTCGATCTGTTTTTTTTAGTAATTCAGATAGGTGGAGCATCATAAAAGCATTATTAATCATAAACTAGTAACTCCAACAGGAGGTTGTTATGGATAAGGAAATGCTTGTTAAAGTGGGGAAGTACCTGTTTGCACTACCGTTTTTCGTTTTTGGAATCTTTCATTTCTTGCAGGGTCAGGGTATGGCGGGGATGGTTCCGGCATTCATCCCGGGAGGAATTTTCTGGGTATATCTGACGGGCCTTGCACTGCTTGCGGCATCCATTAGCGTAATCATTGACAAAAAAGTGAAGCTAGCAATGCAGCTCCTGGCATTGATGCTGATCATCTTTGTGCTCACCATCCATCTGCCGGCGACGATCAACGATATGGGCGCGGCACCCAATCTGCTTAAGGACATCGCCCTTGCAGGCGGTGCACTGATAGTGGCCTCTCTGGATGAATCGGAGGAGCCGGCATCCTGAGGTGCCTCCAAAACAGTGTTGAGTTTAAAATAGCAGAACCGGAACTTCGTGTCCTGTTTTCCAGGGCCGCTCTTTCCATGAGCGGCCTTTTTTTTGCCGCCAGAAAGCACCATTCCAATAACTACGGCATTTGGTCATCCGCCCGGTGCCCGATGTATTGTTTTAAAAAACCAACAACGGAATCGGTTACCGCGCCATAGGAATCGGTGCGGTATTTGGAGCTGAGTACATGGGAATCCGCATCCGGAAACGCGACAAAACGGCGGTGTTCAGGCGGGGTTCCAAGCTTTTCCTCGATACCCCGGATTGCGCTCACCGATACCACATCATCTTGATGGTCCTCATCCCGGTAGTAGTAGCCTGCAAATACCGGCTGAGTGATGTGCCCATAAACATCTTCCGTCAGTAGCGAATTGCGCATGGTCTTAAGTGCCATCAGGGCCTCTTTCCGATAGCGAGTGTACCAGTACATTTCATGTTCGTCACTTTCGGGAACCGACTCGATATAAGAACCGCCAAGAATCAACTTCATGATGCGCTGTCCCCAGGGTTTGTCGAAAAGGAAGGAGGACCATCCCGCGAATTCAATGAGCGGGGAGAGCAATACCAGCGCGTCTGCCGATTCGGGGTGGCGGGACGCCAGGTGCAGCGCGATCATGCCTCCCATCGAGGTGCCGATTACAGCCACTTCCTCCCCCAGCAGATTAGCGACGGCAAGCGCATGAACGGCATCTGCCAGCAGAGAGTCGGGCTGCATGTCGGCAAGGGGAGCGTCGGTATCCATTCCGTGTCCGTGCAGCCGGGCGACATAAAGGTGGCAGCCAAGCGCCTCCGCCGTTTGTTCATGGAGCGGATAGCCCTCCATATAGCTTGCGGTAAACCCATGGATGTAGAGGACTGCGCATTGCGCCGTCTGTCCCCGCAAGGGTTCGTACCATACCACCCGCGCCTCATTGCCGGGCCTCAACCGGCCGGCCCTTTCCTCCCTCCTCTGAATTTCCCGATCCACCTGATCAACCTGGAAGGTGAGCTCGGGTAGCTCTTCAGGAACCGAAACATCGGGGGGAGTGAGTCCTGGCCGAAACAGCCAGAACAGAAAAAGTAGAAAAAGGGCAAGAAGTGTATAAAGAACCCGTGCCATGATTTTCTGTAGACTCGGTAGCGATGGTTTGAATGGATGGCCGCAAATTACACTATTTCCAAGATACAGAGTAGCCTTTTGTGGTGCCGGTACGTTGCCAGTTCCGGCGACACAACAGGCTGCGGACAGCGCCTTGCCACTAAAACCGGGCTGTGGATTCCCCGGGCCGGGCACCATCCCTCCCCGCAATGATTTTTCAGATCATCCCGTTATATTAGGAATCGTTTTCTCCTCCAAAAAGCATCTCCATGAAATACTTTCGACTTGCCACTCTGCTGTTAGCCGCAATGCTGCCCGCCACTGTGATGACGCTTCTTGTACAGGTGTCAACGGCGCCCGCCCAACCCATCGGCACATGGCAGTCGTTCAGCTCCCAGTCCACGGTTCTTGATGTCAGAGTAGAGGAAGACGGCCGGTTCTGGGCGGTCAGCGAAGGGGGGATATTCTGGGTGGAAGGCGATGATATCGCGGGATCGCTGGCTCCCACCGAGGGGATGCATCGGATCAATCCCGCCACTATCCACTTCGACTCCGAAAACCGCCTTGTGTGGCTCGGGTACAACGACGGCATGTTTGAGTCATACGACAGGCAAAGCGAGCGTTTTTTTCAGTACACGGATATTTTTAGGGCTTCCCGGTTTAGTCCGCGCGGGATCAATCGAATACGAACATTCGGGGAGGAGGTGGTCATCGCAACCGATTTCGGTATTGTTGTATTCGAACCGCGGCGCGAAATTACACTGGACACCTATTCCAATTTGGGGGATTTTTCATCCGGCACCAGGGTGAATGATGTCATGGTACATCAGCAGGTGTTTTTCGCGGCTACTCCCGAAGGGGTTGCTGTAGCCAATGCCGCTTCCGGCGATCTGGTGGTACCCGACTACTGGACTTCGTACGGCACGGAGGCCGGCTTTGGTGGCAACGTTACCGCGCTGGCCCACTACAGGGGGGATGTGCTGGCTCTTATGGGGGATGTAATCATGCGGTTTGATGGAACTGACTGGTCGCCGGCACCTTTTTTTGAAGACGCACGGATTCGCCATATTTCCACCTCCACCGACGGTAACTATCTGGTTGCCTGGAACGAACAGCAGGTTATGGTCCGCTATCCGGATCAATCCGAATCGTTTTTTTCGGTGGATGAAGCAGGACAGCCTGTCAATACCGTGGCGGTGGATGACGCCCGGAGCCGACTGCTTGTCGGGACAACCAACATGGGAGTTTTGGCACTGGATCTGTACGACGGAACCCATGTCGCCGGCTTTCTTCCGGAAGGGCCTTACATGAACAGTTTTTCCGACGTTATCGTAAGCAACGGTATTTTGGCTTCTGGATCCAACAATTTGTGGGGGTCGAGGGGTGCCGGTACGACACAGACCGGGTACTATCTGTTTCGGGACGGGGAATGGTTCAGCTTTAACAACCTGACTCATCCGGTGTTGCAGCAAAGGAATTTTAACAGCGTGTACACAACAGCGGCATCCGGCGATTATTTTTTCTTCGGTTCATGGGGAAGAGGAGTCGCCCAGCATAACAGAGAGACGGATGAAATCACGATCTGGGACAGCTGGAATTCCCCTCTTGAAGGTATTAGCCCCGGCTCCGCGTTTATAGTCGCCAGCGGCCTGGACACCGATCGCAACGGTCATCTATGGATGGCAAACTGGGAGAATACGGTTACCTCGCTGTTCCGCTTTAAGCCGGAAAACGAAGAGTGGACGGCTTTTCCCAGATTTCAGTCTTTGTCAGGAACAGAATTTTACGACAGGGTGACGGCGGACTCCTACGGCCAGCTTTGGTTGACGGTTAAAAATGACCGCCGTGCCGGCCGTGGCCTGGTGGTCAAGCGGGTGGAGGATAACAGGATCAGCGACGGCGTACTTCTTACCGACAATCCCGGCAGCGGCAACCTGCCTCACATGGAGGTGAATACGGTGGTGCAGGACCGGCGCGGGGAGATTTGGGTCGGTACCCAGCGCGGACTCGCCCGCTTTCCTTTTCCTCAGCGTATTATCGACGGAAGTGCCAATGACCGGCAGGCCACCCTGATTCTGAATGCCGACGAAACGGCAGATTCACCGTTTTTACTGCGTACAACCCCGGTTACCAGTATCGTAGTAAATTCTGCCAACCAGAAATGGATCGGCACGGACGGCGAGGGCCTCTGGCTCATTGAAGAAGACGGCGGCCGGCACCGACCGGTAAGAAACTTCACGACCGAGAACAGTCCGCTGATCTCCAATACGATCCAGTCGCTAGCCTACGACTCGGAAACGGGCAGGATCTTTATTGCCACGGATCTGGGACTGGTCAGCTATGTGGATGTGGTCCGGGGCAGTGTTGCGGAAATGAAAGACCTGTTCGTCTATCCGAATCCGTTCTCTTATGAGCGTGAAGATATGGAACGAGTGGTGATCGACCGCCTTTCGGAACGTACCACTATTCGGATACTGACCGTAGACGGCCGCCTGGTTCGACGTATGGAGTCGCAAGGCGGCCGTGTGGAGTGGGATGTCCGCGATTATAACGGCGACCGTGTGGCCACCGGAGTCTACATCATCGTTTCGGTCGATGATCAAAACGATCAGCGTGGCGTTGGCAAGCTGGTGGTCATTCGCTGACAATCAGGTGTCAACTGATGTCAGCGCCAATGAGCCTTGCCTGTGCTTTCAAGCCGGAGCACAAAGTTCCGGCTTATCTGCGAGCTTCCGGGCGTTGCGGAAACGGATGCAGCGGTATGGTCTCGGCGCGACGGTCTTCCCGGCAACCCGGCCCGTCAAGCCCCTGTTCCAGACATGCAGAAACCGAAACCTTGCCAAGTCCGCGCGAATCGATACGATCTTCGGAGATGCCGTTTTCCGTGTAGAACGTAACCACGGCATTGGCTCTCCTCTGGCTCAGGCGCAGGTTGTACTGATCCCCGCCCACCTGATCGGTATACGCGTCCACTCTGACCCGGTAATTCGGATTATCCTGCAGGAGTGTGACATTTTCACTAAGCCTGCGTGCAGCCCGATCGTCGATATTCGAACGATCAAAGGCGAAATGGATGGCATGAAGCTCTTCGATGTAGGGCGGATCGGTGGGATCGAGCGGATCGGTGCCCATGGCAATCTCCTGCCCGTCGGTAAAGCCGTCACCATCGGTGTCCGGATTGTTGGGATCGGTACCGTAGACATAAATTTCATCGTAGTCGCTCAGGCCGTCACCATCGCTGTCGGGATTCAGGGGATCGGTGCGGTAGCGCAGCACTTCATCTCCGTCGGAAAGGCCGTCGCCGTCGGTATCCGGGTTCAGCGGATCGGTTCCGTAAACCAGCACCTCGTCTCCATCGGACAAACCGTCGCCATCAGTATCGGCAACCAGAGGGTCGGTGTTGTATTCGTACAGCTCCTGACCGTCAGTCAGGCCGTCGCCATCGGTGTCCGGGTTTTGAGGGTCCGTGCCAATAGCCCGCTCCACATGATCGGGCACACCATCGCCGTCGGTATCGACGACTTCGGTATCCGTAATCTCCTCGGTCGACCGGCAGCCGGTTTGTGTCAATGCCAGGGCAAAGAAAAGCAGCAAAATAGTTGTGGTATGGATTGAAAGTCTCACAGGAGTTCTCCGTTCTGAGGTTGATATAAATCCGTTGATGTGCCCCAAGCCGGGGTTCGTAAAATATACAACGAAACAAGGCGAATTAATACATGACCGAAGAGTCCGGCAATAATAATTTCCTTCAGCAGCTTTATTTTTGATTATTGAAAGAGCCGGATAGTTTTGTTATATTAAACTTCTGTATTCAAGCCGTTTTGTATCGGGGCTATAGCTCAGCTGGCTAGAGCGCTTGCATGGCATGCAAGAGGTCCGGGGTTCGAATCCCCGTAGCTCCACTCAGAAAAAATGAAGGGTTCATACGAAGTTATGACCCTTTTTTCGTTTTCAGAGTATGGGGTAAGTCCTGCACGACCAGCTCCCTCTCAACTCCGTCAGGACCGGAAGGTAGCAGCGGCCGGAGGTTGTAGCGGTGCGATGCAGATCGCTTACCCCTTTTTTTTTGCCTTCAGTTGCCTTCAGCCAGTGATGTCACGATATCATCAGAGATGGCGTCGGCATGCGCCCGGGCGTTCTCAATAAACCATTTGCTGGTATTGAGTCCGCCGCAAACCACCCCTGCCAGGTAGACGCCCGGCACATTGCTCTCCTGAGTTTTTTCGTCATATCGGGGAATGTGGTCGGCACCGTCAAAAGTTATTCCGATTCGTTTCAGCAGGCCGAAATCGGGCTCGTAGCCGGTCATGGCCAGTACAAAATCGTTTTCAAGGCTGCGGATCCCCTCAGGGGTACGGATAACCACCTCCTTCGGCCCGATCTCCAGAACCTCGGAGTTGAACCATGCCCGGATCGCCCCCTCCCGGATCCGGTTCTCAATATCCGGTTTCACCCAGTATTTGACGGTTTCCTTTATGTGCGGTTCGCGAATCACCATGTTCACCTCCGATCCGCATCGATAGGTTTCGAGAGCCACATCCACCGCCGAATTCCCGGCACCAACAACAAGAACCTTCTTCATGGCGTAGGGGTGGGGCTCATCGTAATAATGCTTTACTTTCGGGAGGTCTTCGCCGGGCACATTCATGCGGTGCGGTCGTCCGTAGAAACCGCTGGCGACGATGACTTTATCACTTGTGTACTCCCCCTTGTCGGTGGACACGATAAAATCCCCGTCCCTGCCGCGTACCTCTTTTACCTCTTCGTACAGGTGAAGCGGTAACTTGTAACTCTCCGCGACTCTTCGGTAGTATTCGAGGGCTTCCCGGCGGGTCGGCTTCATCCCGTGTGATATGAAGGGAACGCCGCCAATCTCGAGCCGGTCGGAAGTCGAGAAAAACGTCATGTTGGTCGGATAGTGAAAGATGGAATCGACCAGACATCCTTTATCGATAATCCGGAAGGGGATACCCCGGTTTTTAAGTGCGATGCCACAAGCCAGGCCTATGGGGCCGGCGCCTATGATGCTGACCATAAGTACATTTGGTTAAACGGGTTGCGATAACAAATTCGTCGGACGTTTTTTCCTGGAGATTGCCTTCTGCCCGGGATCTACTCAAAATCCTCATCGATGTCGTTGTCGTCGGGTTCAAATGCGGGATCGTCGGGTGAAAGCCGGCTGTACTCGGGAAGGTCCCTGAACTGTACACTGTAAAGGTCACCGCGACGGTCTTTCAACGGCATAACGGTACCCGAGTGCCGGGATCGGCGCAGCACTTCGGTATCCACATCGGCCAGCACCACCATTTCGGTGTTTTCGTCGGATAGCGCGGCGATACCGTCTCTGCTGAACGGAAAATCGGAAGGGGTGAAGATGGCGGATTGGGCATACTGGATCGCCATGTTTTCCACCGAGGGGATGTTGCCGGTTGTGCCCGCCATGGCGACATAGATCTGGTTTTCTATGGCACGGGCCTGGGCGCAAGTGCGAACCCTCGTGAACCCGTGGCGCTCATCGGTGCAGAACGGAACAAAGAGGATGTTGGCACCGTTATCCACCGCGTAGCGCGCCATCTCGGGGAACTCGACATCATAACAGACGTTGATGGCGATTTTGCCGCGATCGGTGTCGAATACCTTGGGGATGGAACCGGCCTGCACTCCCCACCAGAGGCTTTCATCCGGGGTGATGTGGATTTTATACTGTTTTTCGTAGGTGCCGTCGCGCCGGAACAGATAGGAGACGTTGAACACGTTGTCCTGTTCCAGCGTAAAATGTGACCCGCCAATGATATTGACGTTGTAGCTCAGTGCCATGTCGCGGAAGAACTCCACATACTGGTCGGTGTAGTTAGCCAGTTTGCGAGAAGCCAGACCGGGCCGTTTCTCTTCTTCGAAGCTGAGCAGCTGTGTGGTGAGCAGCTCCGGAAACAGCACAAAATCGGATTTGTAGTCGGAGGCCACATCCACAAAGTATTCCACCTGCGTGGCAAAATCTTCGAAAGACTGGATTTTCCGCATCTGATATTGCACACAGCAGATACGCACCGGCATGGAGGTGATGCGCTGTTTGGGCACCTCCGACTGATACTCGAAGTTGGTCCACTCCAGCAATGCCGCATATCCGGAAGAATCGATATCCTCCTTGAGGTACCCTTTGATGATACGCTTCACCACAAAGTCGTTTTGAAGCTGGAAGGTAAGGACCGGGTCATAGATCTTTTTGCTCATGACCGAACGGACGTACGAGTAGATATCCATCTTCTCCTGGTGCTTGTGATAGTTGGGCAGCCGTCCGCCGACCAGAATCCGGCGCAGGTTCAACCTGCGGCACAATTCCATCCGTTCTTCATAAATCCGGCGGCCGATCTTCATATCGCGATAGTTGGGATCGACCATCACCTCGATGCCGTACAGGGTGTCCCCTTCGGGATCGTGGTTGCGGATGTAGCCATCGTCGGCGATCTCCTCCCAGGTGTGATCGGCAGAATATTCATCCAGATCAAGAATCAAACTGTTGCTGGAACCGATCAGTTCCCCTTCAAAAAACACACCGACCTGGCCTTCCTGGAAGTGTTTGAGCTGGGAACGGAAATGGTTGTAGCCATAGGGCTCCATTTCCGGAAAGCATTTGAGCTGCAGGGCTTTCACGGCCTTGAAGTCGCTGATCTTGAGGGGCCTGATTTCCAGGCTGGGATTGTTCTGGTCTGCGGTCATTGTGCAAAAAAAAATTAAAAAGGCGTTTGGATTTTCTGAAAACATCAAAGTTATGAAACCGCTCTGTTTGATACAAAGAGAGCCTCTATGTGACATATTGCGCCGGGGCTTTTAAACGCATTGAGTTATCGTATTGGTGTTCATCAGCAGTGCCTGTTGCCGTTAGGCAAAGCGGACTTGAAACCACGCGCTACGATGAAAAAAATGCCGCCGGTTCGGTAACTTAAACGGTGCACGAGGGTTCAGCTTTTGGTATTATGTGAGCGGAAATGATTTCGGACGGCCCGGCACTGAGTACCTGCTGAAAAACCGATTCGAATGGAATTTATTGTCAATGGAAAGTGAAACGGAAACATGAGTAATTCAAAAAGGAAAACAGTGGCCGGCTCCCGTGTGAGGATGAACGAGCTGGTGATGCCAAACGACACGAATCCGCTTGGCAAGCTGATGGGCGGCAAGCTTATGCAGTGGATGGATATCTGCGCGGCCATATCCGCCCAGAGGCATTGCAACCGGAACGTGGTGACGGTGGCGGTTGACAGTGTCGAGTTTGTGAGCGCGGTGGAGCTGGGAGAAGTTGTGGTTATTGAAGGGGAGGTTACCAGGGCGTTCCGAACGTCCATGGAGCTGGCCATGCGCGTTTGGGCGGAGAATCTGAGAACCGGCAGCAAGCGTCTTTGCACCACCTCGTTTTATTCGTTTGTGGCAGTGGACGCCGACGGGAAGACCGTTCTGGTACCCGAAATTGTTCCGGAGAGCGCATTTGAGAAAAAACGCTATCAGAAAGCCGAAGAGCGCCGAAACTTGCGTCTGGAGCATTCCCGCGAAGTCCGGGAAATGGCACGGATTTTCCAGATTGACCAGGACCTGGGGTGACCCTCCTATTTGATAAGGGTCATTTTGATGGTCCGGGTCTGTCCGTTTACGCGCAATGCCGCGATGTAGATGCCGCTTGCCAGTCGATCTCCGCTGAAAGGCACCAGATTGGTTGGCTGCTCCACGCGCCTGTCTACGAGAGTCCTTACCCGTTGCCCCATAAGATTGTACACAGCCAGTTCCACATGAGCCGGTTCCGGCAGTTCGTACCGGATTAACGTTGTATGGTTGAACGGATTGGGGTAGTTCTGGGAGAGCGCAAGCTGTTCCGGCCGTTCCGGTTCCTGGAACAGCTCCTCCATGTAGTAGGTGCGCGCACGACCGACCTCCTGGCGCAACTCGTCTACACTTTCTCCCCAGGCGTAGACAAAGCCCACTTCTATGGTTCCGAACGGAGGAAGGTAATAGGGTCCGCTGGCATTCACCACCGAAATATCGGCGTTTTGTATGTTGGTACGTTCGGCTCCTGCGGCCAGCGCCAGTCGTTTCTCCGCATCGGTAAACCCGTCAAAAGCCTGCTGTCTTTCGTTGTAATTGATGCCGAATCGAAGGCTGTCCTGCCGTGTTCTGGCTTCCCGCAACGTCATGGTGGAGTTGTTGTCGATGGCAAACGCGCTGGAGACCGGTCCGAGGTTGGCGGCGGTGACATAAGGCGGCCCCGAAGAATCGTACGCGTAGATCAGACTGTCTTCCGCGATATATGCGGTATTGTCGTTGTCAAATGTCCGGATGTCCCAATCGTTGAACAGGCCGGCATACACATTTTCGATGGTAGCGTTTCCGGAGTTGGTGATTTCGTAAATCACAAACATGGAGCGATCCAAGCCGGCTCCATCTAAAGCGTATGCGCGTTTTTCAACCGATACGGCATCGGCCAGCGGATGGTCGCTGGAGATGAAAGAGGCGCGGCCTTCCAGCCGGGTCTCGTTTACACCGATTTCCTGTCGGGTGTAGCGGAAATTGTCGACCGGACGAAAATGCCGGGTGATTTCCGTTGTACTGCGCACCTGGTTGATGATGATCGGCTCTGTGGAATCCGACAGCAACAGCTCGCCCGAAATCATCAGGCCGCCCTCATATAGCACATTATCATAGCCGCCGGGGATAAAGCCGATGCCACCGCTGGAGGTCAACGCATCAATGAAGCCGATGGTGCCGTCGGATGAGAGGGAAGCCCGAATGGTATTGACATCGAAAACATCGAAAAACAGCCGCTCGTACTCGAACATGAAAAAGTCGCTGTAACCAAAAGACGCATCCTGCATGTCGAGGCGAAAAAGGGGCAACTCATCGGGGGTTCGAAGTTGAAAGCCGGTCTCGATTTCGATATCGAACCGTATTTCGAACGTTTCTCCGGTACCGGCCGGATCGCCGCCGAGGGAAGACTGTTCCACCGTGATTCCCTGTTCAAGCGCCTCGAGCCTCAGGTCGATGCCGGAAGTGGGGGCTCCATGGTTAATGGCGCTCAGCCGCACAACCCCGCTTTCGCCGATGTTGATCTTCTCGCCCTCTTCATTCTCGAAGACCAGGTCCAGGATTTGGATTCCCGGGTTGATGTTGGTGAGGGCGGCATAGGCGTCGATGAGCCCCTTCCCAAGGCGGTGCTCGAAACGTGGTTCGGTATTGGCGCCGGCAATAGAGCGAGCGTTGCTGCGGATTTGCCGGGCGATTCGCTGGGGCGACCAGTCCGGGTATTCCGCCTTGATCAAGGCGGCCAGACCGCTGACAACCGGTGCGGCCATGGAGGTGCCGGTGCTGCGCACATACGCGGGATCCCATTCCACCGTGTTTTCGTTGTACTCAAAATAGGTGCTGAGCATCTGCTGACCCGGTGCAAAGACATCCACATACAACCCGTAGTTGGAAAAGTTGGAGATGTCGTCATTGTAACTGTTGGTGACCGACCCTACGGACAGGGCGTTTTCGTAGGCTGCGGGATAGAAGGGAAGGTCACTGCCGTTGTTGCCGGATGCGGCCACCACCAGCGAGCCGCTTGCCGTGGCGAAATCAACGGCATCTCTGCCGAACTGGGAAAACTGCGTGCCGCCGAAACTGCAGTTGATAATATCGGCATCGTTCAGAGCGGCATAGATAATACCGTGCAAGCCGTATCCGATGCTGTTGGGATACAGGCGGGTGCCGCCTGCCTTGATCGGCATGAACTGCGTATGGAATCCGGTTCCGGCAATACCTCTGCCGTTATCGGTGTCGGCGGCTGCAATTCCGGCAACGTGTGTGCCGTGGGTGGAGTAGTTGCCGATTGGGTTCGCGTTCTGCACGGGGTCCTCGCCTTCAAACACGTCGCCGGCCTCCCAGAAATTCCAGCCGATGGTGTCGTTTTCGATTTCCCAGTCAAGCTGCGAGAAGAATTCGGCGGCCCGGCCGGGTTCGGGGTTTCGCCAGAGTTTGCCGATCAGGTCGGGGTGTTCATAGTATACCCCGCTGTCGATGATGGCGATGACAACATCCGGTGAGCCTTGTGTGACTTCCCAGGCACGGAAAAAGTTCAGATAGGCGAAGTAGTCATGTCCTTGTGTGCCGATGAAGGTATCGTTGGGCACATAGCCCTGCTGCTGCACGGTGTAGACAAAATGCGGTTCGGCGTACTCCACGCCCGGCAGTCGGCTCAGCTCTTGCGACAGTTCCAGGGGGTCTTTTCCGGAAGCGTATGTGATGGTGAAAGTACGTTCAAAACCCTCGGCAAGCTCCGCCAGCCTTGCGGCGTCGGTAACGGAGTTCGATACGCTCTTGGCGCGGGCCGAAGCGCCATCCCGGAAGACCGGGTTCATCCGAACGACGCCCTGCTCGCGCATGTACCGGTCAAGGATGGAGGCGGGATCGTCCCCCGGACGAAGATCCCATGTAGCGGCACCGGTGCTCTTCCCGGTTTTTTTCGCTGATTCGGATTCCAAAAAATGTTTCTGAAAGGAGCGGGCGTCCTCCAGCTTGACGATAATGCGCCCAGGGAAGTATTCGCCCTTGGATGCACCGGCGACGGACTCATCAAGGAAACCGCCGAGAGTGATCAGAACAGTGAAAGAAGCAATCAGCAGTAAACGGGGTTTCATAATATCCAGTCGGTTTCTTGTTAAACAGCTTGTCGGGGCATGTGGCGGATACGCGATCGGCAGCTAAAGGGGGATTCGGTTTCCTCCGTGTGAATCAGTTTTCATCCGGGCCAGAACCGGCATCATCATAATAAAATAATGCATTTCTCCCGAAAATGTTGAGAAAGGCGGTAAATCTGCCAATATTCCGTTCAATTTGCACGTAATCCTCTCTGCGCCCATGCCGGAAAGTACCCATAACGCGTTTGTCGTCCGCCTGTTGAACCGGTATGAACATTATCGTGAGCCGGCTCTGGTGCACCGCCGCTTCAGGCACCGCGATATTCTGCCCCTGCTGGAAAAACTGCGCGCACTGCCGGGAGTTGCCGTTCATGGCGAGGGGCGGTCCACCGAAGGGCGCGACATCTTCCGTATTGAGGCCGGTCACGGCGCGACCCCCGTTCTGATGTGGTCGCAAATGCACGGCGATGAGCCCACCGCCACCATGGCCCTGTTCGATCTGCTGAACTTCCTGACGGCCGATGATGAGTGGAATGGCCTTCGGATGTTGATTCTGGATGCCGTCACTCTGCATGTTATTCCGATGCTGAACCCGGATGCGGCCGAGCGTTTTCAGCGCCATACTCCCTGGGGCGTGGACCTAAACCGCGATGCACTGCGCCTGCAGGCGCCGGAGTCGCGGCTGCTGAAACGGGTCCGTGACGAGCTGGGAGCCGAATTCGGATTCAATCTGCATGACCAAAGCACGCGTTATTCCGCAGGTACTTCCCCGGAAAGCACCATAATCGCCTTTCTGGCCCCGCCCGTGGATGCGGAGAGCTCCGTCACTGCCGTTCGCCGTCGCAGCATGCAGCTCATCGCCGCGCTGAACCAGGTGCTGCAAACCATGATTCCGGACCGCGTTGCCGCCTATTCAGACGAGTTTGAGCCCCGCGCCTTCGGCGACAATATCCAGAAATGGGGTACCAGTACCATTCTGGTGGAAAGCGGTGGACTGGCGGGCGACCCCGAAAAACAGCATATTCGCAAGATCAACTTTCTGATACTGCTGGAATCCCTGCGACAGATTGCCACAAAGGCGTACGAGACCGTCGACATTGCCGGTTACTATGACATCCCCCCGAACCTCTTCCGGATGTACGACACGATTTTTCGCGGCGCCGGATACCACTACCGGGAGCAGCGTTTTGAGCTTGATATTGCAATCAACCGTGATGAAATCGAAACCGGCGGGGCAGGCGGTAAAGGGTTTTATCTCCACGGCACAGTGGCCGATACCGGCGATCTCTCCACATTCTGCGGTTATCAGGAGCTGGATGCCTCCGAACTGACCGTCGTGCCCGGAAAAATTTGTCCGGATAGTTTTTCCGACCTGAGTGATCTCGGGAATACAGACCCGCTTGCGCTCATCCGGCGGGGATATACGGCGGTGTCGCTGGACCGGATTCCCGATAAACTCCATACGGATTATCCTCTGAATATCGTTAAAACCGGTAGTGTGCAACCGACGGGAACCATGCCCGGTACCGACGCCAACCTCCTCTTCTACCGGGGGGATGATGTCGTCTATTCGGTGATTAATGGTACTGTAACAGATGTCGCCGCCGGACAGTGTCCCGATGGCAACGCTCTTGTGTACCCTCAGAGTAGCGATGACCGGCAGCGTTACCTGGCCGAACCGGAAGAGGATCCGCGCATGCCGTAACCGGCGGAGTACCCTACCGGTGTTGTGCACCTTGCCGCTTCCGGAAAAACGGGCCGGAAGTCCGATAGCAGGGTGCCGGTCTAAAAATATGCGGCACCTCAAAAAGTACGAGGAGTTGCGAAAGAAATACGGTTGGGCGAAAGCCCGAACCTGTTACAAAAAGATGCCGCGCCTGAAAAAGTACGAGGCGAAGTGGAATCTATTACCGGATTTTGTAGTTTGATATCCATACCCATCATACCATACAAGAATAATTATGAATAAGCGATATGTACTTTGGGGCGGACTGGTCGGCGTCATGCTGGTGGTCGCTCTGGTGATGGTTCGCCTGGCAGATCAGGAAACCGAAAATGCCGTAACTGCCGGCAACGCAACAAGCGAGCATGCGGATCTTCTGGAACCCAGGGAGGATGACTGGATTAAAGGTAACCCCGATGCCGATGTGGTGGTTGTCAAGTACAGTGACTTCCAGTGTCCGGCCTGCCGATTTTACGCTTCGATGGATGACCGCCTGAGCCGGGATCTCGAAGAAGATGTCCTTTTTGTGTATCGCCATTTCCCTCTGCAGAATTTCCGTTACTCCATGCTTGCCTCCCGGTTTGCCGAAGCAGCCGGAAAACAGGGCGAATTCTGGAGGATGCATGACCTGATCTACATCAACCAGCAGCGCTGGGCGAGAAGCGATGATGGCGCGGATATGTTCATGCAGTTTGCAGAGTCCCTCGAACTGGATATGGATCAGTTTCGCGATGACCTGGACGATCCCGAAATCAGAGAACGGATTGAGGCGCAATATGAAAGCGGACAGCGCCTGGGGGTCCGTTCCGTGCCGTCGCTCTTCATCAACGGAGAACCCATCGAAAATCCCAGATCCATGGAAGATTACCGCAGTCTGATTGAATCATACCTGTAGATCCCTGAATTCACAGGACGTCCTTTACCTTCTACAGTTATTGAACCATTATGCGCCGAACTGCAACTTCCAAAACGGTTTGGGTTGTCGCTTTCCTGATTATCGCCTTTATCGGCTTCGCCGACTCCGTCTACCTCACCGCCTCACATTATATTGGAGAGCTGCCAACGTGCACCATCATTGAAGGATGTGATGAAGTGGCACTGAGTGAGTACTCCACAATCGGACCGGTTCCGGTATCACTGCTGGGCGTTCTTTTTTACGCGCTGATGCTTGTCTGGAGTGTTGTTTGGCTGGATCTTCGAAGAAAGGGCCTGTTTCGACTGATGCCGCTGGTGACCGTCCCGGCATTTCTGTTTTCCATGTGGCTGGTATACCTGATGTTTTTTGTGATAGATGCCATCTGCATCTACTGCCTGGTTTCGTCCGGAACAACAACCCTTCTGATGCTGCTTTCCCTCTATTTCAGAAAACGGTTTTAGTGGATGGCTCTCCGTTTATGGCCTGTGCCCTGCCAGAAGAGAGAAGGTTTACAGAGGCATTGGCAAGTCAGGGCAGCCTTCCTTATCTTCCACAGTGACACAACCAGAAAGGTTGGGGGTGCTTGTACGCACGGGCTGAGATCATACCCCGATCACCTGAACCGGTTAATGCCGGCGTAGGGAAACCTTACCGACTTCGCAGTCGAAAGCCGTACGGCTTTGAGCGAGTCCGGGAAAACAGCTCTTCTTGTACATTGCGCCTTCAAATTAATGAATCTCACCTGATTTGGAGGAGCCATGAATCGAATCATATCAATAATGTTACTGCTGCTGACTGCCGGTGTTTCCAATCTGGCGGCACAGACCATCAGCGGCACGGTCAGAGACGCCCAGACCCGCGAACCGCTGCAGGGCGCGACCATCTATCAACTGGAAACCGGGCAGGGAACCACAACCGACGCACAGGGGAACTTTGCGCTGACACTGCTGGAAGGGGGCCGAAATATCGTGGAAGTCCGCTTTTTGGGTTATGAAACCCGGCGAATCACCGTGGATTGGTCCGGTGAGCGTAATGAGGTGATCTCGCTCATCCCGGAAGCCATCATGAGGGAAGAACTGCTGGTGGAGGCTTTCCGTGTGGACGAGCGGAGCCCGGTCACATACACCAATGTCAATCGGGAAGAGATCGAGGAGCGGAATCTGGGCAAGGATATTCCGGTACTTCTGGAAATGAGTCCGTCGGTGATCAGTACTTCGGATGCCGGAGCCGGAATCGGGTACACCGGACTCCGGATTCGGGGCGTGGACCCGCAGCGGATCAATGTCACCGTCAATGGCATACCGCTTAACGACTCTGAATCGCACGGCGTGTTTTGGGTGAATATGCCGGACTTCGCCTCATCCGTGGAAAATATCCAGATTCAACGGGGGGTGGGTACCTCGTCGCACGGGCCCGCGGCGTTCGGCGCTACCGTCAACCTGCAAACCACCACCCTCCGGCCCGACGCATACGGCGAGATCAACAGCAGCGCGGGGGCGTTCAATACGTTCAAGAACAACATCCGGGTCGGGACCGGGCTCATGAGCAACGGCTGGGCATTTGACGGAAGGCTCTCGCGCATCACCTCCGATGGATACATCGACCGGGCATCGTCCGACCTGCGCTCGTTTTTCGTATCGGGAACCCGGCATTCCGAAAGCGGAGTATTGAAACTGAATGTGTTTTCAGGCCAGGAGGAGACCTACCAGGCCTGGTATGGCGTTGACCGCGCGCAACTGGAAGAAAACCGCCGGTTCAATCCCGCAGGTATGTACACGGGTCCCGACGGGGAAACACGTTTCTACGACAATCAAACCGATAATTACACGCAGACCCACTACCAGCTGCACTACTCGCGCCGGCTCTCCGAACAGTTGAACGGGAATATCTCGCTGCACTATACTCGCGGGGCGGGTTATTATGAAGAA
This sequence comes from Balneolales bacterium ANBcel1, assembly GCA_029688905.1. NCBI lineage: Bacteria > Pseudomonadati > Balneolota > Balneolia > Balneolales > Balneolales bacterium ANBcel1. Next base: position 103,654 of record JARULB010000005.1, on the reverse strand, counting down.
TTCCGGTCGAACAACGCGCTGTCGGCATACGGGTTTTCACCGGTGATGGTGGGATCGGAGACCGTCACCCATACCGACCTGGTGCGGCAGCGGTGGCTGGACAACCACTTCGGCGGACTCACATTCTCTTTTGATTATGATGCCAGCGATCGCCTCAGCGTGATTATGGGTGGCGGAATCAACCACTACGACGGCGATCATTTCGGAGAGATTATCTGGGCACGGGTGGCAACGCCGTCAGAGCTCGGAGAGCGCTACTACGACAACACCGGCGTAAAAACCGACCGTAACGCCTACGTGAAGGTGTTTTACGATGTCTCGGATCGACTGAGCATTCTTGGCGATCTGCAGCTGCGCAATATCTACTACACCCTGGACGGCATCAACAACGACCAGCGGGTACTGGACGACTCCCACTCCTATACGTTTTTCAATCCCAAAACGGGGCTTAGCTACGATCTGGGTGAAATCGGCCGGCTTTACGGCTATTTCGGAATTTCGAGCAAGGAACCGGTTCGCCGTGACTTCACCGACGCCACCGAAAACTATCAGCCAAAGCATGAAACACTCTATAATGTGGAGGCCGGTTACCGGGGCGGCACAGGCGTGTTTCAGTTCGGGGTGAATGCCTTCTACATGTGGTACGACAACCAGCTGATCAACACCGGCGAAATCAACGACGTGGGCGACCCGGTTCGAACCAATGTACCGGAGAGCTATCGCATGGGTCTCGAACTGGAGGCGGCAGCGCAGCTGATGCCGGGGCTGCGGTGGAACGGGAATGTAACCCTGAGCCGGAACCGAATCCCTGAATTTGTCGAGCTCATCGACCGGTATGATGAGAACTGGGCCTTCGACGGGCAGCAGGAACGTATCCATACCGATACCGATATCGCCTTCTCTCCGGCCGTGGTCTCCGCGTCGCAGCTTTCCTGGCGGTACGGCAATGCCCGCGTTGACTGGTACGCCCGCTATGTCGGCCGTCAGTACCTGGATAATACATCCAATCGCGACCGGGCGCTGGATCCCTGGTGGATCAACGACCTGCGTTTTGAATGGGCCATCGGAGGACTCCAGTTTGTTCGCAATGTGCGGCTCCAGGTGATGTTCAACAACATCCTTGACCATAAATACGAATCCAACGGCTATACTTTCGGCTATTTTGCCGGAGATCAAGAGATCCGCGAAACCTACTATTTCCCCCAGGCGGGGCGCCATGTGATGGGCGGAATCACCGTTGCATTCTGATTTCCCGCGAGACGGGACGACGGATGCCGCTGCACGCTGCAGACATGTGTCCGGACCGGATTGAAGGCGGAACGTTTCCGTCGCAGAACAGAAGGCCGTCACCTTAAAGGTGGCGGCCTTTTTTGTTGTGTGATGTGCCGCTCAGGATCCTGAAATCCAGCTACAAGTTTGTTATATTGCCGGATAGCGAAGTACCGGGGATTGCTGTGTTGGCCGGGCTGTGGATTGTTTTTTTCGCTTGTGTGTGATGTGCTTTTGCTGACATTCTGAGAAGATATGCCGGATACGGAACTCTATACCATCTTTCAAACACTGGGAATCTCCCTGCTGCTGGGACTTCTTGTGGGTATGCAGCGGGAGCTTCACGATACCCGGATCGCCGGATTCCGGACCTTCGCGATTGTCACCTTGTTCGGTACCATCTGTGCCTATCTGGCGGAGTTTTACACGCCACTGCTGCTTGGCTTTGGCTTCCTGGGGGTGATCTCAATCATCGTGGTCGGCAATATGATGAAGATGAGGAGCGGGGCTACCGAGTTCGGGATGACAACCGAAATCTCCCTGTTGCTTATGTACGGCGTAGGGGCCTATCTGACCATGGGACCGTGGATTATCGGCGCGGCAATTGCGGGAAGCATCGCCATATTGCTGCAGATCAAGCCGCAGCTCAAAGGAGCCCTGGCCAAGATGAACGAAAAGGACATCAAGGCAATCATGCAGTTCGTGCTGATCACCTTCATTATCCTTCCGATACTGCCGAACCAGACATTCGGACCCTTTGATGTATTCAATCCGCAACGAACCTGGCTTCTGGTGGTGCTGATCACCGGCATTAGTTTAGGCGGCTACCTCATCTACAAATTTATGGGCGACCGCGCGGGTACCGCGCTGGGTGGGATGCTTGGGGGAATCATCTCCAGCACGGCGACCACCGTCAGCTACTCCCGCATTGCGGCAGGAACGCCGACCGCCGCTTTTCACGCCGCCGTAGTGGTTATCATCGCGTCGGTGATGACCTACTTTCGTATCGCCATCGAGATTATGGTGATGGCCCCCGACTACTTCTTCCACCTTATCTGGCCCATTGCGATCATGTTTGTCGTGACCGTCGCGGTTTCACTATACGCCTACCGGCAGGTCAAAAAGCATCCGCACTCCATGCCCGAACAGCGCAACCCAAGTGAGCTGAGCACCGCGCTTACCTTTGGGGCCGTGTATGTTACCATACTGTTTGTGATATCCGCTACCACCGAATATCTTGGGTCGGAAGTGCTCTATGTGGTTGCCGCTATCTCGGGCCTGGCCGATATGGATGCGATCACTCTGTCGGTGTCACAAAAAGTGCAGAGAGGTACGGTTGATGCGACTCTGGGATGGAAACTGATACTGACTGCGCTGATCGCCAACACGCTGTTCAAGTATGCGATCGTCCGCTTTATTGGTGGAAAAGTGATTGCGACCAATGTGCGATGGGCGTTCGGCATTATTGTTCTTGCCGCTTTGACACTGATTATCGCAGGCTGAGGATAAAAAAAAGCCCCGCAAGTCTGTACTGTATTGACCTGCAAGGGCTTGTGTGGATGTGAATCGGGTGGGGCTCGAACCCACGACCCACGGCTTAAAAGGCCGTTGCTCTACCGACTGAGCTACCGATTCAGTCCCTTTTTTCAAAGATTTTAAATATAAGGACGATGGGAGTCGGTTTCAAGAAAAAAAATCGGCTCCTGCAAGTTGGTCTGCAAGTATCCTTGTCAGTGATTACCTTCTCTTTTTTGGTTTCATGCCATAATGAGAGATATTGTACCGGCAGCGGTTCGATTCCAGTTCGGATGGCTGCCCGATAATGTTCCCAAAACCCGAAATCGATGGCTACAATTTTTACCAAAATAATCAAAGGAGAAATCCCTGGCTACAAAATTGCCGAGGATGACCGGTTCTATGCGTTTCTGGATATCAGTCCCATCAGCAAGGGGCACACCCTGGTGGTTCCCAAAGTGGAAACCGATTACCTGTTTGATCTGCCCGATGATCTGTTAGCCGGTATGATGATTTTCGCGAAATCGGTGGCGCTTGCCATGGACCGCTCCCTGAAACCCATTCGAACGGGTGTGATTGTGGAGGGACTGGAAGTGCCGCATGCCCATATCCACCTGGTTCCCATATATGATGAGAAGCAAAAAGTGGCGCTGGGTGAAAGCATTGATGTGCCGGAGGCGGAGATGAAGGCGCTCTCCGACAAGGTGCGCAAAGAGTGGGAGGCCGGTGCATGAACATCCTGATTCTGCATGGCCCCAACCTGAATATGCTGGGCAGGCGCGAGAAGGAGCACTACGGCACCGGTGATCAGCACCAGCTGATGTCCATGCTCAAGCAAAGATTTCCCGGCGACCGGTTCGAGCTCTTTCAAAGCAATCATGAGGGCGAGCTGGTGGATCGGGTTCACAAGGCGGTTGAAGAGGCGTATGATGGGATGATTGTCAATTTTGGAGGCCTCACCCACACGTCCGTCTCACTGCGGGATGCCCTGACACTCCTTCCGGTGCAACCGGTGGAGGTCCATTTGTCCAATATACATGCGCGTGAGGCCTTCCGGCATACGTCACTGACCGGTGGCGCCTGCCGGGGAATGATCAGCGGATTCGGTTTTTTCGGTTATGTGATGGCGGTCGAAGCTCTTCACGAAACGGACTGAAAACCACATTGCCGTAAATGGACATATTATCATGGTTGTTTCGGTGCGCCAAATCAATCCACTATAAACCTCTCTAAACGGATAGCAGGCAATTTGTGGGCAAATTACGCGAGCTTTTTTCCGACACTCTTGTCTACGGCATCAGCAGTGTAGCCGCCCGTTTCATTAATTATCTGCTGGTTCCATTCTACACCAAGTTTTTTGATCCCGCAGCCTACGGTATCATCGGTCTGATTTATGGTGCCGTTGTATTCCTGAATGTGCTGTTCACATTCGGGATGGAGTCATCCTACCTGCGCTACGGAGCCGACCGCGAAAAGGCACGAAATGTTTTCAAGACGGTTCAGCTGAGCCTGCTGGCAGGAGCTTCCGCCCTGGCCCTGGCATCCTGGCTGTTCATGCCGCTGCTGGCTCCGCTGGTCGGACTCGAGGCATCCACCGGTGGTTCCGCAGCCTCCGCCCAGGCCATTCAGGGCCTCCATCACCTCTCCGGGGAGCACCTGTTCTACCTGATGCTTGCCATTCTTTGGCTGGACGCGCTTTGCATGGTACCATTTGCCGAGCTGCGATTGGTGCGGAAATCATTCACCTATGCCTTTATCCGCCTGGGGAACGTCATCATCAATGTCTCACTGAACCTCTATCTGGTGATCATTGCCGGATGGGGAATCGAGGCGGTGCTGATCAGCAATGTTGCCGCTTCCTTGTGCACCGTGCTGGCCCTGGCCTGGTTCACATCACACATGTACCAGGGTCGGTGGGATGGCGCCATCCTGAAACGAGCGCTATGGTTCGGGCTGCCATACATTCCGGCCGGACTCAGTCACGCCATCAACGAAGTACTCAGCCGGTTTGCCGTCAACAACATGCCCCAGGAGACTGTCGACCGGCTTTACGGAAGCTCCTATACCGCCGATGATATAACGGGTATCTTCAATGCGTGCATTAAGTTGTCGGTGTTCATGCTCCTGGCCGTGCAGATGTTCCGGATGGCATGGCTGCCGTTTTTCATGCGGCAGTCGGGCAGTGATGACGCCCGCCGGATCTTTGCCGAGGTGTTTACCTGGTTCAATATTGCCGCTGCGGTTGTGTTTATCGGAGTCGGTTTGTTTGTGGAGCACATTGTCCGGTTACAGGTACCGTTGCTTGAAGGCACCCTGATCGACTCCCGCTACTGGATGGGTCTTCACATTGTCCCCTGGCTGCTCATGGCCTACTGGTTCCAGGGCTGGTTTCTGAACTTTATGGCCGGTGTGTTTATTAAGGAGAAAATGTGGTATCTCTCCGGAATCACAATGTTGGGGGCACTCATCACCCTTTTCGGGAACATACTGCTGGTACCTCAGTTTGGAATGCTGGGTGCGGTGTGGGTTACGCTGGCCTGCTTCTTCTCCATGGCCATGATGATGTATCTCCTGTCCCGGCAGGTCTACCATGCACCGTACAAGCTGTATAGGAATGGCTTAATAGTTATTATTTCGGGACTTGTGGTTGCTCTTGGTCACGGCTTTGGCAGCGAAATCTTTGAACCTTTTCTTGCAAAAATGGTGTTGTTCGTATTAAGTTTACTTTCATTGGTTGTTTTCGGAATATATGAGCAGCGGAACCGTTTCTAGTATTTCGATGTAGATATCTATTGAAGGTGTGTGCCCCACTGAATACTTATTTCAATAATTATTATTCACGTTACTTTTAAAACATCATTAGGAATTACATTACACTATGAGTAAATACGGGATTTATGTAGACGCGGTGAGCGTCACAATGAATGGCGGATACGGATTACGCTATGATATTCTCAGAAAATTTGCGGGGAGGGATGGGAGTCATGCCGCCCGGCTGAATGTCTATCTTGCCTATGACCGCAGCCGCGCGCGGGAAGATGATAATTACCAGGCCAAGACGACCCGGTTCTGCGAAGTGCTTCGCGATTTTCAGTATAAAGTGATTGAACGGCCAGTAGATCGACTGATTGATCCTGATACCGGCGAGGTGGTTTCGCAGGGTGCCGTTGATGTCGATATGGCGGTGGATATTGTTTCGCAGGCCGAAACCATGGATCGGATTGTTATCCTCACGCATAACGAGAAGTTCATGCGGCTGGTCAATGCGCTGCAGGACAAGGGATGCCGTGTGGAGCTCATCGGGTTCGACAACATGGACAGCACACTGAAACGTCAGGCTGACCTCTATGTATCCGGTTATGTGATCCCCGGCCTGCTTCCGATTAAATCGCCTTATGAATGGGGTTCGGTCGGCTCTCGTGTACGCGGAGTTTGCTATGATTTTTCACACAGCGACGGCTATGGCTTTATGCGCTATCTCGCAAAAATCAACGACAAGCTTTGGATAACCGATTCGCGCTCTCCCGACTCCCCCTATCGTACCGTATTTGCGCATGTGTCGCAGTTTGAGGCGGATTTTGATACCAGCTTCCTGCCCAGCAGGGAACTGATTTTCGAGTTCGATCTGGTGGAAAACGACAAGGGGCTGGTGGCTCAGAATATCGTGCTGGTCTCGGCTCCGTAATCGAAACCGGCTGTTATATGGCATGCCGGTACTTGTGAGCGAATGAATGCTCGCTGTATAAACATGCGGAAGAATTTGGCGTTTCAGCACGCCTGGATAAAAAAAAGCCCTGAAGGCGATATGCCGACAGGGCTTTTTTATTTCAGGACGGCTCATGACGTCCGCTTGCGAAATCAGTCAAGTCGCTTGAGGTCTTCAAGGCCTTTTCTGACGTGATCGGCAGACTCATCCAGCATAGCCTGCTCCTCTTCGTTCAGATCGATTTCGAGAATCTCCTGAACACCATCTTTGCCAAGGCGCACCGGCACACCGACGTACAGGTCTTTCAGACCGAACTGTCCTTCGAGGTATGCGGCACACGGGAAGATGCGGTTCTGGTCCAGGGCAATGGCTTCGACCATCTGAGCGGCCGCAGCCCCCGGAGCGTACCAGGCGGAGGTGCCCATGAGGCCGACCAGCTCGCCGCCGCCCACTTTTGTGCGCTGAATGATTTCATCCAGCTTTTCCTTGCCGATGAAGTGGGTTACCGGAATGCCGGATACGGTAGTGTATCGGGGCAGCGGAACCATGGAGTCGCCGTGGCCACCGAGGATAAGAGCCTGGATGTCCTTCGGCGAGAGATTCAGCTCCTCGGCCAGGAAGGCGCGGTAGCGGGCGGTATCCAGAATACCGGCCATACCCACCACCTTGTTGGCGGGAAGGCCACTGGCCTTGTACGCAACGTAGGTCATCAGGTCGAGCGGGTTGGAAACCACTACGATTATGGTGTTCGGTGAGTATTTGACCAGCTTGGTGGTAACATCTTTTACGATGTTCATGTTGGCGCTGAGCAGGTCGTCGCGGCTCATGCCCGGACGGCGCGGAAGGCCGGCGGTGATGACGCAAATATCGGAATCGGCCGTATCCTCATAATCCACCGTACCTTTAACCCGTGTGTCAAAGTTCAGGATGGGAGAGGTCTGCCACTGGTCAAGTCCCCGTCCCTTTGACGGGAAAAAGGACTTGTCGTCCTTCTTGATTTCAAGGTCAACGGCGATAATCTCCTTTGCAAAGTCTCTTTGAGCGATGGTGAGGGCAACGGTGGATCCCACGTTGCCGCCTGCTCCTACTACGGTAATTTTCATAGTGTTGTCTGGTTTAATGATTCATGGTTTAATGGTTGAAATACTTTCAGATTTTTCGCGAATATCGGCACCCCACATGAGTTTTTCCCGCAGGGTTTGAAAATAGCTTTGGCCCGAAAGCTTGATGAGGTGGATATCCTGGTCAGATTGACGGATATGCACAACCGGGTCGTTATCAGGCAAATCGTAATTGGCGCCGTCCCCAGAGAACAGCACCTTCTGATTTGCAGGTTCTACTTTTATGGTCAGATTCTTTTGGGACGACAGCACCAGCGGTCGTGTCGTCAGGGTATGCGGACTAATAGGCGTAAGTACCATCACATTGGTGCGAGGCAGCACAATGGGTCCGCCGGTCGACAAGTTGTAAGCCGTTGATCCGGTCGGCGACGAAACGATAATGCCGTCGGCCCAGTATCGGTTGATCAGGCTGCCGTCATATTCGGCGGTCAGCGTAATCATCGAAACCGTACCCTTTCTGGAAAAGACAAACTCGTTGAGAGCGTAAGCGATGCTGCCGTCGCTGAACTCCGCCTGGATGAAATGGCGCTGATCCAACTGATAGTCGCCATTCATGATTTTTACGAGTGCCGCTTTCATATGCTGCTGCTGAACGTTCGCAAGAAAGCCGAGGCGCCCGCTGTTGATACCGAGCAACGGGTGCCGTATTTCCCTGACCAGCCTGGCGGCTCTGAGTATCGTTCCGTCTCCGCCAATGGCAATCGTGATCTCCCCCATGGACATCGCTTCCCGCTCGGTATCAAAGGTGTGAACTTTAGGCGTCTTCCCGTGCTTTGCTACAGCCCTGGCCGCCTTCTTGCTCATATGGATTCGGAACCCCATTTTGCCTGCCATAACAAGCAGCTCGGCAGCAACCTGTGCCGTTCTGTCGCTGCCCTGATTGACGAGTACTGAGAGGTTCATGGGGAGGGAGAATAATATTTTTTTGAACCCCTGAATATAGGCAAAAAACTGCTCATATGAAAGGATTTCGGGTGAAATCGCCCGATTCGGAACTAGGGTGTATCGATGTCCCTAACCCGTACGTGGGCAAGGTCGATCCACCAGCTGAGGCTGTTGGTACGAATCCCTTCAATCCTTTGGTTGGAAAGCAGATAACGATCCGATTCCAGTCTGAGCACCTCCTGCGGCCGGGGGGCGTGTTCCACTCCGGGGATGAATGTGGTCAGATAGTCGGTGTACAGGAAGGTGTCCCGGCTGAATACACGGCGTTGAATCAGATCCACATTCAGATTATCATCCACAAGACCGACCAGCTGTGAGGTGATCAGCCGCGGCCGGTTGTCCTGGTTGAATGCGAACAGCATCCTGCGGTCACCCTCGTTTCCAAACCGGCGAAATACCCTTCCGATATTGGTCTGGCTGAATTCTTCCTGCTTGTAAGTGACCCTGAGAGTGGGGTTTCGCAAAGCGGACTGCAGGGTGTCGGTGTTCACATGACGCAGGATTGCCGCGGCATCGGCGTGATCCAGCCCAAACCGGTTTGCCGCGTTATAGCGCACCACAACCGGGTTGGGGTCAGGCCTGGCCTCAATCCGGTACAAACTGCGCAGCTCTTCAAAAAGCTCGTTGTTGTCGTCGACAAGGGTGTGGATACTCAGCAGACCCAGCTCGGGAATGACATCGATTCGATTCCTGGTGAAGTGAGAGTAGAGGCGCGTCTCATCGCTTACATTGAGCAGTTCAAGCCGGTGGACATTGGGAATGCGCCGGTCTTGCTGACCTGCACCGCTGTAGGTGGTATTTCGCAGAAAAATGTGGATGCTGTCGCCTACAGAGGACTCAAAACGGAACGGTCCCGTGCCGACGGCATGGCGATGAAGTCCCTCATCCCGAAACCGAAAGGGTTCAGAGGGGTAAAGCACGGCGTAAGGAGAAGCGAGTTTCTCAAGAAAATGGGGGTCCGTTTCGGCCAGGTGGAAGATGACGGTGGCGTTTCCGCTGGTCTCGATCCCGGTTATGCGGTCGACTTTTCTGTCGGCATCAAAAAACAGCTCGTGTTGTTCGAGGAAGTAGGTCTCAAATCCCCGGATGGTGTTCATGAACAGTTCGGCGCCATGTGTGGGGACATCCCGCGAAGCCATGCGCTCAAATACACGAACAACGTCACGGCTGGTGACTCTTCGCCCGCGCCCCTGGGTAAAGCTCTCATCATCATGAAAAAAGAGATCATTCCGCAGGTGAAAGGTATAGCGGAGGGAGTCGGAGGAAATCTCCCAGCCCCGGGCGGCTGCAGGAACGATGTCATCGTTTTCATTGAAGCGCACCAGTCCCTCGTAGGCCAGCATGACAACCCGCATGGTTGCGGAATTTTCTGCAAATAACGGATCGAAGCTTCGTATGGGGTTGACTTCTCCAAGTTTGAGTACCCGGACTGAGGTGTCCTCCACGATTTCGTCCTCTTCTACTTCGATAGTCCTCGCCTGGCGGTCTACAACCACGGTCTCTGTTGATGTCCCGCAGGAGGCCAGAACAAACGCACCGGCCAGCAACAACGGCCACAAAGCCGGATGCGGGTTCGCATTGAACTGACGGGAGCCTTGCACGGGCTTCCAGTTGCACGCAACATCCGGGACGGAAAGCGCCTGTTGTGAAAAGAAAACCTGACCGGATGGTGTCCGTCTGCCTGATGTGCCCCGGTTATGGGCAATCGCTTTCGATAGTCCCGCAAGAGCGCCCGAAAACCGGATTACAAACGAGATGAACAGGAACAGGACGGTTACTAAAGACGAGGAGTCAGCCGGAACGTGTCCGCACATGGTTTTTTTACCTGACATAAGTGCCATAAGTAATTACAGGGAGGTTACTTGCCGCCTTTCAGCCCCTTGAGCCCTTTTGCCGCTTTTTGACTCAGCAGATTCACTTCATGGGAGCGCACACGGCTGTTTTTTTTCTGATGTCGTTTGAGTGCGAGCGAAATCAGCTCGCCCAGCAGTCGGTCGAACGGTACCTCTGTGGCTTCCCACAGGTAAAAAGAAAACGATCCTGGAATGGTATTAATTTCATTGAAAAAGATTTCACCGGTATCCGTATTCAGCAGAAAATCGAGCCGGGCGACTCCGGAGCAGCCAAGCTGGTGAAAGATGTGGCGGGTATATTCCCGGATCTGCCGGGTCTGCTCCTCGGGCAGGGGCGCCGGTATGTGTCTGCTGGCCGCCGCCATCCCCTTTCCGCCATCCCCGTGCATGTATTTGTCCTCGAAAGAGAGCAGTTCTTCTTTGCCGAGCGGCTGTTCGCAGACGCTGACCTGTACGGCGTCCTGATCACCCAGGGCCGAGCAATTGATTTCCGTGAGCGGGTGGACCGCCTTTTCGACCAGGAGCCCGGAATCGTAGCGAAACGACTCCTCGACAGCCGTGGCAAGAGCCTGCCGGTCACCTACCCGATGCACACCGATACTGCTTCCCAGCGATACCGGTTTCACATAGAGCGGAAACCCGAGCTGTTCGCATGCGGTTACAAGCCGTTCCTGTTCCCGTATCCACTCCTCTTCCTGGATTCGGACATCCTCCACCACCGGTATTCCCGCCTGCCGGCAAAGCTCCTTGGCGAGTCGTTTGTCCATGCCAATGGCCGAGGAGGAGACATCCGAACCGGTATAGGGTATGTTGAATGTTTCGCAAAGCCCTTGAAAAGCGCCGTTTTCGCCATCGGCCCCATGAAAGGCACACAACAGGGCGTCGATACGGTGCCGTTTGGTCCGGCTAAAAAGGCCGCCGGGGAGAGCGGCCAGCCGCGCCATTCCGTCATCGCCCATCTCAAAATGGCAGGGGGTTCCACGCCTTTCGGCATCGTGGATATCCTTGTAGGACTCCAGGTCCAGCAGATGTTCGCCGGTGAGCCAGATCCCGTCCTTGGTGATATAGAGTGGAATCAGGTTCCAGCCGGCCGTCTCCAGTGCGGAAGCCGCCTGGATGGCCGTAAGTACCGAAACCTCGTGTTCGGGAGAATTTCCACCGAAAGCAATGACCAGATTCTTTTGAAGCATGTTCCGAAGAGTTGCGTTAATGCGGCTGCTGGTAAAAAAGAAACGGCAATACGGGAGTGAGCCGAGGCGACAAGTCAAGGCAGTTCATGCGCATTCAGGAACCTGCCCGACGACTTTTAAACGCTGCCGTGACAAAAGCGAAATGTCAGGCAGTCTCATCCCGGAGTAACCGCTACCGGCTAAGATAGAGATTCTTGAACTCAAACGGTTTCCGGAAATGCTCGTCCTGGAAGTCTTTCAGGAAGTAGATGGTTTCTCCGGTGGATTTCATCTCCGGGCCCAGCTCCTTTTTGACCTCGGGGAATTTGTCGAACGGGAAAACCGGCTCCTTGATCGCATAATTCTCCAGCTTTGATTCCAGATCATCGAAATCCGAAAGCTTGGCGCCCAGCATCACTTTCACTCCGATATCGGCTTCGGGGCGGCCAGTCGCTTTGGCGACAAAAGGGATGGTCCGGGTGGCACGCGGATTGGCCTCAATCACAAAGACGTCGGATCCCTGCACGGCGTACTGGACATTGATGAAACCTCTGACATTCAGCGCTTTGGCAATTCTAAGCTGATACTCTTTCATGGTTTCGATCACCCGGTCGCTCAGCGAGTAGGGCGGCAATACGGCGGTGGAGTCGCCCGAGTGGACCCCGGCCGGCTCCAGGTGCTGCATGATTCCGCAGATATGGAGCTGTTCTCCGTCATAGATCGAGTCAAAGTCCACCTCAATGGCGTTCTCCAGAAAATGGTCGATCAAAAACTCGTTTTCGGGATGGGTTTTGAGAAGCGTCCGCACATGCTCCTCCAGCTCGCTTTCCTTTACAGCGATGCACATACCCTGGCCGCCAAGCACATAGCTGGGGCGCAGCAATACGGGATAGTCGATGCGTTTGGCGATTTCGCTGGCTTCCCTGGCAGTAAACGCCGTTCCGTAGGCGGGGAACGGAATGTTGAGCCTGAGCAGGGTTTCGGAAAACTTGCCGCGATCCTCGGCGAGGTCCATCATTTCGAAAGGCGTGCCGAAAATCCGGACATTGTGCCGGGTAAGCTGCTTGGCCAGTTTCAGTGCGGTCTGTCCCCCCACTTGAAGGATGATCCCTTCCGGCTTTTCATGCTGGATGACGTTGTACACATGCTCCCAGTAAACCGGCTCGAAATAGAGCTTGTCGGCGGTATCGAAATCGGTGGAGACCGTCTCGGGGTTGCAGTTAACCATGATGGTCTCGTATCCCATATCTTTGGCGGCCAGCACGGCATGGACACAGGAGTAGTCAAACTCGATGCCCTGACCGATTCGGTTTGGTCCGCTTCCCAGAATCAGGACTTTTTTCCGGTCGGTGACTTCGCTCTCATTTTCTTCGTCGTAGCAGGAGTAGTAGTACGGGGTGGATGCGGGAAACTCTCCGGCGCAGGTGTCCACCATCTTGAATACCGCCTTGACTCCCATTGACTCCCGCTTTTCACGGACCTGGGCTTCGGTGATGTTTTCCACATCGCTTTGACTCAGCATCCACGCAATCTGCTTGTCGGAGAAGCCGGCCTGCTTCAACTCCCGCAGATCCTCTTTTCCGATGTTGTACAGGGTCTGGCCCTCGGTCCGGTTCTCCAGGCTGACCATGTAGCTGATCTGCTCCAGGAACCAGGGGTCGATCCGGGTAACATCGTGCAACTCCTCAACGCTTGTTCCCAGTTTGAACGCATTGCGTACCTGCAGGCTGCGGTCCCAGTACGGCTTGAGCAGCCGCTTGCGCACCTCCTCGCGGTTGATCTCCTCGTAGCCGTCCGCACCCAGTCCTCCGCGGCCGACCTCCAGCGACTGCCACGCCTTGTTGAGCGCTTCCGGGAATGTGCGGCCGATGGACATTACCTCGCCTACGGCTTTCATCTGTGTGGTAAGCTCTTCATCCACCCCGGGAAATTTTTCAAAGTTGAATCGCGGCACCTTGACTACCACGTAATCCAGCGACGGTTCAAAGCATGCCGAGGTGGTTTTGGTGATTTGATTCTCCAGTTCATCCAGGTTGTAGCCGACGGCCAGCTTCGCGGCGATCTTGGCGATCGGATACCCGGTGGCCTTGGAGGCGAGCGCCGATGAGCGGCTGACCCGCGGGTTGATTTCGATGGCGACCACACGGTCGGTGCCCGGCTCCATACCGAACTGTACATTGCAGCCTCCGGCAAAGGTGCCGATGGAACGCATCATCCTGATGGCGGCGTCGCGCAGCAGCTGGAACTGCTTGTCGGTCAGCGTCTGGGACGGTGCTACGGTTACCGAGTCGCCGGTATGCACCCCCATCGGGTCGAAGTTTTCGATCGTACAGATGATCACCACATTTTCGTTGCTGTCGCGCAGCAGCTCCAGCTCGAACTCCTTCCAGCCGAAAATGGACTCTTCCAGCAGGATTTCATGAATCGGACTGAGTTCGAGACCGCGCAGCACCTTGCGCTCAAACTCCTCCTCCGTCCATACAATCCCGCCGCCGGTACCTCCGAGAGTAAACGACGGGCGAATGACCAGCGGCAACCCGCCCAGTTCCAGGGCAATTTCCTTGGCGTCCAGCAGCGATTTCGCCGTACGGCTCCGGCACTGGTCGATGCCGATGCGCTCGATCAGGTCGCGGAATTTCTGCCGGTCTTCGGTGATGTCGATCGCGTCGATATCCACCCCGATGATATCAATACCTTTCTCTTCCCAGTACCCCTCATGGTGCAGGTCGCGGGCCAGGTTGAGCGCTGTCTGTCCGCCCATGGTCGGCAGCACCGCGTCGGGCTTCTCGAGTTCGACAATCTCGCGGATGGACTGGGTGGTGAGCGGTTTCAGGTAGATGGCGTCGGCCATGATCGGGTCGGTCATGATTGTGGCCGGATTGGAGTTGATGAGGACCACACGGTACCCCTCTTCCCGCAGTGAACGGCAGGCCTGGGTTCCCGAGTAATCGAATTCGCAGGCCTGGCCGATAACAATCGGACCTGACCCGATCAGCAGAATGGTGTTGATGTCGGTGCGTTTGGGCATGGTGTTATGGTACTGAGTTGCGTATTAAAAACGGTTGATGGCCGGATTGCAGGGATTGTTAGCGGTCACTCTCCCGATCCGTTTTCTTGTTTGTATCGGAGGATGCGATCGACAAACTCATCAAACAGGTAGGAGGAATCGTGCGGACCTGGAGAAGACTCGGGGTGATACTGGACACTGAATCCGTTGAGTTGTTTGTAGTTGAGTCCTTCGAGGGTTCCGTCGTTCAGGTTGCGGTGGGTGATTACGGCCACATCATCGGTAACCGAATCGGGATCAACGGCGAAACCGTGGTTCTGGGTGGTGATTTCCACGCGGCCACGATTGAGATTTTTGACAGGCTGATTGGCGCCGCGGTGCCCCACGAACATTTTCATCACCTTCATCCCCTCGGTCATCGCCATCAGCTGATGGCCCAGGCAGATCCCGAACATGGGCTTTCCGGTGGCTTTGGCTTGACGAACCGTTTCCAGCGCATAATCCATCGGGTTAGGATCGCCCGGGCCGTTGGAGAAAAAGTACGCGTCGGGGCTCCATTTCTCAATTTCGCTGAAATCCGTTTGAGCCGGAAATATCCGTACCATGCAGCCGCGCTGGACAAAGCTGTTGATGATGTTGTTTTTGATACCGTAATCCAGGGCGGCAATTTTCAGCATCGTTTGACGGGATGAGGACTCCTTCTTCTGATGGGCGGCTTCGCTCTGTCCGCTCTCCGGAGACGATACCTCGGTGGTATCGGAGGAACCGGCCTTTGCGCTGGACTGGGCCGGGGCGGAGCCGTCAGGCGCGGCATTGGAAGCCTGTGCGGCCGGGTGCGTTTCCGGCTTGTTGTAGGTGGCATTGGCACCGGTGGCGAGAGGATCGCTTTGAGAAACAGCGGGACGGAAAAACTCATAATCCCCCGGTTTGATGGTGCGGGGCTCGGTACGGCTGACCTTGCTGGCCAGCTCGAGTCCAATCATGGACGGCCACTCCCTGGCCTGCTCGACAAGTGCCTCGGGGTCGTCGTTATCGCTCGAGATGATGGCATTCAGTACGCCTTCGCGGCGGATGTGCTGAACCAGGCGCCGGGTATCCACCCCGGTGATTCCGACAATGCGATTACGCTTTAGATAGCTGTCCAGGTCGCCGTCGGCCATGGTATTGCTGTAGTGTTGGGAGAAAGCACGGACGATCAGCCCGGAGATCATCACTTTTCGGGCTTCATCGTCACGGCCCGAGACGCCGTAATTACCGATGTGGGGATAGGTCATCATCATCAGCTGACCGTGATAGCTGGGATCGGTGAAAATTTCCTGGTAGCCGGTCATGCTGGTGTTGAAACAGAGTTCGCCGCCGGTGGTTCCACGGTGGCCGATGGCATAGCCATGAACCACCGTTCCGTCGGCCAGGGCTAGAATCGCTTTGTCAGTTCTGGGTTGATGCATGAAGCCTGGGGTACGTGTTAATGGTGATATGATTTAGGAAGAGATGCTGGTGGTACAAAATAGAGGGGACTCGCCAGTGGCGAAGGGGAGTGTCCGGCACCTGCAGGCTGCGGGATCGGTATGTGCAGGCAGGAACCCGAACAAAAAAAATCCGACACTGAAAAAAAACAGAGCCGGATTTTGTTAAAACCTGAGAACACATGTGGGATGGTATTGAATAACTCAGATCCGGGCATATTTGTCGGTTTCAGGCCCCGGATTGCCGGCGGCCCTTGTGATCAGTCCTGATAGATACCGGCGAAAAAGGGTTACGGGCGTAAACCTGCGTATTGCACACTCAACCGAAATTACCCGTAATAAAAAACACCAGCCGGAAAAACCCATGGTAGTCCACGTTTTTATTAAAACGTTAAATTCCTGAGAATGTAAGCAAAAAAAATATTATGCAGAAATTATTTATTGGTTCTGATCCCGGATATTGTCGTTTTACTCTCTTCTGGTGCACGCCGGTTGAAGTTATCGGGCGGTAACTCAGGGAGTGTAATAAGTGGGAGCTTCCGGTCCGACCGGCATGCCGAGAATGAACACCCATAAATAAAACAACACGATCCAGCCCAGGAAGAAAAAGAGGCTGTAGGGCAGCATGGTGCTGATAATTGTGCCGATTCCCAGGTTCTTGTCATATTTGTTGGCAAAGGCGAGAATCAGTCCGAAATAACTCATCATCGGGGTCACAAGGTTGGTGACAGAGTCGCCGATCCGGTAGGCCGCCTGGATAACTTCGGGGCTGTATCCGATCAGCATCAGCATGGGAACAAAAATGGGGGCGGTCACTGCCCACTGTGCCGAAGCGGATCCGAGCATCAGGTTAACGAAACCCGACACCATGATGAACCCGATGAAGACCAGGGGGCCGGTAAGCCCGATATTCTGGAGGAACTGGGCGCCGGTTACCGCCACAATCTGACCCAGGTTGGTCCATCCGAAAAAGGCGACAAACTGGGAGGCGAAAAAGACGATGACAATGTAGAGACCGAGTGTTGACATCGATTTGGCCATTCCTTCGATGACATCCCGGTCGGAACGCATGGAGCCGGTAACACGTCCGAACACAAAGCCGGGAATCACAAATACGATGAAAATGATGGCCACAATACCGTTAAGGAACGGTGAATTGAGGATTTCCCCGGTCTCCGGATTGCGCAAAACCCCGTTTTCGGGCAGTACGCCCATGGCTAGAATGGCAAGTAACCCGAGGAAGGTGAGGGCGGTCCACAGAAGCCCCTTTTTCTCGGTTTTGGTAAGCGGCGCCATAGATTGTTCGTCGCTCACATCTTCCAGGGCGATATCGGGATCGTACGGACCCAGTTTGGGTTCCACGATTTTTATGGTTACCCAGGTGCCGACAGCCGTGATCACGAAGACACTCAGGAACATGAAATAGTAGTTGACGGCGGCATGTACGGTGTAAGCGGGATCCACCAGCTGGGCTGCTTCCTGGGTCAGGCCCGCCAGCAGCGGATCAATGGTTCCAAGCAGCAGGTTGGCGCTGTACCCGCCGGAAACACCGGCAAACGCGGCGGCAAGTCCGGCCAGCGGGTGCCGACCCAGCGACATAAAGACCACGGCACCAAGCGGCACCAGTACGACGTACCCCAGCTCGGAGGCGGTATTGGAGACAATCCCCGTGAATACCACCGCGACGGTGACCAGGATTCGGGGCTGCAGCAGAAAAGAGAAGGGCCGCAGGATGATGTATTTGAGCCGGCGCATCAGGTACAGGAACATGCGCCAAAGACCCGTTTCGTTGGTAATACCGCCGAAACGGGGTTTTTCGATCGGCCTGACCGACGCCGCCTTGAGGACAATCCCCCGGATGACGGCACTGATGAGGCCGGAATGCTCGGCAACGCCCACCCCCAGAAGAGCTACAAGAACGACACCCAGCGGTGCGAACCCGGTGAAGTTGGTCACCAGATTTTCGAGAATCATACGCAGGCCGTCGCCGTTCAGCAGACTGACCGCCTCAATCATTCCGTCCGGTGATCTGCCCGCCGAACCTTCCGGCCTGGGATCGGGTACCGTCCAGTTCAGGTATTCCGCCAGTCCGCTGATTAAAACCACTCCGGTGGCAAACAGGGCGAAAAGGGTTACCGGGTGGGGCAGGAGGTTTCCAAGCCACTCTACGACGTCCAGAAAACGGGTGAACCAGTCACGCTTCTTGGGCGGTGCACCTGATGGGTTACTCATGGGAACAGACTATGTTTCAATTTGATAATAAGCACAAGTGGCCGGATACCGCTCCGGGCTCCCGGGCGGCAAACCACCAGCATGACAGATACGAACTATTTCGGAATATCACCAGAGCATGATTTTCATGCAGAATACGCTGCCCCCGCTCTTCAGAAACTCGGTTGTATCGACTTCATGAAATGCGAATCGCTGTTTTTTAAGCTGCTGGTTGACCTCCTTGCACCCTTTCTGGATGATGACATTGCGGCCGTCCGGACAGGTGGCGTTGCAGGCGAACAGCTCTTCGGCTTCACGGGCGGGCGCTTCCAGGATGTTGCTGAACCCGGCATGGATCAGCTCAAGCCCTTCGGCGGTAAATGCCGGTGGATAAATCAGGACGGTGTCGCTGTTCAGAATGCAGAAACAGGTATCCAGATGGTAGAACGAGGGATGTTTCAGCTCCAGCATCACCACCGGGATGTCGAACTCCGCGGAAATCTGCTCGTAAGCCGCAGGTGACGAACGGTACCCGAATCCGCCCCAGAGTACCCGCTTTCTGAAATGCCAGATGGCATCGCCCATGCCTTCAAAATCGGAAACGCGGTCGGGGTTAAGGTAGTGCACTTCATACCCCTTGCGGCGGTACCACTGCTCGATGTAGGGAACCTCCTCCTGGCGCTGCTCCGAATGCATGATGCTCATCAGAACATGCTTCCTGCCGTTGTTGTCGAGTATCGGCAGGCTCTGGTTGGCGGAAAAAACCATGTCGGGCAAACCCGGCTGGCCGGGCAGTTCGTGGATCAGCAACCCCAGGTTGCGGAATTTGTCGCGGACCACCTCCCACTCCCAACGGGCCTTTTCCTTGTCGACCGTGCCGATGTTGCCGGACATATGGGGGTTGATGATGTACTCGACCGAGAAATGGTCGGGGGTGACCATCAGCAGCTCTTTTGGCACGGGGATGTCCGGTGCGCTTTTGAGGACGGATTGAACCTGCCCGGAAGATGTCAGTATTGTGGCCATATCAGAATGGACTCCATGTTAGGATAACAGAACATCAAAATAAAAAAACTTTTAAGAAGTTTGAGTGTTGTATCCATTTGTTCCGTTCCCGGCTTCCGGGTCTGAGATTTTATTTCTCCCGTTTTTTACAGAGTTTAAGAAAAAAAAGTAATCATGCTGCTGACACCCGAACTGCTGAACAGGCTCACGCCGCTGGAAATCAAGGCCCGCCAGATTGTGGAGGGGTTTATCAGCGGACTTCACAAAAGTCCCTATTTCGGGTTCAGTGTCGAGTTTGCCGAGCATCGCCCCTATAACCCGGGGGATGAACTGAAACACCTCGACTGGAAGGTGTACGGAAAAACGGAACGGCATTATGTGAAGCAGTATGAGGAAGAAACCAACCTGCGATGCTACCTGCTCCTTGATGTGAGCACATCCATGCAGTACCGTTATTTCGCCGAATGGTCCAAACTTCGCTACGGCGTACATCTTGCGGCCGCCATTGCCTATATGCTTCACCGGCAGCGGGATGGATGCGGACTGGTACCTTTTGACCGCGAAATCGGGGAAATTATTCCGGCAAAATCCTCCTATCCGCACCTGCTTCATCTGTACCGTATTATGGATGAGATCCTCGAAACCAGGGACAGTGAGAATGCCGGACCGCGCCTTACCGCCTCGGCCGACGCCATCCACCAGCTGGCAGAACGCATCAACAGACGCAGCCTGGTTGTGGTGATGACCGACCTGTTCGAAAATACCCGCCGACACGACGAGCTGATCTCCTCCCTGAAACACCTCCGCCATAAAAAACATGAAGTGGTATTGTTTCACCTGCTGGAAAAACGGAGCGAGCGGGATCTTGATTTCCCCGATGACCGGTTTGTGTTTGAGGATCTGGAAACTGGCGGACAAATGGATGTGATCCCCTCACAAATCCGGAAAGACTACAGAAAAAAGATGGATCAGTTTACCCGCGATTTTCGCATTGCCTGCAGCGAAGCGCGAATTTCATATGAGGAGGTGGACACGCAGACGCCATTTGACCTGGCACTGCTGGCTTTTCTGAACAAACGACGGCGGATGATGTAACAGGAACCGGCCCTGGATTGCGGCCCATGCCCCCAGTCGTTTTGATGCCCCCGGCTTCGGAGTAACGGCTGCCTGGAATAATCCCCTCTTCCCACAATTGACGCCGCCATTTGTTGTATCGATTCCTTAGCTTCAAGGGATATGGAACGGACCGGCCGGGCGGTGCCGTCTTCGATGGCATAACTGCCGGGCACGTAACCAACAGTGACCAGTACCGGTACGATGGATTGGAATGAGCGATGGAAAGAGGAGGAGGTCGCGGAAACCCGCAGCCGAAGCAAATGGAACTATGTTTTCAGCGAAAGCCTGAAAATGGCGCTGTTGCTGCCGGCCATCGTGCTGCTGATCGAGGTATTTCTGTTTGGAGCCTGGCCCGACATCAGCGACCGGCCGATCGTGCTGCTCTTTGATTACGCGTTTCTTTTTTCGGTGGTATTTCTGGTGTTTGTGCTGTACCACCTGTTTCGATGGCGAAAGCTCAATCGTTGAGGATGGAGTTTTTCATGCGCAGGCCTGTCCCGCTCTGCGGCCCCGGTGGATGCAACCCTGCCGGATCTTCCCGGTTGCGCACCAGCAGCCAAGCCGGTGAAGCCGGGTCACGGCCAATAAACCGGAAATGCATATTTTTTCTTATATTCGGCACAGTCGAGAACGATGGCCATTATCATCACAATGCTTCTGGCCGGAAATCCCGAACCGAAAATTCGAAACCAGGGAAACAAGAGGTATTTTGAACTTCAAGCGAACCATTTTACTTGTTGAGGATGAGGCCGAACCGGCGGAGATGCTGTGTAATTACCTGGAAATGCATGGCTATGAGGTGCTTATGGCTATGGATGGCACCCGGGCGATCGAGCTGATCGATAATAATGCCCGGCAGATCGACCTCGCCATACTCGATATTATGGTGCCCGACAAAGACGGCTACGAGATTTGCAATTATCTGCGAACCCATCCGATCCTCGGGGATGTTCCCGTCATCTTTCTTACCGCCAAGGACCAGGAAAAGGACGAGATCGCGGGGCTGTCTCTGGGAGCCGACGACTATATCCCGAAGCCGGCAAGCCTTAACCTGGTAAAGGCGCATGTGGAATCGCTGTTGCGTCGCAGGCCGCAGGAGAAAGGAAGCTGGATCGGATACCGCAGTGTTTTCATCGCGCCCGATAATATGGAAGCATGGCAAAACGGACAGAAAATTGAACTCACCAATACCGAGTTCAAACTCCTGAAACTCTTTTTTGAGAACCCCAAGAGAGTCTATACCCGCCAGGAAATTCTGGAATATATCACCGATGAGGAGAAATACGTCTTCGACCGCACGGTTGACGTCCATATAAAAAACCTGCGCCTCAAACTTCGGGACGACGGCGAGCTTATCAAGACCTATCGCGGTATGGGGTATGGACTGAATAAAGAAACGGCCCATCCCTGATGAATATCCGTTCCAAGCTGGCCTGGACGCTAACGGTGATTTTGATTATAACCGTGACAATGGGCAGTGCCTACGCCCTGTTTTACATCCGTGCCTATATACTGGAACAGGAGGTCGCCGACATGGAGAGCGACGGCTACTGGATGATGCACACGCTCAAATTTCTGCCGGACGGGCTGGAGCTTCAGGATGAGTTGATGCGTGTTGGCGAGGCCACCAATTACAACATCGCGCTGTATGACTCGAACGGGACCATGCTTGCGGCGTATCCGGTCGGAACGCAGCGCTCTCCCCACCTGCATCTCCATCCCGACGAGATCAACCAGCTGCTGGGTGAAGAGGAGATACTGCGCACCATCGACGATCCCGCCGACGACAACATCTGGGTGTATGCCACCATCGTGGAGAGCCGGAACGAGGCCCGTTTTTTTGTCATCAACCAGCCAAAGAGCCAGATATTCCAGCCGGTGGCGGATGTGAGGCGGATTATCATCATCGGGCTGGTATTCTCTTTTGTGTTGATTCTGGCGCTTAGCGCGATGCTGGCTCACTACATGGCAAGGCCTCTGCTCAAACTGACAAGGGATGTTCAGCGAATAG
This sequence comes from Balneolales bacterium ANBcel1, assembly GCA_029688905.1. Classification (NCBI taxonomy): domain Bacteria; kingdom Pseudomonadati; phylum Balneolota; class Balneolia; order Balneolales; species Balneolales bacterium ANBcel1. Next base: position 81,260 of record JARULB010000005.1, on the reverse strand, counting down.
CCAGCGGCGATACCGGCCATGTGATCAGGGTCAGGCGCTCCGACGAGATCGGAACACTCGCCGATTCCGTCAACCGGATGGCACAGAAGCTTCGGGCCGATTACGAGCATCTGCAGAAGCTGAATGAAAAGCAGTACCAGTTTTTTGCCGACATAACCCACGAAGTCCGCAACCCCCTCCACACTATCATGGGGTCGCTGGAAATGCTGGAGCTACCCAACCTGAATGACGAGAAACGGCAGAAGTATGCCAGAAATCTCAGAAGCCAGGCCGGTCGCATAGACCGCCTGTTCAAGGATCTGATGACATTGCAGCGTTTTGATTCCGACGAAAAGTTCGTCATCCCCCAGCCGGTGAACCTGGCGGATATAGCTGAAAACCTGGCTCTTTGGTATCATCAGAACGCGAAAAACAAAGGGGTGGAATTGAAAATTGATAACCACTCCTGCATGGTACTTGCCGACCCCGGCAAAATTGAACAGGTGCTGGACAACCTTGTTTCCAACGCCATCAAATTTACCAATGCCGGAACCATTACACTTTCCTATCAAAGAGAGGGACGACAGGTGGAGGTATCGGTCAGCGATACGGGCATCGGCATACCCGAAGCCCACTGGCCGCGGCTGTTCGACCGCTTTTACCGTACCGACAAGGCGCGTTCCCGCGACAAGGGGGGAACCGGACTCGGGTTGTCCGTTGTTAAAGGGATTTTAAAAGCGCATGGCACAGACATCCAGGTGGAAAGCGAAGTTGGGAAAGGCAGCCGATTCTTTTTCTACCTGGACGCCCTGGAGGAAGATTCTGAGGCGCAATCAGTTTAGCACAAATCGGTCGGGAAGCGCAACTTGCAGGGCTCATATTCGGCAGCGGCAACTCTGCATCTTTGCATGAAATTACTTACCTTAGGGGCCGTTTGCTGTTTGCGCAAGATGATCTGTGCCGCGAGTCTGCAAACACAATAAACGTATCTGGATGTACATGAGTCAAAGCGGAAAAAAAATCGGTGTAGTGCTGATGAACCTCGGTGGACCCACTTCCGAGCCGGCAGTGCGTTCCTTTCTGGAAAATCTTTTCGGAGATCAGGATATCATCAATCTTGGAGGGGGCGGATTTCAGAAGCGCCTGGCCAAGACCATTGCCAGGTTTCGTTACAAGGGCGTCGCAGAGAAGTATCGGGAGATCAACGGATGTCCCAATGGATGTATGGGCAGCAAGTATTGTCCGAATCGCCGGGATAAAGTGGTATCGGATTGCTGCTCTCCTATAAACCCGCTCACCGAACTTCAGCGTAAAGCACTCGAAAAACAGATAAAAAGCGCCTGGCCGGATCATTTTGTGAAGGTATACACCGCCATGCGCTATTGGGTGCCGTTTGATTATGATGTTTTTGAAGAGGCGATGGCCGATGGAATAGAGCATCTGGTGTTGCTGCCCCTCTATCCCCATTTTTCCTATACGACCACCGGAAGCAGTTTTCGGAACTGGGAACACATCCGCCAAAAAAATATCGAAACGGGCAAGATCCCCGGATGGCAGGAATACCATATCGGCCAGTATCATCTGAATCCGAACTATCTCTCCGCCCTGAACAGCAGAATTGAAGAGCGGCTTGAAGAGGATTTTTCAGAGGAAGAACGCAGTAAAGTGCACCTGGTTTTTACTGCACACGGAACACCGCTCAGTGAAGTGGCCAAGGGAGACCCCTACACACAGCATATTGAAGAGACCGTAGAAGCAATTATGAAAATGCGTAATTACGGTGAGACACACTGGCTCGGGTATCAGTCGCGTGTGGGGCCGTCCAAATGGACCCAGCCCAATACCGAAGAACTCGTTTTCCGCCTTCTGGACTATGGAATAAAACACATCCTGTTGATTCCCGTTGCATTTGTGACGGACCATATTGAAACCTTGCACGAGCTGGGGATCGAACTGCACGAAGCTATCGAAGAGCAGAAAAAACAGGTGGATAAGCTTATTACCAGTAAAGGGCTGAACGATCATCCTGATTTTTTGAAGGCTCTGCAGGATGAAATTTTCCGAAAAATAGGGCATATTACGGGTGATCCGGCGACTGTGGAGAAAAGCGGCAGTGCGCAACCGGCATCCTAACAGATTTTGATTACTAATTGAATGAAGGCATCAACTCCGCAGATCAGGGAATTTTCGGCGGCTGGTATTAACCACTGGAAAGCCGATGTGGCTCTCAGAGAACGCTTCAGCCTTTCTGAGGATCAGAGGCGTCGTTTTCTGGAGGATGCGCGCATAATCGGGCTGAGGGATGTGATCATTGTTTCCACCTGCAACCGTACCGAGATATTTGGCCGCACTTCCACACCCGGGATTCTGGTTGAGCTGCTGGTCAAACACAGCGAAGGTCTTCGGGAGGAGTTCGATGAATCCGGATTTGTTTTTGAGGGAGAGGATGCCGTCAGGCACCTGATCAGGGTGACGGTCGGTCTGGATGCCCAGATTCTCGGGGACCTGCAGATCGTCAAGCAGGTAAAGGAGGCCTATGAGCATACCCGCTCCATGGGAATGGCGGATACCGTGTTGCACAGGCTGATGCAGTTCGTGCTTCGTACCCACAAACGCTCGCGCACAGAAACAGACCTGGCCAGTGGTGCCGCTACCACGGCATATGCGGCAGTCCGGTACGCGAAAAACAAATTAAAGTCGATAGCAAGAAAGAATATCCTGCTGGTTGGAACGGGAAAAATCGGCAAGATCACCTGCAAAAACCTGATATCGATGGGCGCCCGGAATGTGGTGCTGCTTAACCGCAACCGCCTGCGCGCTGAAACTCTCGGTGACCGGTTTCAGCTCCCTGTAGCCGGTCTTGAAAGCCTGAGTTCCGAAATTGGCCGGGCGGATCTTGTTATCGTGGCAACCGGAGCCGACCATCCCGTGATTCGCCGGGAGCAACTGTCCGGGATTGAGGGAAGCGACCGAAAAGTGGTTATGCTGGATCTCTCCGTCCCCAGAAATATTGATCCGGAGCTGGGAAGTCATCCCAATGTTGAACTGGTGAACATGGATCTCCTCCGGGATACTACAGACGAGGCGTTCAAAAGGCGAGAAGAGAATGTGCCCAAAGTTGAAGCCATTATAGATGAAGAGATTGAAAATTTCAAAGTATGGCTCTCCGAGCAAAAGGTTGTGCCTACCATCCGGGCGCTGAGTGACAAACTTCATGATATAAGAAGCCGTGAGATGGACAAGTTCCGGTCGCGAATTCCGGAGCAGGCATTTGAAGATGTGGACCACCTCACCCGAAGAATCGTAAACAAGATCATGGCGCACTCCATTGACCATCTAAGGGAGAACCATGATGCACCCGAAGAGATCACCCGCCTGGTCCACTCCATGTTTAAACTGGAATCGGAGTCATCCGTTGACAGCTAAACCCCTTCGCATTGGAACGCGGGACAGCCTTCTTGCAACCTGGCAAGCCCGCCATGTCGCAACAATCCTGGGAAACGCCGGGTACGCCACCGAACTGATCTATATCAAAACGGAAGGGGATCGGGTTCTGGATACGCCGCTGCCGTTGATGGGGGGCAAAGGGGTCTTTACCAAAGCTCTGGATGACGCGCTATTAGCCGGTGAAATTGATTTGGCTGTCCATTCTCTTAAAGATATTCCGACCAGGATACCGTCCGGTCTCTGCATTGCAGCTGTTGGAAAACGTGAAGAAACATCAGATGTAATCGTTTTTCGCAAAGCGCTGAGAGAAGATATCGCCTCCGGAAATTATGTTGAAGACACCGGCAAGGAGGGGAAGCGTAAGGAGGATTCTGTGACGCAAAATGATGCGTTAATTAATGCGTTATCGCAGAGGCTGTCCGACCGGAATCATCGCACGATCATCGCCAGCAGCAGTAACAGGAGGATCGGGCAATGGCTGGCGAAATATCCCCACCACTCCATGGTGGACATCCGCGGAAACATTCAGACCCGGCTGCGAAAACTCTATGACAGTGATTGGGACGGTGCAATCTTCGCAGCAGCGGGACTCCGCAGACTGGAGCTGGATCATGCAATGCACCAGAAACTCGATTGGATGATTCCTGCACCGGCTCAGGGGGCGCTGGGAGTAATGACGCGTGAGGATGCAGTAGATGTCAGGACGGTATTGAGAAATGTGCATGATGAAGATGCCGCGTTATGCACAAAGATAGAGCGGGATGTGCTTCATACCCTTGAAGGGGGATGCAGCGCACCAGTCGGAGCCCTTGCGGAAATTGCAGGCGGACAGGTTCGATTGCGCGTCAATACTGTATACCCGGATGGCAGCGGAATGATTTCGTTTGAGATGCAGGAGGCGCGGGACAATGCCGAAGGGCTGGGTGTGCGAGCCGCGGAAGAGGCTTTGAAACGCGGAGCCGATGCGTTGATTCGGGACCTTTCGAAGAACTCTGGCCAAATGACGGAGCCCATAGATGGAGACGGGGGCGGGCCGACCGATTCCGAAGGTAAGATTTCATCCAAAAGGCAGATGACCAAACCGGGAAAGCAAACCGTCGAAAACAGAAAGGTTGTTATTTCAACACGACCCTCTGCTTCCGGAGATATGGACATGGCAAACGCGCAGGGTATTTTACTGCTGGATTATCCTGCGTTTTACTACCGCTGGATTACCCCGACCGGATTTGTAATCGATTCGGTTTTCGCAGAGCCGACACCCGAGGCCTGGGTTTTTACCAGCAGAAGGGGCGTGGAGGGCTGGTGGCGGGTTTGGAAGGGATTGAGCGACGAAACAAAGGCCGGATCCGGCACACTGAATGATAAAAGTGCAGAAAAAGGCCGAGAGCCACGAGCAGAGAAGCAAAATTTATCGGTTCCTCCGATCTATGTCGTTGGTGAAAAAACACGTAGCTCAACTGAGGAATTGTTTCCAGAGGCGGAAACCCGGATGGCAGGTGAACACCATGGTTCGGCGTTGGCATTGAAAATGGTTAGAGACGGAATTCGCTCGGTGGTACATTTTTGTTCGGTTGACCGTCGTTCTGAAATTCGGGATATCGCCAAAAAATTTCAGGTGGAGTTCACGGAGGTTGAGGTTTACCGAAGTTGTCCGGTCACAGACCCTCAACCCATCGATACTGCAGTGGACGCCATTTTCTTTTTCAGTCCGAATGGCGTTGCCGAATTCATGCGGCTCTACGGACTGCCGGAAGGCGACTGGAAAGCGGTAGCGGTGGGGGGCACAACGGCCGAAGTGGTACGGAAAAAGACCGGGCGCGTTCCTCTGGTCGCAGATTCGCCATCATTTCAGGAAATGATTAAACTGATATAAACTGATTTTATGCGTCAAAAACCTGATAACGATTTATATCTTAAAGCGCTGGCGGGAGAGCCTGTGCCTAGACCACCAGTTTGGATGATGCGTCAGGCCGGCCGGTATCTGCCATCCTATTTGAAGCTTCAGGAGAAGTACGATTTTTTTACGCGTTGTGAGACACCGGAACTTGTGGCTGAAATAACCTGCCTGCCGATTGATGAAATAGGTCCGGATGCGGCGATCCTGTTTTCGGATATTCTCGTAGTGCCGCGCGCGCTCGGCTGGCATATCGAGATGAAACCGGGAATCGGACCGGTTCTTGATGACCCCATATCACATCCGGATGACGCACTTGCAGTAAGGTCGATAGATGCGAATGACGCGCTTTCATATGTAATGAAGGGCATTCACGCTACCACGGACAGACTGAGCGGCAGGGTGCCTCTGATCGGTTTTTCAGGTGCGCCATGGACCCTTCTCTGTTACATGGTGGAAGGACGCGGATCCAAAGATTTTGCCAGGGCAAAAGAGTTTTGCTTCAAATATCCTGAAGCGGCGGAATATTTGTTATCGCTGCTAACCGATGTAATCATCGATTATCTGAATGAGCAGATTCGTGCCGGTGCCGACGCCGTTCAGGTATTTGACAGCTGGGCTGGACTACTCGGCCCCGAGGATTTTAATCTCCTCTGCATGCCCTATCTTAAACGAATTTCCGAGGAGGTGACCGGAGCTCCGGTGGTACTGTTTGCCAAGGGAGCATGGTTTGCCCTCGACAAACTGGCCGAAGAGACAGATGCGGCCGCAATCTCGGTCGACTGGTCCGTCAGTCCGGAGTATGCCCGAAAAGTGACCGGAGGTACAATAACGTTGCAGGGAAATTTCGATCCCAGCAGGTTGCTGTCACCGATCCCGGAAATCAGAAAACAGGTCAGACTAATGATAGACCGATTTGGCAAGGACCGATATATTGTCAACCTGGGACACGGCATCCTCCCGAATATTCCGGTTGAAAACGCCAGGGCATTTGTTGAAGCAGTAAAAAGTTATTACCAGGAGTGATTTTTCCTTTTTCTGAACACCGAAACTGGCAGGGTATCAGCATTGTCTGTTAAAGAGTTATTCACCAATTGGCTGTATGATACCCAGGATCGCATTTGTGCGGCCCTGGAAGAAACGGACGGAAAGGAGACGTTCCGTGAAGATAAATGGATTCGATCCGGTGGCGGAGGCGGCAGAACCCGCGTCATTGAACGTGGCGGTGTTTTTGAAAAAGGAGGCGTAAACGTGTCGGCGGTGCATGGTGCACTGCCCGAGCCGATTCGAAAACGTTTCGGTGTCGACAGTGGATGGTTTTACGCATGTGGATTGTCGCTGGTTCTGCACCCGGAAAGCCCCATGATACCGACTGTTCATGCCAATTACCGCTATTTTGAACTGTATGACCAGGAGGGAGGCGATATCCGGGATGCCTGGTTCGGAGGCGGTGCCGACCTCACACCCTATTATTTGTTTGAAGAGGATACGCGTCATTTTCATCTCAGCTATAAAAAAACGTGTGATGCTCTCGACCCGGGTCTCTATCCGCGATTCAAGGAGTCATGCGATCACTATTTTTACAATGCTCACCGCGGAGAAGCAAGGGGAGTAGGAGGTATTTTCTTCGATTATGCAAGAGCGGACCAGGATCATTCCATTGACTTCTGGCTGCAGGTAGCGACTGGTTGCGGGGAGGCTTTTCTCCCCTCCTATCTGCCGATTGTCGAGAGAAGAGCCGATGAGCCCTGGGGGGCTGAAGAGCGCATGTTTCAGGAGTTGGGACGAGGCAGGTATGTCGAGTTTAATCTGATCCATGACCGTGGCACGTTATTCGGACTTAAAACCGGAGGGAGGATTGAATCTATTCTAATGAGCCTTCCGCCACGTGTCAGATGGGACTACAACCCCGTGATCAGGGAAGGATCACGAGAATCGCACCTTTTAGATGTACTGAAAGCACCCCGCAACTGGGTTGATTAGGATCCGCATGACCGGGCATCCCCGCAGAGCTTGTGTTCCGGGTGGATGGATATGGGTCTCGAAACAGATTATTCAACAGGGAACCCGAATTATTGTATAACCGGAATATGAACCGGTAATAAATGAAATATTAGGAATATTTTTATCTGATTACGGTCCTTTATTATTAGCTATATATGTACTATTATAACCAGAAATTAAACAGGAAAATAAACCGGCAAAAAATATAGGAAAATATGTCGGATGAAACGACGCAAGCGTTTATGCCGAAGCAGCGTGATCAGCTGCGCGACAAGGCCGTGTCTGTTGTCAGGGCAGCGGCGGCGCTTGGGGCCCTTGTGCACCCGGAGTTGCGGAAGCGTCTCGGGAAGTTGACAGACTTTGTAAGCTGCTACTATTCCAATGTGATGGAGGGCCGCCAGCTGCATCCGAAATATATCGAGCAGGCATTTCAGGGTGAGTTTCAGAGTGACGCGGAGAAAAGGAGCCTGCAGCTTCTCAGCAGGGCACATGTCAAAATCCGGCAATTTCTGGATCAGAAGCTTGTGGATGAACCAGGACGCAATATCTGCAACGATGATTTCGTGGCAGGACTGCATGCCGGATATTTCAGGAGGGTTCCGAAAGAGTTCCGGGAATTCAGGGATCCCGACAGCGGAAAGTTTGTTCGTATTGCCCCCGGCGAACAGCGGACAAATTCGAACGGTGGAACAGGCGAATCGGAAAAAAGGATTCATGACACAGTTACGCATGGAACCGGGAACACCGAAATATCAGAAGCGCAGCGGCCTGCCGGTAAACAGGATGCACGGTCTGATACAGGGATTGTCAAGGATTCTTCAAAGTTGACCTTACATCAGTTCTCTGACATTTTTAATAGCGCGTCATTTCACGGAGCCGATATCCTGATTGCCGCTGCTGCTTCACACTATCATTTTATGCGAATGCGCCCATTTGCCGGTGGTAATGGCCAAATAGCCCGTTTTGTAAGTCATGCCTGGCTGAAACAGGCACAGGCGGATGCCGGCGGACTCTGGACGATTTCTCGCGGACTGGCGCGAAACCGGGAAGCGTATATGGACTTCTTCGGTAATGAAGCGCAATATGCCGGAGAACAACCCACAGATCCGGGTCAGACTAATTCATCCAAAACAACCCGCCAGCGGGAGTCGCTTTGCAGGGTGACAGATTTTTGTCATTTTTATCTAAATGTATGTCTTGATGAGATCCGGTTCGTGCACCGGCTGCTGGATTCCGATGCGCTGCTTCCCAGAATGCACAAGTATGTGTCTTTGCGCTCTGCCGGGATGGTTGATCAACCGGAGCTCCGGGATGAAGCCAGATTTGCTTTGGAAGCCGTCATGCTGCGTGGAGCTGTTCCCCGTGGAGAAATGACGCGCATCACGGGCCTGGGTGAGCGCACGGCGAGAAACATGATCAGCCGTCTGCTGGACGAAGGGCTCCTCGAATCGGACAGCCACAGGGCTCCGCTCAGGCTCGGCATCCCCATTCATGCAGCCGGATGGTGGTTTCCCGGTTTATATCCGGAAGGTATGCTCTGAATTGATTAATATCAGAACCAGGGCCGGTGGGCATTCCGCATTGCCGGCAATCTCAAAATCAAATTCTGCAGGATATGACAACGCAGCACAAAGACTTTTTATCAGGCTATCCTCTCAAACGCGGCAGACGCAACCGCCGGCATGCCGGCCTCCGTCGACTCGTATCCGAGACCAGCCTCAATCCATCCGATTTTATCGCTCCGATGTTTATAACGGAGGGGAAGGATATCATGGATCCGATTCTCTCCATGCCGGGTTACTACCGCATGTCGCTTGATCTGGCGGTATCCCGTGCAGCAAAATGGCATGAACTGGGTATTCAGGCGGTTTTATTGTTTGTGAAGGTCCCCGAAGCCAGGAAGGACAATGAGGGAACCGAGGCGCTGAATGAACAGGGTTTGATGCAAACCGCGGTAAAACGCATCAAGGAGGCGGTGCCGGGGCTCACGGTTATGACCGACGTCGCCCTTGATCCCTACTCGAGCTATGGTCACGACGGCATTGTAAAGGATGGAGAAATTGTAAATGACGAAACGGTGGATATACTTGCGCGAATGGCGGTCAGCCATGCCCGGGCCGGAGCCGATTATGTGGCGCCATCCGATATGATGGACGGCCGCATCGGCCAGATTCGCCGAGCGCTTGAGGCGAACAACTACCCCGATACCGGAATCATGGCGTACAGTGCCAAATATGCATCCGGTTTTTACGGCCCTTTCCGGGATGCACTGGACTCCGCGCCGGGCTTCGGTGACAAGAAAACCTATCAGATGGATCCTGCCAATGTTCGCGAGGCCGTCAGGGAGGCGCAGATGGACGAAGCGGAAGGGGCAGACATGGTGATGGTCAAGCCGGGCCTCCCCTATCTGGATGTGGTTCGTGCCGTCAGAGAAAGTGTGTCGGTTCCGGTTGCCGTGTACCAGGTGAGCGGTGAGTATGCGATGATCAAGGCCGCCGCTGAAAAGGGATGGATCGATGAGCAGGACGCGATGATGGAAAGCCTGATCGCAATCAAACGCGCCGGTGCCGACCTTGTCGCTACCTATTGGGCGGAGGATGCCATCCGGCTGTTGACCGGCAGTCGGTAGCACTACTTCGGGCCATCACCTGCAGCCCCCTTAAAAGCAAAAAAAACGCCAGGCCGTTTTCGCCGCGGTTATTTCACCACATCATGAAGCCCGAACACAATGAAAAAAAGAAATATAGATATCGCTTTTTTTCTTCGTAACTTGTAATAATTGGCTTTTGATAGTTGAATGATGAAATATTGATCACGGGTTGTAAGCCAACCCCTGCTTTATTGCGTTCAAGAGTGGCCAGAGTAACACGCCGCAAGGCCCTGTGCTCGTTTCCCCGGTCAGATATCGGTGGTGGCAGACTAATGACGCTTGTTCCGTTGAAATTGCCAAGTTACATAACCCTTAAAATAAAATACGACGAATATGACCACGATTTATGTTGGCAATCTCAGCTTTAAAACAAGTGAAGACCAGCTTTTAGAACTTTTCACCGAATACGGTGATGTCTCCTCGGCAAAAATTATCACCGACCGCGAAACCGGCCGTTCCCGCGGATTCGGTTTTGTAGATATGGGTGATCAGGGCGAAGCAAATGAAGCTATCGAAGATCTGCATGAATCCGAATTTATGGATCGCGTGCTTGTTGTAAACCAGGCTCGTGCAAAAAAAGAGAACGGATTCGGCGGCCAGCGTGGCGGCAGATATTGATGATCATTCCCGGCTTCGACCGGAATCAGATTGATAAAACGGGTTTCCTTCCAAAGGATTCCCGTTTTTTTTTGCTTTGTTGAGGAGCCGAACTAATGGAGCTCCGGAGGAAGATCCAGTTCGGTATCCTCCGGTAACGGCTCAATGTCACGGATGTACCAGCCACGGTCAGTCTGCACCATCCTGAATAGAATGATATCGCCGGATTCCAGCCCGTCAGCAACCGACTCGTCATCGATTCGCAGACTCATTCTCATGGCATTCATCACATCGGGTATGGTTTCGTGAACGACGGATATAGACTCGCCTTGAAGGTCCATGCCCAGATATTGTCCTCGAACATCATATGATGCACGTTCTTCCGGTTCACCGTTACCACAAGCCGACAGAGTGAAAATTATGACCACGGCCGGCAACAAAAAGTGTGAGTGTCGCATATGCCGAATGTTTTGATTAATAACATTGTACTTGCGCTTATGATACGTATCATAAGTGTTTTTTCGAAGAAACGCTTTTCATTTATTGGGTGGTTACGTTACGACAGCGCAAGAACAGCGGGACGAGGCTGAATTTTCTGCACGATTTTTGTATTCTTGAATCTCCGAAAAAGCGACACCTTGGTTTATGTTAATCTTTTAATATTATTGATGTTATGAGCTATCCCAAAAGTCAGCTACTGTTCGAAGAGGCTAAAAAACGAATTCCCGGAGGCGTCAACTCTCCGGCCAGGGCGTTCAAGGGTGTCGGCGGAACGCCGCTCTTTTTTACCAGGGCCCAAGGCGCCCGGCTGTTTGATGAAGACGGAAATGAGTTTATCGACTATGTCGGTTCCTGGGGACCCATGATTCTCGGCCATGCATTCCCGGCCGTTGTTCAGGCTGTGCAGAGAACAGCGGAGGGATCCACCTCTTTCGGCGCACCAACCGCACTGGAAAACAGCATGGCTGAACGCGTGTGTGTGATGGTGCCGGGGCTCGACAAGATTCGCATGACCAACTCCGGTACCGAAGCCTGCATGAGCGCAGTTCGTGTCGCACGCGGCTATACCGGGCGCGACAAGATCATAAAGTTTGAGGGGTGCTACCACGGGCACGGCGATTCATTTCTGATTAAAGCGGGTAGCGGCGCGCTCACCCTCGGACAGCCCAGCAGCCCCGGAGTAACCGCCGGTACAGCCGCGGATACCCTCACCGCCGATTATAACGACCTGGAAAGCGTAACCCGCCTGCTTGATGAGAACAGCAACGAAGTTGCAGCAGTGATCCTTGAACCGGTGGCCGGTAATATGGGGTGCGTGCCTCCCGCAGAGGACTTTTTGGAAGGTCTGCGCACACTATGTGACAAGCATGGCACTCTGTTGATTTTTGATGAGGTAATGTGCGGTTTCCGGATCGCAAAGGGGGGAGCGGTCGAAAGGTATGGCGTTCAGCCTGATTTGGTTACTTACGGAAAAGTTATCGGTGCCGGAATGCCTGTAGGGGCATTTGGCGGAAGCGCGGAAGTGATGTCGGTGGTGGCACCCGACGGACCGGTTTACCAGGCCGGAACGCTCTCCGGAAATCCTGTGGCAATGAGTGCCGGGCTCGCGCTGCTTACCCACCTGGATGAAAATCCCTCGATTTATGATGATCTCGAGCGGCAATCGGCACATCTTGAAGACGGACTGAAGGAGGTTTTTGACGCGCACGGCATCAAGGTTGTGAACCAGCGGGTGGGCTCCATGCTGGGCTTTTTCTTTTGTGATGGTCCCGTAAAAAGCTTTTCTGACGTCAGCCGTACAGATACACAACTCTTCAGCCGCTTTTTCCATGGTATGCTGCGGGAAGGTGTCTATCTGCCGCCGTCCGCATTCGAATCATGGTTTGTGTCTCACTGCCACGATGAGGCTGTCATCCGGAAAACCGTTGCGGCCGCCGATCGTGTGATCGGCCGTTTGGTGTCCGGGCAGGGGGGATCGGATCATTGAAAAAGGGCTCTCTTGCCACGGTTTTTCTGGTTGTACTGATCGATCTGATCGGTTTCGGCCTTGTGTTGCCGCTGCTTCCGTTTTATGCGAGAGAATTTGCGGCAAGCGCCGTGGTTATCGGTCTCCTTTACAGCATTTACTCCGTCGCACAGTTGGTATTTTCACCGATTTGGGGCAGCTGGTCAGACCGCATCGGACGACGCCCCATCATGCTGCTCAGTACCGGAGGCGCCGTGATCGCCTATATCATGTTTGGATTTGCCGGTTCCCTGTTTGTGCTGTTTTTATCGCGTCTGGTTGCCGGTGTGATGGGTGGAAATATCGCGACCGCCCAGGCCTATATCGCAGACGTGACTTCCGAGGAGGATCGTGCCAAAGGCATGGGACTGATCGGTGCTGCCTTCGGAATCGGTTTTGTACTCGGACCGGCACTGGCATCGGGACTGATTCATCCCGGCTTTCAGGAATGGGTGGCTTCCGTTGGGTTTGCCGGAATTGCCGAATGGATGGAGCTCAGGCGTTTCGGGCTGCCCGGCTTTTTTGCCGCCTTCCTCTCTTTCTGCAGTTTCCTGCTGGTGTTATTTTTTCTGCCGGAAACCGTTGATACATCCAAATCCACCGATAACAGGGAACAGGTCAGTGTCTCCAGGCCCAGTGTGTTTCTGCCAGGATTCTGGCGTAAACTGGCCGCAGAACAGAAATCGACCGGCGGTCCCGTAATGCTTCTGCTGGGAGCGATGTTTCTTCTGTCATTCGGACAGGCCAGCCTGTACAGCGCATTTCCGCTGTTTGCCGAGGCGATACTGGAAATGACCCCGGAACAGGTTGGAATGCAGTTCTTCTATATCGGCTTAATCGCTGTGATTGTTCAGGGTGGACTCATTCGGCCACTGAGCCGGTGGTTTTCAGAAACCGGACTCTTTTTCACCGGCAATATCCTCATGACCATCGGATTTGGCGCCATCGCATTTTCACAGTCGATGTCGATGCTTACCGTGTTTCTGGGTATCATGGCACTGGGCCACAGCCTGAATCTTCCCACCATCAACAGCCTGATATCCAAAGAGGCGGGCACTAAAAGCTATGGTGCCATGATGGGGATTTCACAAGGGCTATCCGGCCTGGGCCGCGCCATAGGTCCAACCTGGGGCGGTTTGCTATATGGAGTGATGGTCTATCTTCCCTTTTATGCTACAGCACTGGTGCTCAGCGCTACCGTTTTGATCGGATGGAAACTGTACCGCCGCAGATCGTAACTTTCTACGGCCACTTTTTCATGGCATGATTCATGGCTGACATCAGGGGCCGTTGGCCCGTTATCGGTATCCAGCGGATTCAGGACATGACTCATGGCAAGCTCAACATCGATTCTCGCATCATGCGAGTGTCGCCGTCTGGCTTAACGCGCATGAATAAAGATCTGTCGGCCTTGGCCGGGGCAGCAATGCTTTCCGACCTTTAAATATGGGAACGGCTTGTCAGGGCTTGCTGCAGAGCCAGTCAAATCCCTGGCGGGCGTTTGAAAATACCTTTACCTCCACACCCATATTGGCATAGCGGTCGATGATGGGGCGCATGTTCATCTGGCCTACCACCTTTTCAGGCATCACGAGCGCCCAGTATTTCCATCCCTTTTCCAGAATACGTCCTTCCCAGTGCGTCTGGCCCCACTCAATGTCATCCTTCCGAAGCGCCGAGTTACTCCTGTCATCCGAAAGCCACTTGTTGCAATTATATTTGATAAAGGCGTCGGCTCCGGTGGTCATCAGTGTCTGAAAGTCTTTCCCAAACACAAAAGTATTGAGTACGTGTCGTACTATCCTCTGTTTTGGATAACAGAACAGAGAGTACTTCTCATTTTTAATAAGTGTCAGTTTTTCCATGTTTCCAAGTGCTTGATTTCGATAATTATCCAGAGCAAATATATGTACTTCTACCTGAAGTACATATAGTTATCGGCTCGGAAACAAGTTAGTTAAACAGTGGAAATCAAATATGATGAATCTTTGCAGGCTTGGAAAAAGAACCGGAAGGTGAAAGTATGCATCAAGTTAAACAACGGTTAATCATCCGGTATGCATGGGCATGGACCGGTGCGTCATTGCATGTGATTAAGAGCGTCCAGTGGATTGTCAAAGACATACCGATATTCCGTGTGTTCTCTAAGCTTTTCACTGATAACTCGTTTCCAGGCTTTGGGCGTGTTTCCTGTAAATCGAGGTGGCTCAAACCCCAGAATTAGAGAGGCTTTTTCATACAACTCTTTGCGAGAAGGGTGTTCTCGGCCGCAAGCGTTATAGGTTCCCGATATACCGGTTTTGTTTATTACCGATATTACGGTGCCGATAGCATCATCCTGGTGTATCAGGTTAACGGGTTCCTCTCCGTTTCCCTCGACGTCCCGCCCGGCGAGAAAACGGCCGGGATGGCGTCCGGGTCCGATGAGTCCGGCCATGCGTATGACTGTTACCGAAGCTTGAAGTCCCTCCATCAGTTGCTGCTCCATGGCGGCGAGGCCGATGCCGTTGGGTGTGTCGGGCGGGTGTGGATCCGACTCGTCGGCATCCTGTCCTTTTGAACCGTAGACACTGGTGGAACTGACCATCACCAGGCGTTTGACCGGTGATGAATTCAGATATGAAATCAGCTCTTCACCTTGCCGGAGCATGTAGGTGGTCCGGTCTGTGACACGGGGAGGTGTGATGTTGAGAACCACCGTGTCCACATCGAAAAACGAGGTGACGTCATCACCGCTGATATGCGGATCCAGACGCAGATAAAAGGGTTCAATTCCAGCTTCTTCAAGCAGGGGAATTTTCTCCTTGGTTGTGGTGCTGCCCCGGACAAAGTCTCCGTTTTCAATGAGTTTACACGCAAGGGGCAGGCCAAGCCATCCGCAACCCAGAATACTGATACGTTGATATGTCATAAGCCGATATTGTAATTATTGGTTCTGAAAAAGTGGAAAGGGGCAATGAGAGCCGTTATTAGCGGAATTTAAGTGGTTTCTTTGGTTATTCGTTCTGCCATATCGAAAGCCGCGTTGATGGAATCGCCGACGGAGATACCGGTACGGTAATTGCCCGCCAGATAAAAACCCGGATGGATCCGTTCCACATGCGACATGACATCAAGATGATTGCCGAACCCGGTATGGTACTGCGGGATGGCTTTGGGCCATACAACCCGGTGCCGGAAAAGTGGGTCGCCATTTAGGCCAAGAAGCGCGTCAATACTTTTTAATGACGCGCTTATTTGCTCGGATTCGGACTTTTCGGCCAGCTCCGGTTGCCGCATGCCGCCTATGTAGGTGGTGAGTGTGACATGCTCTTCATCGGGCGCGCGCCCGGGAAAAAGGGATGAGGTGAACAGGGTTCCCAAAATCGGGAACTGCTCAATGCCCGGTATCAGCATGCCAAAACCATCCAGCGGATGCCGTACATCCCTGCGCCGAAATCCGAGGGTCAATGTGGCAACCGGGGGATAGGGTATGCCGGTTAAAGGCTGCAACACTCCTCTCAACGAATCAGGCAGTGCAATGCGTGACAATCCATGCGCGGTTCCTGCGTAGACCAGACTGTCGAACTCTTCCGGCAGCGAGCCCTTCTCCGGCACTATTTGCCACTTATCGCCGGCCTGCCCAATTCTGCTGATAGTGCAGCCGGTCAGCATATTATCACCAAGTCGGTCTGCGAGGGCGTTGATGAGTACCTGCAGTCCTCCGTCAAATGAAAAGATATTGGCTTTATTACGCGGAATCTCATCGGAACCGGGTGGTCGCCTTACACCACCTTTCAGTAGTCCAAGAATTAGTGAGCCGTGCTGTTCTTCAAGCAGTGATAATCTCGGAAACGCGTGACGGACGGATAGCTGCTCGGGGTCACCCGCATAAATCCCGCCTACGAGCGCGTCAATGGGCCACTTCAGGAACTCGTCGTTCAGCCTTCGTCGGACGAACTCCGCGAGGGATTCATCCCGGTACTCCAAAGTGGAAGCAACCGATTCGGAAGTACCTGGAGAACCGGTCGCCGGCGCTGGCTTGTTCCGGCTCCATGTTTCGAGCTCCTCTTCCGCCGGATGCTGCTGCCGGTCCGTTTCCGGTTTCGGCCTTGCCACAAACGGTTCTTTCAACAAGGACAGTTTGGCGCTCCGGCCAAGGAGCGGGGAGGTGATAAACGCTTTCAGAGAATCGGGGGCGGCCAGCAAACGGCCATCACGCACCAGAAACCGTTTTTTAACAAGAGAGCCGGGGTAGCAGCGCCGGTTCTCCAGTTCCAGCATGGCGACCAGCTTCTTTATCCTTCCGGATGACTCAATAATGGTATTCGGCCCCCACTCGGCCATCCATCCGTCCGGATCACGTGTCGTTCGAATGGCGCCGCCGGGGGTCTCTGCAGACTCATACACACGGACGGCATATCCCCTTTTTTTCAAAAGCCAGGCAATAGTGAGGCCGCTGATGCCGCCGCCGATAATTCCAATACGCGTCATAAAAAAGGGTAAGGAGAATCACATGATGAAGGCCTGTCAGTCATGAACTTTTCGGTTGACAGGGAGTTATGATATTCACCGGGAAAGTACGTGTTTTTCCATAGCCGGACACCCGTTTTCTTGCTTGAAATGTAAACCAAATCGGTTTTCCGGTTCGTTCCACAGGGTAAAAATCGTTACATTTCAAAGCTTGTCAGGTTGTCGATATTATTGCAAGTAACTGATACTGAATATTTTACATATCAAAAAACGCCTCGGAGATTATGAGTTTACAGCCTCTGAAAACAAAAACATTAACAGCGCTACTGGAGCGCTGTATAACCGCCTACCCGGAACACCCGGCATTGGGGTATGCCGGTGAGGAAGCCACAAGTTACGCCAGGCTGGGAGAGAAGGTGAGGCTGGTCGCCTCGTACCTTCGGGACAACGGCGTGGGTCCGGGTGACCGTGTGGCGATTTTAAGCGAAAACAGTCCGAACTGGGGCGTGGCCTACTTCGGGATCACTTCACTGAAGGCGATCGCCGTTCCGATCCTGAATGATTTTCATCCATCCGAAATCCATCACATTCTCCGCCACTCGGGTGCCAGCGCCCTTTTTGTCTCCGAGCGGCTGTATCACAAGGTAGAAGAGTTTAACCTTGAAAGTCTCAATGCGGTGATTCTGGCAGACAATCTGTCGGTGATATCACCCGACTGGAGCAAGGACCGCCTTCGGCGCCTGTATGCCGAAGGAAGCCGGGAAATGAAGCGGATCAAGCATATGGCTCTTCAGATGGCCGGATTGTCGTCCATGGATATCGCTGAAGATGATCCCGCATCCATCATATACACATCCGGAACCACCGGCCACTCCAAGGGAGTGATGCTGAGCCATGGCAATATTGTGAGCAATGCCATTGCCACAGAGAAGATTGTACCCATTGGCAAAAATGACCGGCTGTTGTCCATTCTGCCGCTTCCCCACGTGTACGAATGCACGCTTGGCCTGGTACTCCCCATGATGATCGGGGCATCCGTATCGTATGTGAGCAAGCCGCCGACCGCCGCTGTGCTGCTTCCGGCCCTCAAACAGGTGCGCCCGACCATTATGTTGTCGGTTCCGCTGATCATTGAAAAAATGTTCAAGGCAAGGATACTGCCGGAAATCCGGCGGAAGAAAGTGCTTCGGGCCGCCTACAAAGTCCCTGCCGTACGAAAGCTGATTCACCGCAAGGCCGGGAAGAAGCTGATGGAAACGTTTGGCGGATGCCTGACGACCTTCTGCATCGGGGGAGCGTCCCTGGCACCGGACGTTGAAGTATTCCTGAAGGAAGCGGGATTTCCCTATGCGATCGGCTATGGGCTGACAGAGACATCACCGCTGGCTGCCGGTACCGGCGCCTCAACCGTCAGGCTCCATGCCACAGGAAAGCCGCTGCCGGGTGTGGAAATCCGCATCGACCATGAAGGAAAGGCGGATGCGGATGAAGAAGAATCTGAACGGCAGGAACGTGCAGCCGGCGGAAAGAAACGAAAAAGTGAGAAAAAGTCCGGAAAGACGAAAAAAGGTCCGCTGGACGATGGCGAAATATTGATCAGGGGGCATGGTGTGATGCTGGGCTACTTCAACGATCCCGAACTCACTGCGGAAACCGTGGACAAGGACGGCTGGCTTCGCACAGGCGATCTGGGGGCATTTGACAAGGACGGATATCTCTACATCCGCGGCCGGCTCAAGAATATGATACTGGGGCCGAGCGGCGAAAACATCTACCCGGAAAGTATTGAATCGGTGCTGCACCGATCCGACTATGTCATGGAATCGCTGGTTTTCAAACAGGATGGCCGTCTTGTGGCACGGGTTTACCTGAACTACGAGAAGCTTGATGAAGAGTTTGCCGCAATGGGATGCAGCGAAGCTGAAGTCAGAGACGAGATACGGAAGCTGCTGGTCACCCTCCGGGATGAAGTTAACGCCAGTGTAGCTTCGTTTGCCCGGCTGGCCGAGGTAATCGAGCAGTCGGAGCCGTTCGAAAAGACTCCTACCCAAAAAATCAAACGGTACCTGTATGTAAACAAAGGGTAACTCCCGCTGCTTACGCGTACCGGCTGCCTGGTGTCCGGTGAATACTATCCTCCGACAATGCGATGCTCCGGTTTACCGGACCGCAGACGATCCGCCCCTTCGATAATCAAGCCGGCTTATCGTTAGTATTAAACACCCTCCGCGCATGCAGTAATGGCCGGCGTTATTCCATGACGCGCACTCATCGCGTTAATTTTCACCCGATTTCAGGCGTAATTAGGTACGATCAGTGCTCTTCGGTACTGATCGGTCGCGGATCCTTGCCCACCATGTAGCGTTTGATCTTCTGCGTGGTTGTTTTTGCAAACTCCTCTTCCCGGATGATGAAGTCCTGTATCCGCTTGAACGAGGCGAGCTGCTTGTTCACCTTGTTGATTTCATTGCGGATGGTTTCGTGAATCCACTCCGAGGTGATCTCCTTTTTCTTCGCTTCGGCACGTGAGATGAGCGCTTCTCCATCGACAACGATCTGAGCGACAATCTTTTCGTTGTATGCGCTATCAGACTGGCCGTACACCATCACTTCCTGAATATACGGGCTCCGGTTCAGCAGATCTTCCAGCTCTTCGGGAAAGACGTTTTTGCCGTTGGCCGCGATAATGACATTTTTCTTTCTTCCGCTGATGTGGAGGAACCCGTCCTTGTCGATGTGACCCAGATCCCCGGTGCGGAACCATCCGTCTTCTGAAATGGATTCGCGGGTTGCCTGCTCGTTTTTGTAATAGCCCAGCATGACGTTATCGCCTTTGGCCCAGACTTCGCCAACCCCGTTCTCGTCGGGTTCGTGAATTTTCAGAGCGACACCGGGCAGCGGCAGTCCGGCGGCTTCATCCTTGAACGCTTCCAGCCGGTTCAGTGTGAGAATGGGTGCGGTTTCGGTCAGCCCGTATCCCTGCAGAAACATGAAGCCCATGCGGCGAAGCCCGGCTGCAACTTCCGGGTCGGGAGCGGCACCCCCGGCAATAAACAGCCGGATGTTTCCACCGAATTTTTCGTGGAGCGACTTGAACAGCTTGCGGGGGGCATCCGACCATCCCAGAGACTTCAGCAGTCCAGCGGCATTCAGCATGGGCGGGACCAGCACGCGTGTAGCTGCCTTCTCGTTTATTCCCTTTCTGATGTTTTTGTACATTTTTTCGTACAGAAGCGGCACTCCCAGCATGATGGTCGCTTTGCTCACCTTGAGGTCATCCAGGATGGTTTTTAGTGACCGGGCAAACCAGACGGAGCATCCTTTGTACAGCGGACATAGAAAACCGCAGGTACATTCATAGGTGTGGTGGATGGGGAGCACGGAGAGGAACCGGTCTTCCGGGTAGAGGCGCACCATCCGTACCATCCCCATCAGATCCGTAACAATATTCTTCTGCGAAAGCATCACCCCCTTGGCCCGGCCAAGCGATCCGGAAGTGAACACGATAATGCTCATCTCATCCGGGTCGATTTTCGGCATAGCCACTGTTTTTCCGGCAGGGATGTCATCCATGAGCGATTTCATGGAGAGAAATTCACCTTCCGATTCCGGCAGGTCCATATGGATGTAGTGCCGAATTTTTTTGAGCGATGTATGTGTGCTCTCAAAATGTGAGGAGGATCCGCCGGAAAAAATGACGGCTTGCGCATCTGATTCGTGGATGATGTTCAGAATTTCTGTTTTCCCGAGGTTTTTATCGACCGGAACGATGACGTAGTTATAGCAGGCTGCCGTAAGATAGGCGACCCCCCACTGCACCCTGTTTTCACCGATCAGGGCGATGTGAGCGCGCTCCTTGAGTCCGAGTTTTTTGAGCGCGGTGCCGAAGACCCTCACATGGTGGAGAAGCTGTCCATAGGTCGCTTCGTTGATGGGTGTGGGGGAAAAGTCGGTGAGTGCGCGGCGCTTTTCAAAATGGCGAGCTGACTGAATCAGCATGTCCTGCACCGAAGAAACTTCGGGGGTCTCGAATAACGGGGCTTGCGTATTCATAAATGGAGGCGCTTGACGTGGAGGAAATAATGTGAAGCGGAGAAAGCCAAAAAAAAGCCGGATACGGTTTTGTCCGCATCCGGCAATCTATCAATTCACGCACATAGTTGAAAGACCGAATCACTTTCGGTTTCCTCACCGAAACCGGTGCAAGGGAGTTGTCCCGCCTGCCTGCAAGACGTTCAGATTTTCAGGTCAATTCCGAACATGATCATCCGCGGCAAGCCCAGCCGGATTCCCTGCGGGCGCCGCGATGAGATATAGCGTTCATCGGTGAGGTTTTTGACGGTGGCTGACAGGGTAGCGTCAAATGTCGTCGGCAGCCGGTAGCGCAGTCCGGCATCCAGAACGGTGTAGCTCTCGATCTTGCCGCTGCGTCCATCTCCGCCGGGTTCGGAGAGGTTGCGCGCATCGCCGTACTGTTCACCCGTAAAAATTCCTTTCAGATACCCCGAAATACCGGTTTCATGGTAGAGTGAGAGTTGACTGAAGCCCGACCATTCCGGAGCGTAGGGCAGATGATTTCCCTTAACGTTGACTACCTCGCCTCCACCGGCGGATACAAAGCGGTCTTCGTTGAAGGTCGCCTGGTTCCAGGTGCCGCCGGCTTCCCATTCGGCAGTCAGGGGAAGTCCGCCAAGCGGAATGGGCATAAATCTCAGCAGGAATTCGAGGCCATAGTGTTCAGTTGCCCCGCCGTTGGTGAGGCCGGTCGCGTTGGGCATGCCCTGTCCGCCCGCCGACTCTGCAACCGGAATAATCTGATTCTCAAACGTCATATAGTAGCCGGTGACTTCCGCATTGAGGTAGGGCAGCGGCCTGAGCCGGAATCCGGCTTCGTAATTCCAGCTCCATTCGGCGTCAAGCTCTTCGCTGTCGCCGGTAGCGGTAAGCGCGTCTTTGACGCGGGGCGGACTAAAGCCGCGGTGAACTCCGGTGAACAACGAGGAGTGCGGACCGAGTTGGTAGTTGATTCCCATCCCCGGTATGAATGCAACGACGTCGTCGGTGGTGCTGCGATTGACATCTTCGAAATTGACGCGCATTATCTCCCGTTCGTAATTAAAATATTCGACACGCAGGCCGGGAGTAGCGGTGAGTTTCGGCGTCACATAAAACCGGTTTTGCACATATCCGCTCACGGCATGGCCGGTGCGTATTTCGTCGTCGCGAAGATCACCGGTAGCCGGACTTGCAATGGAGCCGTTGATGCGTTTTTCAAACGCGCGTTCATACAGGAACCGGAATCCGGCATCCAGTTCATTGCGGAACTCACCGACATGGAAACGGGCGCTCAGGCGCGGTTCAAAACCGACCACCTCAAATTCACGATTACGATTTCCCGTTGTCGGGCGGAACCAGATGGCACCGAAATCCCGGTCCGTGTTACCGATAATACGGCTGTACTCCCGACCGGCTACAGGCTGGTTGTCAAAATCCTGCCGCGACCAGTTTCGTGTTGTAGTGTACGCGTAAGCGGCGGTGCGGAGCTGGATATGATCGCTGAAGAAATAGTCGTGGGTAAGGCTGGCCGAATAGCGCCGGATGTTAAGCTCATCGTCGGGGGCGAGGTCGGTGAAATCAAAATTGCCGTTTTCGAACATGGGCTGACTCAGTCCGACATAGGTGGAGTTGGAGGTTTCGTCGTACAGGCTGAGCTTGACACCAAGCACCGAACGCCGGCCCATTGTGAGTTTCCATTTTGCGATGATGTCGTTGATGCGAAATTCCAGTGGACCAACTTCGTCACCCTGGCGCCGCAGGTAGGTGAGTTGAAAGCCCGAGTTGCCGAAGGTGTTGCCATACCCCAGCCGTGAGGTAAACAGCCCGCCTTCACCACCGGATATGTAGGCATCCAGCCGGGCTTCGGGGGGAGGATCGGGTGTGAGGTAGTTGATGACTCCGCCCACCGTCTGCGGCCCAAAGAGAATGGAGCCGCTTCCCTTGATGACCTCAACGCCATCCATGCGTGTGATGGAAGGTGTGTAGTACATTTCGGGCTCTCCGTACGGAGCAAGCGCGACGGGCATGCCGTCTTCAAGCATCAGTACATTACGGCTCATGCTGGGGTCCAGCCCACGGATTCCGATATTGGCACGCAGCCCGAGTCCATCCTGATCCACCGAATGAACCCCCGGGATCTGCCTGAAAATTTCGGTGGCGTTCAGTGGACTGGTCTGCTCCAGTCGCTGTGCCGATACCACCGAAGCCGAACCCGGAATGCGGGCAAGACGGTCCGGCGTACGACCGACGATCTCGATCTGAGGCATTTCATAGGAGGCCTCGAGGGTGATGGTGATGCGTGCAACTTCATTCTCTGCAATACTAACGGTACGTTCGACGGGTTCGTAGCCGATGTGACTTATGCGAACCAGATGCTCGCCTACAGGAATATTTGCAAGCCGGAACGACCCGTCTCGGCGGGTAATGGTTCCCTTGTTGATATGGGGAAGGGCGATGTGAGCGTGGGAAAGGGTCAGGTTTTCTTCGTTTTGAATTGTTCCCTCCAGGGAACCTGCGGGGCCTGCTTCAGGCACCGGACTGAAAACCAGTAGCAGCAGGGCAAGTAAAATAGTTTTCATACAGTCATTTGATTGTTTTCGAAGAGCGGGTCAGAATATGCACCAGGCTCATAGGTGATTGTTAATACTTTTTTTGAAGTGCGTCCTAAAAATACGGGATGGGAATGGAATGCGCAATTATTATTTAAACTAAGTCTAAATAACCAGGTAAATCATTACTTGAGAACACGTTATCACTGATGGCCTTTCGCAGCGCAATGCGAGTCACTATGGAGTCGGCAGAAGAGTCGGGGGTGCCAGGGTGGAGGGGATACTCAGGTATCGTCTTTGTGTGTTACCGAGCTGCGGTGTAACTTCCATGGAATCATCGCCATTGGCGGCAAGCAGGTCTTCCACCAATGGATGCAAAAGCAACTCAGAGCATTTTTAAGTGTATTCAAACTACTGCCGCGCCATACTTATACTGGTGATACTAATCCTGCCGGCCGTCCGGAGCGTTTCTGCCCAGACCATGATATTGCCGGAGAGGGTTCCGGGGGATACGACGATCACCGGTATTTTCCCAGCTGCCATATACACGTCGGATGTCGGTCTGCTGGGCGCCGTGCTGGTAAGCCGGTACCGGTACCATCCTCGTATTCAGCCCTATGTATCCCGAACGGAGCTGGGACTGGAAGCATCCACAAGAGGCCTGTTTAGTCTCAAGTTGAAATACGAACAGACGGAAACGTTTGGCAGGCCGGTACGGTCACGCTGGAGGCTGGATGGTGAAAAGAATCCGGTGGAAACGTTTTTCGGCATTGGCAACGATACCGGGTTTGACAAGGAGCTTTGGGATGACGGTTACTACTATTTTGAGGTGTACCGCGCCGGGTTTGAGTGGATGGGGCGGCATGCGGTTTACAGGAATAACCGTGGACGAGGGTCGGGCGGGCAGCTGGATGTCACCGCCACCCTGGGCGTCCATTACGAAAAAGCCACCGACCGGCAGGATGAGCTAATGGGAGAGTGGCGACCCAGGGGAATAGAAGGCGGCTTTCTGTCAAAAGTCGGGGCCGGCCTGCTTTGGGAGAATCGCGACAACGAATTTGCCGCTACAAGGGGAAACCGGCTCAGAATCAGTGGAACATGGGCGCCCGGTGGGATTACCGGTGAGTTTCCGATGGCGAAGCTTTCTGCCGATATTCGGCAGTATGTGACCTTGCCGGTGCCCTATTTTCGGCCGGTGCTGGCGGCGCGCACCGTCGGGGTCATTGCCCATGGCTCTGTTCCTTACTGGGAGCAGCCGTACCTGGGTGATCACTACACAGTTCGCGGATATCCGTTCCATCGGTTCCGGGGCAATGCTTCTGTACTCTACAATCTGGAGCTCCGCACCTGGGTGTATGAATACCCGGAGTACAGCTTTCGCCTGGGTGTACACACATTTCACGACGGCGGCCGGGTATTTGCCGGCGATGACGGATTGGGCGATCTGTTCCGCGACTATCACCGGACGTTTGGCGGCGGCATTGCCATCTCCATATTTTCTCCCGATCTGATTCTGAGGCTTGATGCCGCGTTTTCGGACGAAATGTTCCGCTTTTATGGCAATGTCGGATACATGTTCTGAACGCACCGGAAGGAATCCGCTCCCCGGCGTTGTCCCGGAAAATAGCAATGAACCCCATCCAACCTGATTGCAAACGGCTATGGACCACACCGCTGTCGATTTACTGATATTACTGCTGATATTTGTGGCATCATCGTTAGGGTCACGGTGGATGATGTATCGCATGGGCTACGGTCTTCCGGCCAGGCTTACCGGACGGGAGGCGGCAATACTTGTCGCAATGAAGATCCTGTTAATGACCATCTGGGCCATTGTCCTGATTGTGCTTCTCTGGCTGATCGGCGTCAATCCGCTGAAACTCTGACAGCCTGGCACGCAACTGTGTCAAAAGAGTTTTCCACCGGAAAATCAGGATTTCCACCGGTGCGGCGGCTGCGCAACGAAAGGCAGCTAAATTTGGTAGAGCGAGCCTCTGCTCAAAGTGTATCCGTCTCAACATCATCGGGATCGTTTGGGTCAAATTCTACTCTCTCAAAGATAGACATAAGTGCATCCGTCGCCCCCTTCCTCAATGGGCGCCGCTTCGAACCTGGTGACATCCGCCCGCGCCTGCAGATGTTCATGCACAAGTTTTCTGAGGATGCCGTCACCTCTTCCGTGGATGATGGAGAGCTGCTGGATTCCCCTGGACAACCCCTCATCAACAAAGCGGGTCACTTCCCGCACCGCTTCATCTCCCCGCTTTCCGCGGATGTCGAGCCGCGGACTGAAAGGCCGGGCGTCACGGCTCTCGGCCCGGTTTATCCGTATCCGGTATCCTTCCGGTTTTTTGCCGGTTACGGCCCGCTCCGTCCGCTCCAGGTTGTCGTAGCGAGTCTTCAGGCGCAGCCCGTTGACATCCACCGTTGCCTTTTTCCCGCTGATCTCCACCAGCTCTCCAACGGCATTGCTGTCGATCAGCCGGACAAAATCGCCTGTTGACGGCGGCTGTCCGGTGCCACTATGTCTGCTTCGTACTTTCGTGCGTTGTTTTCTCTGCTTCCGGACCGAAGTGTCAAGCTGCTTGACTTCCTCCCGTTTCTTTTTGAGTGATTCCTTGTCTTTTTCGGCGGCGGCGCGTATGGCCTCCTCAATTTTCCGGTTGGCATCCTTCAGCAGCGTGTCGGCCTTGTCGAGAGCTTTTCGCCGGATGGCATCACGTTCATCCTCAATACGGCTGAGCCGGCTTTCCAGCTTCTGCCGGGAATCGGCAATGGAACGCTGTTGCCTGGCAACGTCATCGCGGCGGCTCTGGAGCTCCTGGGCCTCCTGTTCCAGGCTGATGATCAGAGACTCCATCCTGTTTTTACTTTCACCGACCCACTCACGCGCCCGACGGGTCAGCTCTCCCGGTACGTTCAGCCGGTCGGCGATTTCAAAGGCATAACTGCTGCCCGGAATGCCCTTGCGGAACATATAGGTAGGCGAGAGGGTTTTCTGGTCAAACTCCATGGAGGCGTTGCTCCAGCCCGGTGTCTCATGGGCAAAAACCTTCAAAGCGCCATGGTGGGTGGTAACAAGGCTGCGAACGCGTTTCTCTGAAAGTATTTCGAGGAAGCCCTGAACCAGTGCGGTGCCTTCATCAGGGTCGGTGCCGCTGCCCGCTTCGTCCATCAACACCCAGCTTGCCGGTCCGGCATCATCCAGGACCTTTTTCATCCAGTTCAGGCGCGATGAAAACGTACTGAGATCGTTGTCGATGGACTGCTCATCCCCCATATCGATATAAATACCGGAAGTAAACGGAATGATGGCGCCTTCCTGTGCGGGGACGGGGATTCCGCAATGGGCAAGCATGATTGAGAGTCCGAATGTCTTCAGGGTCACCGATTTGCCGCCTGCATTCGGACCGGTAATGATGATACCTTTATCGTCCGGGGCCATTTCAAGATGGAGGGGAACTACCTGGCGCCGCCCATCGTCAAACCGCTTGAATTTCATCAGCAATAATGGATTACGGCAGGACCCAAGTGAGAGTCTGCCGTCGGCGGAAACATCCGGAATGGTACCTTCCCACCGAATGCCGAGCCTGGCGCAGGCATAGACGGCATCGAGTTTGCCGATGAGCAGGCTGTTGGCGGTGATGGTGTCGGCAACGGCGCCGACATGCGCGGTGAGTTCCCGCAAAAGCCGCTCAATCTCGCGATTACGCTCCGATTCCAGCTCGCGGATTTCGTTGTTGTTTTCAAATACTTCAAGGGGTTCGATATAGACGGTCTGGCCGGTTGCGGAGGTGTCGTGGATGAACCCTTTGATTTTTCTTTTGTACTCGGCTTTTACGGGGATTACAAGGCGGCCGGCGCGCAGGGTAGCCTCCTCGTCGCTGGTCATGCCGCTTTCCCGTCCCTGTTTCAGGATCCGCTGCAATACGGAGCGGGCGTTCTGCTTTCTGGTCTGGATCTTTTTTGTGATGCGGGCCAGTTCCGGACTGGCATCAGGTTTTGCTTCGCCGTTTTCATCCACTATCCCGCGGATGTGGCTCTCGAGTTCTTTTAGCGTCACCAGCTTTCCCGCGATCTCCCACAATCGTTCGGCGGGCTCCTTGTGTTGCGAGAAAAAAGCGCGCAGCTTCCTCGCCGATTCGGCCCAGCGCAGAATCTGAACCAGGGTTACGCCGTCAAGGACGAAGCGTTCGACCTTCGACCGGGACAGTGCCTCGGTGATGTCATATAGTGTTTCAAGTGGCGGGGCGGTGGATGCGTCAAGCAAATGCATCATCTCTGCCGAACACTCCAGGCGGATGGTGACAGTTTCCAATTCAGCGGCAGGTTCCAGACGCTCGACTTCCAGGGCGCCGGTGGGTGTGGATAGGTACCCCGCCAGGACGTCGCGTATTTTATCAAATTCCAGTTTACTCTCGGCAAATGCCGGCAATGTATGCATTACAATCTGGTTTTGGTTTGTCATCCGCTGATGGAATGGTATCAGAGATGCCTGCACGGGGATTTCCGTGACCTGCGAGAAGCAGAACCGTCCGGCAAGTCACGGCCGTAAGTTCCGCAAAAAAACAGATTCAAAAAAAGGTTTTTATGCCGGTTAGATGCCGGTATATTTCGGGCGAATTTTATGCTGATATCTGTTGTCATAATACTTTTAGCGCTGGCCGGCATCCTTGCGGGCATCATCGCGGGTTTGTTCGGGCTTGGCGGAGGCATCCTGTTTGTACCGGTACTGCTGTTCGTGTTTCAGCATGCCGGAGTGGAAAATGCGGTGCTGTGGACCGTAGGCACAAGCCTTGTCTGCAATTTTGTCGCTGCACTGAGCAGTACATTCAAGCACTATCAGTCAGATAATCTGTTTCTGCGGGAAGGGATGCAGATCGGGCTATTCGGTATTGCCGGAACCTACCTGGGCCGGCTCATCGCCCAATCCCCGTATTACAGCGAAGTGGAGTTTACCGTCTTTTTCAGCCTCATCCTGCTCTATTCGGTGTATCACTTCTTCAAAAAGAAAAAGCCCGAAGTGGCTGCCGGACAGGTGGTGAGGCCGCTGCGATGGTACCTTGCCATGGTTCTTGGCCTGGCATCGGGACTTCTGGCATCCCTTGCGGGAGTAGGCGGCGGTCTCATCATGGTGCCTGCCATGAGCATCTTTCTTTCGTTCGGGTATCGGAAAGTAGTCAGTATCTCCTCTCTGGCCATCGTACTGATCACCCTGGCCGGTTGGATCCAGTTTGCATTGCTTACACCGGGAGCGGGTGGACTAACCGGCTATGAGCTCGGATATGTTGATTTCGGATTGGCGCTGCCGTTGGTGGCGGGCAGTATCGTCGGAGCCAGGTTCGGTGTGAAACTTCTCGGGGTTATTCGCATGCGCACCCTCGAAATTGCGTTCGGTTTCCTGGTGATACTGGTTATCTCCAGACTGCTTTACGGATTGTTCTGAAAGCGCAACGGAACTGCTCCGGAATACAGAAACAGGTGGATTGAGAGGCAGTATTCACGGACAACCAGGGCGCCGTGTTAAACGAATTTCCAGGCTAAATTTTTGAGACTGTTTGGGAGAACAATCCCCGGAAGTTATTTTTCGCTCATTATTTCCCGGATGGTCTGCTTGAGGACCTCCATGTCGACCGGTTTGATCAGATATCCTTCCGGATCGGTTTCCAGAGCACGCCGCCTCGTGTTTTCATCAGCGTTTCCGGTCAGGTATATCACCGGAATGTTGGAGAATTCCCGGACTTTCATCATGGCATCAACACCGTCCATTTCTCCCACCAGTTTGATGTCCATCAGGATCAGGTCGGGATTCTCTGTCCGGATTCTCTCCACCGCAATCTCGGCATTGTCAATTTTGTCGGCTACTTCGTACCCCATTCGTTGAATCTGCTTTTCTAGCAGCAAGGCAATAATAAAATCGTCTTCAACGAGGATAATGCGTTTCATGTGATTTCTCAGGGTATTATAACGATGCATATGTTGCAGTAAGGCTCCTGACAGCAGGGCACGTATGGAATAATAGTACTCTGTATTATAGTGGCTAGACGGCTCAACGGAATTAGGCAAATGAGACAATGCTGTTATCGGTCTTGACCCGTTCAATATAAAGGGTCAAAATATTAAAGAAAAGTAATTGTTACGAGGGCAACTGTGTGGCTCGCAGAGATGGCAGGACGCTTATTTGTGCTTCAGTTGCAAGCAATTCCCGGTTTACAAAGAGCCGTATCGCATTAAACAGAACCAGCGGTCAATTTGCCAGCTACCGAATAATTTGTACTTCAGGCAACCTCCATCAATGATCTCTGAATGACTTTTTTAAGTACATTCATTTCGACCGGCTTTACGAGATACTCATCGGGCTCGGCCTTTTCCGCTCTTTTTCGGGTCTGCAAATCACCGCTGCCCGTTATAAAGATCAGGGGAACACCGGATTCGGCTTTGATTTTTTCCGCCGCCTGAATGCCGTCGATGGTACCTGATAGCCTGATGTCCATGAGGACGAGATCCGGTTTGAGAGCATTTACTTTTTCAATAGCTTCCTCACCTGTTTCGACCATGGCGATCAGGTTGTAACCCATTCGCTCTATCTGCTTTTGCAGAAGATAGGATGTGATGTGATCGTTTTCGACGCAGATAATGTTTCTCATGACAAGTGGCCTGAAGGCCGGGAGTCTGTAATCATGAACCTGTTTATTTGAAAAGAAAATTAACGTGATTACAATTGTGCTCCAAGTTAGAAAAACGCAATATTGAGCCCATATGGCGCTGTTTTATTATTTATTGTTAACATTAACATTAATTCGGGCCCATGGATATCCCTGCTGTCGACAGGCCGGTACTGCTCTTCGACGGGTACTGCAACCTTTGCAATCGCTGGGTTAACTTCGTCATCGACCGTGACCCTGAAGCGCGTATTCTGCTGGCTCCCTTACAGTCGGCGCAAGCGGGAAAACTGCTTGAATCGGCCGGAGGCGACCCGGAAACAGCAGATACCGTCGTGTTTATTGATGACGGCCGGATATATATGCGGTCGGATGCAATATTGCGGTTGAGCGGTTACCTGTCCGGGCCCGTGAGCCTGCTGCGGTTTTTCAGGCCTGTCCCCCGGATTATGCGGGACGCCCTCTATCGCCTGATTGCGCGTAACAGGTACGCCTGGTTTGGTCGCAGGAATGAGTGCCGGATGCCGGGGCCCGGTGACAAACAGCGGTTTCTGGCGATGAGCGATGAGGACACATAAGGCTGTTGGCGTAGCACATCCCGGTTTTGCCGGGACGGCATGCGTAAGGCGTTACCCTTTTCCAGGCCTGGAAAACGTTTCGGTTACCTTCCGGCCACACGTCTGACCTGGATCATTCGCTGTTGCCAGTATGGCTCCGAAAGCCGGTCGATGGTCACGCCGCGGCTGGTAGATGCGTGCATAAAAAAATCCCCCCTCATCATGATCCCGACATGAAAGGTGGTGCGGCCGGTCTGGAAAAAAACCAGGTCGCCCAGTCGCGCGGAGCGGGGATTGACTCTGCTGCCGAACTCCAGCTGTTCTCGGGTGGTTCTGGGGAGGCTGATACCGAAGGCGTCACTCATGACTATCTGAACAAAAGCCGAGCAGTCGATGCCCTGTCGCGTGCTGCCTCCCAGACGGTAAGGCGTACCCTCCCACCGCTGGAAATGTTGGATGAGGCGGGTTTCGGGATCAACCGCACCACGGGGGGAGCCACAGGAGACAACCAGCCAGCAGCCAATAATCAGGCTCAACACAGATAGATGTCGGTGGTTCCGGATCTTCAATGTCGTTCTTTTTGTTGATGGATGCGGAGCGATCACGTTTTGACGGCGGAAGGCACTACATCCAGCCGGTCAATTACTCGTATAGCCGGATCCGGATTGCCCATAACATAAAAATGCAGGCCCGGAACCCCGGAGTCAAGCAGCTCGCGGCACTGGCTGATGGCCCATTCTACACCCGTGTCGAGGGCATGCTGCGGATTGGCATTCACTTCGCGGGACAGCGTTTCGGGTATCGACAAATGGAAAAACTTCGGGAGTGAGGTCAGGTGCCGGTGAGTGGCAAGAATTTTGAGTCCGGGTATAATCGGCACGCGGATTCCCGCATCCCGGCACAGATCGACAAACCGGAAAAAAGCGCTGTTGTCAAAAAACATTTGGGTGACGATATAATCAGCTCCGGCATCCACCTTTTCCTTCAGTCGCTCTATATCATAGCTCAGGTTGGGCGCTTCGACATGCTTTTCCGGGTAACCGCCGGCGCCGATGCAAAAATCCGAGGCTTCGGCATTGGCCAGCTTTTCAAGGTAATAGCCGCTGTTCATCCTCTTGATCTGGCGAATCAGATCGATTGCATATTCATTAATCCCGCGCGCCTCGGGATTCGGCTTTCGGTACCCGATATCGTCGCCACGGACCGCCAGCACGTTCTCAATGCCAAGATAATTCAGCTCAATCAGCGCGTCTTCGGTCTCTTCGCGGGTAAACCCTCTGCAGATCAGGTGCGGAACCGGGTCAACGTTGTACCGGTGTTTGATGGCAGCACACAATCCAATGGTGCCGGGACGCTTGCGCCGGGTATGGCGCTTGACCGATCCGTCGGGAAACTCTTCGTAATACACCTCGGCGGCATGGGAGGTCACATCGATGAAAGGGGGATGGTACTTTTGGAGCGCATCGAGAGTTTCAAAAACGCTGGACACCGACCCGCCCCGCTTTGGCGGGATGATTTCAAATGAGATAAGCGGATCGCTCGCCCTGCTGTAATGCTCAATAACTTTCATGGCTTCACTTAACGGTACAGATTCGTAAATTACGATGAAAACCCAAAATAGTCATATTCCCATGATTTCCGGAAACTTTGTCGCCGGAATGGCATGAGTAGCAAATTATCGAAATGAAACAGCTTCTGGTAAATATCGATCATGTTGCAACATTAAGGAACGCGAGAGGCGAAAAGGTGCCGGACCCGGTCAGGGCTGCCATGGTGGCCGAGGAAGCAGGGGCGGCAGGGATTGTGTTCCACCTTCGGGAAGACCGGCGGCACATTCGGGACGATGACGTGTACCGCCTCCGTGAAGCGGTACGCGGGCTCTATGATTTTGAGATGGCTCCCACGGATGAAATGATCGCTTTCTGCTGTAAATTGAAGGCAGACCTTGCCACCCTGGTGCCCGAAAGCCGGGAAGAGCTGACCACCGAGGGGGGGCTGAACATGAAAAAACTGGAGCCCGATTTCCGGGATCGTGTCATTCCGCCGCTGAAGGACGCCGGCGTGGCTATCAGCCTGTTTATCGATCCGAATCCCGCCGATATTGAACTATCCGCCCGGCTCGGGGTTGAAGCCGTGGAACTGCACACCGGCAACTATGCCAACGCCCGGGATCCCCGGAAACAGAAGCACGAGCTTGAAAGGCTTCGTCTGGCCGCGATTAAGGCGCATGAACTCGGCCTGCGTGTAAACGCCGGACACGGACTCGATTTTGATAATATCGACCTGCTGCTTGCGGAGGTGCCGCATCTGCAGGACCTCAGTATCGGGCATGCCCTCATCGCAGACGCGCTGTTCAACGGACTTGAAAATACCGTGCGGCGCATGGCAGATATCATCGCAGGATAACCGCTCACACCCGGACTTTTTTATGGAATCCACCACCCCCGGCCACCGCTCGGGTTTTGTCGGAATCATCGGACGCCCCAATGCCGGCAAATCTACCCTGTTCAACCAGCTGCTCGGACAGAAACTCTCCATCATCACCCCAAAAGCCCAGACCACCCGGCACCGCATTCAGGGATTCTACTCTGATGACGACTCCCAGATCGTTTTTCTAGATACCCCGGGCATCATTCAGCCCGCATACATGCTTCAGGAGCGGATGATGGATCAGGTGTTACGGCTCCGGACCGACGCCGACCTGCTACTGCATATCGTGGATGGTCGCGACCAGCCGGATCCCGCCGATGTCGTCTACGAAACGCTGGGCCAGTTGAAACTGCCGGTAATGCTGGTGGTGAACAAGTCCGACCTGGTTTCCGGTGAACGTCTGGCCGAAACAACCAGGGCATGGGCACAAGGGTATGATTACGTCGATGAGATAACGATTTCGGCCCTGGAGGGAACCGATGTGCAGCGGCTTGTGGAGCGGGTCAAGACGCGCATGCCGGAGGGGCCGCCTTTCTATCCCAAGGATGAAGCCAGTGATCTGCCGCTGCGCTTTTTTGTGTCGGAGCTGATCAGGGAACAACTCTTCATGCTGTACCAGCAGGAAATTCCCTATTCCTGCGCGGTTAATGTCATAGAATACAGGGAAGAGGACCGGATGAACCGAATCCATGCAGAAATTGTGGTTAACCGGTCATCCCAAAAAGGGATCGTCATCGGCAGAAAAGCCGAACGCCTGAAAGAGCTGGGAATCCGGTCACGAAAAGAGATCGAAGCCTTCACAGGGAGAAAGGTGCACCTTCAGCTGTTTGTGAAGGTCAGGGAAAAATGGCGTGATAATGAAAACTTCCTGAGCAGTTACGGATACCGGTAGGGAATTAAGGCCGGAGGGAGGACTGCCGATAAATCGGCATCATGCCGGGAATTTGTTTTTCGAAGATGCGACCGTTGCAAGCCGTTCGCGAAAGCGCTTTTTTGGGCAAGAGTCAGAAAATATTCAATTTAATGTTGACATAGGCATCATTATGCAGTAAACTTGCCTTGTATTAAATTTAAATGATATGATATCTCGAAACGCCCTTATGTCCATGTGTTGTATGTCCTGCCACGGCAGGTGAGGGGCACTGGTGCGTTTTAAGTGATTTTGCAGGCCCTTCCCGACATCTCGAGAAGGGCCTTTCTTTTATCTGTTCTTTTACATTGTTAGAAAGTCTCTTATTGAGAAAGGTGGAGGGATCAGGCCCTGCGAAGCCTTAGCAACCGCCCCGGAAACGGGGGTCAGGTGCTAAATCCTGCTCCGGAACGATCGTTTGTTCCGAGGGAAAGATGAGGGAAGATGGTTTTTAATGAAAGCCTCTTCCGGAATCGGCACCGGTTGAGGCTTTTTTTTTGACATCCATTATCAACCATAACCAAAACTTTCTGCAAACAGAACAACCCCATGAGCGACAACAAACCAGCATATCGATTCGAAACACTTCAGCTGCACGCAGGCCAGGAAAAAGATCCGGCCACCAATGCGCGGGCCGTACCGATCTATCAGACAACCTCCTACGTATTCGACAGTTCGGAGCACGCCGCTTCGCTTTTCGGACTCAAAGAGTTCGGCAACATCTACTCGCGGATCATGAATCCGACGAACGATGTGTTTGAAAAGCGGATCGCCGCACTGGAAGGCGGCGTTGCCGCAGTGGCCACCTCCTCGGGGCAGGCCGCCCAGTTCCTGACCATCATCACCATCGCCCAGGCCGGCGATAACATCATCTCCACGAGTAATTTGTACGGCGGTACCTACAACCAGTTCAAAGTGTCGCTTCCGAGGCTCGGCATCGATGTGAAATTTGTGGAGGAGGACGACCCGGCCGCATTTGAAAAACGGATCGACGACAAGACCAAAGCGATTTATGTCGAATCCCTCGGCAATCCCAAATCGAATGTGCCCGATCTTGAAGGACTGGCCAAAGTCGCCGAAAAACACGGAATACCGCTTATTGTGGATAATACCTTTGGAGCGGCCGGTGCCATCGCCCGCCCGATCGATTTCGGTGCCAACATCGTGGTCTCATCCGCAACCAAATGGATAGGCGGACATGGCACATCCATCGGCGGTGTTCTGGTGGATGCAGGCAATTTCAATTGGGGCAATGGCAAATTTCCACTGTTCGACCAACCCTCACCCGGCTATCACGGACTCAATTTCTGGGAAGTGTTTGGTGAAGACGGCCCGTTCGGCAATATCGCGTTTGCCATCCGCGCGCGAGTGGAAGGACTGCGGGACTTTGGTCCGTCGCAATCTCCGTTTAACAGCTTTTTACTGCTTCAGGGTATCGAAACTCTTTCGCTGCGTGTGGAACGGCATTGCGAAAACGCTCTCAAGCTGGCACAATGGCTGGATCAAAATGACAATGTGGAGTGGGTCAGCTACGCCGGACTGCCCGGTCATAAGTATCACGAGCCGGCGAAAAAATATTTGAACGAAGGCAAGTTCGGCGCGGTTCTGACCTTTGGCATTAAAGGCGGCTACGAGGCGGGCAGGAAGTTCATCGACAGCACTGTTCTGGCCAGCCATCTTGCCAATGTCGGAGATGCCAAAACACTGGTGATCCACCCCGCATCCACAACACACCAGCAGCTCTCCGATGAAGAACAGCGTTCCAGCGGAGTAACGGAAGAGCTTGTGCGTGTGTCAGTTGGCCTGGAGCATATCGACGACATCATCCAGGACTTTGAACAGGCGTTTGCAAAATCGACTTGAAACCGTAGGCAATTATGTCCCATCATCCCGATTCCATCATCTGCAAGGACCCTGAACCGTTTGTAACCGAAGCCGGTTTCACTTTTCCGGAACTCGAAATCGCATACAACACCTGGGGTACTCCGAATGCGGATATGAGTAATGTCGTGGTGGTCTTCCACGCCCTTACCGGCCATGCTTCGGCCGATAAATGGCTGACCGGATTTTTCGGCAAGGGCCGGCTGCTGGACCCCGACGAGCATTATATCATCTGCAGCAACGTGCTGGGCAGCTGCTACGGAACTACCGGTCCGTTGACCATAAACCCGAAGACCGGAAAGCGTTATGGCGGGGATTTCCCCGTCGTAACCATCCGCGACATGGTTCGGGTGCAGCAGCGGCTTCTGGATCATCTCGGTGTGAGCAGAATCCGGTTCGCAATCGGAGCGTCCATGGGGGGAATGCAGGCCCTGGAATTCGGGATCATGGACAGCCGGCCGGAGCAGCTTGTGCTCATCGCCATGGGAAAGGATCATTCGGCCTGGGCCATCGGGGTCGGCGAAGCACAGCGCAAAGCGCTCACCAGCGACCCGAAATGGAGAGACGGGCACTATCCGCCGGAGGATCCTCCGGCCGACGGACTCGCGGCCGCCCGCATGATGGGCATGATTACCTACCGCAGCGCCAAATCGTTCGGAAAACGATTCGGCAGAAACCAGCAGCAGGACAAACCGTGCTTCCAGGTGGAATCCTACCTGAACTACCAGGGCTACAAACTGGTCGAGCGGTTCGATGCGGTTACCTACCATCGGCTTACAGTGGCCATGGACAGCCACGATGTGTCCCGTAGCCGCGGTTCGTTTGAAGAGGTGCTCGGAAATGTTGAAATTCCCGTACTGGTTATCGGAATCAGCTCGGATGTGCTGTACCCGGTAGACGAACAGAAAGAACTTGCCGCACTCCTGGCAAACGGTCGCTATGCCGAACTGGAGTCCGAAAACGGCCACGACGCTTTTCTTATTGAGTTTGAAGAAATTCAAAATCTTGTTAAATCTCATTTCCCGGAATTGTCTCGCAAATATCATTTATCCCTGACCTGAAATATGCTGCGTATTGTTAAGTTCGGAGGGACGTCCCTGTATGATGTCCATCGCATCCGGAATGCTGTAACTATTGTAAACGAGCAGAAGAAAACGGCGGAAATAGCAGTTGTGGTCTCTGCTCTCGGCGGCGTCACCGACGAGCTTTTGTCCCTGATGCAGCTGGCCGTCAATTCCGGGGGTGCCTGGCGGGAACGGTTTGGGTCACTTCGAAAACGCCATCTGGAAACCTATGAGGCACTGGATCCGGAACGCGCATCGGGTCTGTACGAGGCCATCCGTGCTTTGCTGGATGAGCTGGAGGGGGAGTTGATCGATCTGGAACAGCAGCCGGCGGTAACCGGCCGAATCAGCGACAGCATTGTCTCCTACGGCGAACGCCTCTCTTCCCGGATTTTTTCCGCGGCACTGATCGCTGCCGGCCAGTCGTCGCAGGCGTTCGATACGCACAAGCTGGTGCGTACCAACAACCGCTTCGGGGATGCCGACGTGGATACCATCACCACCTTGCACCTGATCCGCGAGGCGATGCACCCGATTGAGGGGCAGGTCCCGGTGATTACCGGATTTATCGGATCAACCACAGACAAGGAGATCACCACACTGGGCCGCTCCGGTTCCGACTATACCGCCAGCCTGTTCGGCGAAGCGCTTGACGCGCAGGAGGTCCAGATCTGGACCGATGTGAACGGCGTGCTTACCGCCGATCCCGATATCGTGCCGACCGCCGTCACTATCCCACAGCTCCACTACTCGGAAATCGCGGAAATGTCCCATTTCGGAGCCAAGGTGCTCCACCCGCGCACCGTGCTACCGCTTCAGGCGCGCAACATTCCGATCCTGATCAAGAATACGATGAACCCGGAGAATAACGGGACGGTCATAACCAGGGACTACCGGGAAACGCCGGGCCGCCTTCGCTCCGTATCGCTGAAGAAGAACATTGTTGCCATTGCGCTGCGCAGCCGCGGACTCGATCGCATCCATGAGATGAGCTACCGGGCTCTCAAGGCGCTGGATCACCACGATATTTCGATCCTGTTTCATGCCGCCGCATCCTCCGATTACGGCATCACGGTGGTGGTGCATGTCCATCAGGCCGAGGATGCGCGCTCGGCCCTTCTCGACGAGTTTGAAACCGAGTATGGCACCGGCCTCATCGACACGCCACACATTTTGGACAACGTTTCCATGGTCACGGTAATCGGTGAAAAACTGGAGCGTGACCTGGGTATCAGCGGTGCGGTTTTGTCGGTGCTGGGCGAGAATGGTATCGCCCCGCTTGGTATGGCGAAAGGCCTGGCCAACCGCCACCTGAGCCTGCTGCTGAAAAACGGGGAAGCGGAAATGGCGGTTCGCCTGCTCAATGACCATTTCTGCATCCATACACACCGGGTCCGCCTGTTTATCGCCGGCATGGGAGCCATCGGCGGCAAGGTACTCGATATTCTGCACGGGCTGGAAGACCCCAAAGTCGATCTGAGCATCATCGGCGCCTGCAATTCTCGGAAGATGGCCTGGAACCCGCTGGGCATCCCTGCGGCCAGGGTGCCTGACCGGGTGGAGGAGGGGCAGCCCACCGACTGGGAGTTTATCGTGGATCACCTCATCAAGGAGTATCCCTACCGGTCGGTTTTTGTGGATGCCACCGGAAATGCTGAGGTCGCCCGGATGTATCCCCGGCTGCTGAGGAACGGCATCCATGTGGTGACCCCGAGTAAGCGGGCCAACAGTTTCGAGCAGGAGTTTTTTGACGAGCTGCTCAGCTACACGGTGAACAAACGCACCCACTATCTCTACGAAACAACCGTGGGAGCCGGACTGCCGGTCATACAGACTCTCAAGGACCTGATGCGCAGCGGGGATGAAATCATCAGCATATCCGGAGTTGTCTCCGGAACCATGACCTTCCTTTTCAGCAAGCTGGAGGAAGGGATTCCGTTTGACGAAGTGGTGCGCACGGCCAGGAAAACCGGAATTTCGGAGCCCGACCCCAGGGACGACCTCTCTGGTGAGGATGTGGCCCGCAAATTCCTGATCCTTGCCCGAACCATCGGCCTGAGGTTTGAACGAGAGGACATCGAAGTCGAAAACCTGATTCCGGACGCGCTGAAATCCATCCCCCAGGATCAGTTTTTCGAACGGCTGGAGGAGCAAAACGAGGCCTGGAAAGTACGGGTGGATCAGGCCCGCGAGCGTGGGGAAGTGCTGCGCTATACCGGACATCTTGAGGAGGGAGTTGTAAAAGTGGGGATCGCCTCGGTGCCCAAATCGTCAGCGTTGGGCACCCTTTCGGATACCAACAACCTGATTTCCATCCGAACCAGGAGATATTACGATAATCCGCTCATCATTCAGGGTCCCGGAGCCGGCAAGGAAGTAACCGCCGCCGGTGTGCTTGGAGATATCCAGAAAATCAGCCGCCGCCTGCTGAAATAGATTCGCCTCCAACCGACCCATGCTGCCGGAATGGTCCGCCAGCCTGAAACAGGTCTGTCCGAAGGGTACGTTTCCGTGCCGGCGGTATACACCCTGAATGATGGACCCGCAAACCTGGAACAGGTCTGTCGCCTCCGCACGGTTTGCCTTTTCTTCCAGGTGGATTCCCGCTGGCCCCGGTTATTCCATCCCGAATACGGCCCGGCGGAATACATGGACAGTCTGATATTGCAGCATACTGCATTTTCATGGGAAAATCTCCCACCAGAACATCTGCTATGTACAGGATATGTGTGCTAATAATGTACATTCGTGATTTTGATTCGATTTCAGAGGCTTGTCACCCAATGTCCATCAGATCATTATAAAATTGTTACCGGAAAAACAGGTTTTTGCTTGACTTCTATTTCCAAAATAGCCTACTTTGTGGGATAAGGTGGGAAGTTGTGGGAGATTGTGCAACTTTTCTGCCTGAT
Source organism: Balneolales bacterium ANBcel1 (assembly GCA_029688905.1). Taxonomy (NCBI): domain Bacteria; kingdom Pseudomonadati; phylum Balneolota; class Balneolia; order Balneolales; species Balneolales bacterium ANBcel1. Next base: position 41,211 of record JARULB010000005.1, on the reverse strand, counting down.
AGCAATCAAAAAACCGGCAGATTTCTTCAGAACGGACGGAACCGTGGCAAGCTTCAAAGGAGAATACGATCACTCTATCGACAGTAAAGGTCGCGTCAGCTTCCCGGCACGGTTGCGTAAATATTTGCCGCCTCAGGGGCAGGATAATTTTACAATACTGAGGGGGCTTGAGCGATGCCTGCTTCTCTATCCGGAAGAGTACTGGCAAAAAGTGGAGAATCGCTTGTCCGGTGTCAATGAATTTCGGTTCATGAACCGGACTGTTTTAAGAAATTTTCTGAGATCTGCTGAAGATCTGTCGCTCGATAAAAACAACCGGCTTGCCCTGCCGTCAAAACTGATGGAGTGGGCCGGCATCAACAGCAGGGTGATTTTTATCGGCATGGGCGACAGCATTGAGCTCTGGGCTCCGGATGTACTGGCCAAGGCCGATGAAGAGCTCGATCCGGAAACTTACCGCAACATGTTCGAAAATGTAATGGGAGATGGCCTCACGCAATGACTCCTGCTTTGTATCACAAACCCGTACTGCGCGATGAAGCAGTGCGATTGCTGGTTACCGATCCTCATGGTACCTATGTAGACGGCACTCTTGGTGGCGGGGGGCATGCTGCGCAGATACTCGATCAGCTGGACCGTGATGCGCGGCTGTTCGGAGTTGATCAGGATGAGGAGGCGATAGCGCTTGCAAAGCAACGGTTTGCGGAAGACGAAAGGGTGACGCTGGTTCGGGGCAATTTCGGTTACCTGGATGTCCTGCTGCCAAAGGAGTGTCAGGGTACAATGGATGGGATTCTGCTGGACCTGGGTGTATCTTCGCATCAAATAGATGAGGCGAGGCGCGGATTCAGTTTTCAGCAGGATGGTCCGCTGGACATGCGCATGGGTTCTCTGCAGACGCGGACGGCCGCCGATATCGTAAATAACAGTGACTACGAAGTGCTGCGCGACCTGTTTTTTCAATATGGGGAAGAGCGTGAAAGCAAGCGGATTGCCCGCTCTGTCATCGACGCAAGGCCGCTGGAGACAACGGGTCAGCTGCGCGAGGCCGTTTCACGTGTAATTCCGGAGCGGTTCCGGAACAAGTCGTTGGCTCGGATCTTTCAGGCATTGCGCATTGAGGTGAACGGCGAACTTCAGATGCTCAGGCGGATTCTGGAAAAAGGTCTGCAGCTGCTGCGTGACGAGGGCCGGTTCGTGGTAATCACCTACCACTCGCTGGAGGATCGGCTGTGCAAAAACTACTTCAGGTACGGCAACTTTGAGGGCAAGCCGGTCAAGGATTTTTACGGAAATGAAATTAATCCCATGGAGGTGCTTCGCAAAAAAGTGATCGTGCCGTCCGACAGTGAAATAGCGGAGAACCCCCGGGCACGCAGCGCGAAGCTGCGGGTGGCGTTCAAGCGCCCCGGGCAGGAGCGGCAATCTCCGGATTCCGCGCACAACAAGCCGGCCGGCCGCCGGGGAGGTGTCTCATGATGATTCACACTCCGGCATCACATGGCACCGGCAGCATGCACCGAAGAATATCAGAGGCCACCTCATCAACATCAGGCACTGTAAAATATTCAAAGATGAGCGGATCAGGTCCGGTTGCGGATTCTCTGCGAACCCGGCCGGCGGGAAGCGGCACGGTGATCAGCCGGACCGGCGTTAAGGGCAGCTCTTCCGGTTCCATGGGCGTTACCCGGCAGGGCCATGCCGGTGGAAACGGCCGAAACGGCAGCCCAAGCAACGGCAGGAAAAAAACGGCAACCGGTAAAGTGAAACTGTGGTCGCCCTGGAAACTGATCCTGTTTTCCATTGCCATGGGAATTGCAGGCTCCATGTATCTCACCCATGTTTTCCAGACTCAAAACACCTTGCGTGAAGTGCAGGAGCTGCGCCGTGACCACGAGCGCGCCCACCGCATATACACCGACACGCGAAGAAACTTCGATCGGGCGACCGGCCCCTCGGAAGTCTATCGCCGCGCCGAATCAATGGGCATGGTTACCGGAGGTGCCATGGACCCGGTCATAGTTCTGCCAAAATAGTATGTCAGATTTCCAGACACACATATTAAACCGCATGTTTGTGGTATTCGGACTCCTGCTCCTGATGCCGTTTGCCATCGGTCTGCAGATTATCCGGGTGCAGTGGCTGGAAGGCGCGCAGCTCAGGGCACTGTGGAGCGAACAGGCGATCGATGTCATTTCCATTCCAGCCCAGCGCGGACTCATTCTTGACAGCGAGGGCCGGGAGCTGGTCGGCAATACCGTAACCTACACCGTGGCCGTTGACCCGCTTCTGCCCGGAACTACCCGTGACGACCTCAACCGTTTTGCAGAAGAGCTGGCCAAAGTAGGCACCCGGCAGGCTTCCTGGTATCAGCAGAGGATTCGCTCTGCACCGCCGGCATCACGCTATGTGGTTCTGGAGCGAAACCTGAGTTCCGAAGCGGCCGATTATGTGCGAAATTTTGATCACAGAGCGGTTATCCTCGAGGAACAATACCGCCGCCGGTACAATTACGAATCACTGGCGTCACATGTGATAGGCTATGTAAACAGGGAGCTGAACGGTATGGGCGGCATGGAGGCCTCCTACAATGACTACCTGCGCGGAAGGGACGGAGAGCGGCAGGTGCGCCGTGACCGCAGCGGGCGTATCCGGGCTTATGTGGGCGCTCCCCGAAAGCAACCGGAGCAGGGCTATACCCTGGTCTCCACAATCGACGCGCATGTTCAGGCCATCGCCGAAGAAGAGCTTCGGCTGGGGGTTGAGCGGGCGAGAGCGGCCCGTGGCTCTATCGTTATCATGGACCCCCGCACCGGTGCCATCAAGGCAATGGCCAATTACCCGTCGTTCGATCCGAACCATCCGGCCGACGCCCCGTCCGAGCACCGGCGCAATACGATCGTCGCCGACATGATCGAGCCCGGTTCCACCTTCAAACTGGTGACGGCGGTTGCCGCCCTGGAGAACAATCTCGTTCAGCTCGATGAGCAGTTCGATACCGGCAACGGCCGAAGGCTTATCAGCGGCCAGATGATGCGTGACCATGACCCGCTGGGTACCATCAGTTTTCATGAAGCCATTCAGAAATCATCCAATATTGCCACCTCGGAGGTTGCCGGGCGTGTTTCCTCCGAAACCTTCTATCAGTACGTCCGGAATTTCGGCTTCGGCAGCCAGACCTACATCGACCTTCCGGGTGAAGAGTCGGGCAGCCTTCGCAAGCCCTGGCAGTGGTCGGCCGTTACCAAGCCCTGGCTCTCCATCGGATATGAGGTGCAGGTGACGCCGCTGCAGATGGCCCAGGCCTATGCCGCTTTTGCCAATAACGGAGTGATGATGCGCCCCTACATCGTTGAGAAAGTGCTTGATGAGCGGGGCCGCGAGGTCAAACGAAACCGGCCTCAGGAAGTGCGCAGAGTGATCAAACCCGAAACCATTGAAAAGCTGACGCCTGTTCTGGAAAGCGTGGTTACCGATTCGGGCACGGCGCAGTTCGCCAGAATCGACGGGTTTCGCATCGCAGGCAAAACCGGAACCGCGCAAAAGTTTATTGACGGCAGATACCAGGCTCGTTATCTGGCGTCGTTTGCCGGCTTTTTTCCGGCCGATGCTCCCCGGTATGTCTGCCTGGTGATGCTGGACGAGCCGCGCATTAGCTATTACGGAGGATTCATCTCCGGACCCGTTTTCCGCAATGTCGCGCTGCGGCTGATCGGCCTGGATGACGAACTGCATCTTGCCCCCGTGGAAGAGGACGAGCAACGAATGTGGGCTGTGGCACCCAATTTGCAGGGGCGTGGCATCGATGAGGCCCGTGCCATCCTGCAGGATTACAACCTGCGCTACCGGTTCCGGGGCGATGGAGATCATGTCGCGTCACAAAACCCGGCTCCGGGCGAACGCATCATGCGATCCGATCCGGTGCATCTGACACTTGCCGGCCGTGACAGTACCGCCATCAGTGATGCGCATGCGCTGGTACCGGATGTGCGCGGTATGAGCATGCGAAAAGCGTCGGCCTGGCTCCGCGAGGCGGGGTTTGAGGTGCAGATGGTCGGGTCCGGCACCGTCTATGCCCAGTTCCCACTGGCGGGACAGCAATACCGCAAAGGCCAGCCGGTTACCGTTCGCGGCCGGGCGCGTGACCTTCCAACCATCCTATCACACCGGGGGCGCTGATGAAGCCGGAAGAGCTGCTCCATATCATCCATCCGTTGCAACAGGCCGGCCGTTTTGACGGCACCCCGGGCCGCCTGGTTATCGACTCACGCGAAGTGCGCAAAAACGATGTATTTCTGGCGCTCAGAGGCACCAGGTCCGACGGACACGCCTACATCCGCGAGGCGGTTCGCAAGGGAGCCGGTGTGATCATCGCCGAACATATTCCCGATGCGCACAGCAGCGGGACACGTAGTTCGAAAACCATCCACCCGGAAGAAAACGTGTGGTACCTCCAGGTTGCCGATACCCGCAGCATTGCCGGCGAGCTGGCTCAGGCGTTCGCCGATTATCCTGCGAAATCGATGAAAATGGTCGGTATTACGGGAACAAACGGGAAGACGACGGTATCCACCCTAGTATATCAGGTGCTGGTGAAGCTCGGGTACCACGCCGGGCTACTCGGGACGGTGGAGACCCGCATCGGGGACAAGGTGCTGCCCAGCCGTCTCACTACGCCCGATTCCGTCACCATTGCGGATATTCTTCGGCAAATGGTAGAAGTGGATACGGCGTTTGCCATAATGGAGGTTTCGTCGCACGCGCTTGAGCAGCAGCGAACAGGGGGGATTCGGTTTGATGTCGCCGGATTTACCAATATCAGTCAGGATCACCTCGACTACCACCGCGACATGGCCTCCTACATCGAGGCGAAAAAACGGCTTTTTGTTACGCTGGATGAGAATGCCGTTTCGGTTGTCAATCGCGATGATCCGGCATCCTGGAAGGTCACGGACGGGTGCCGGGCCGATACTTGGTCGTTCGGCTTTGAAAGCGACCGGGATTTCCGGATTCTGGATGAACGGTCCGATGGCATGGTACTGGACCTCGACGGGACGATCGTCAGTACTCCGCTGACCGGCCGCTACAATGCCTATAATGTCGCCCAGGCCTATCTGATCTGCCTGGCGCTGGGGTGTCCGCAGTACAGTGTTGCCGGGGCACTCGGCGATGCAACAGGAGCGCCGGGCAGGCTGGAAAGGGTAACGGCCGGCGGGTTGCGTGAGGCGGAGACTCCTAAAGAGGCAAACGGTCAGAAGCCGGCGGAAGCTGGTGGCGACAGTGCCGGTGAGGCGGAAATGGAGCCGGGCGCGTCGGTGGAAACCACGCCGCAGCCTGTCGTCTTCGTCGATTACGCGCATACCCCCGACGCCCTCGAAAATGTACTGCGAACGCTCGACAACGTTCGGAGCCGAAAGGAGACGCTGCATGTGGTATTTGGCTGCGGCGGTGACCGGGACCGCACAAAACGGGCGGAGATGGGACGTATCGCCGACCGGTATGCCGATGTGGTGACCCTCACCTCCGACAATCCGCGCACCGAAGAGCCCGACGCGATCATTCGCGACATACGCGGCGGCATTGTACGCAGCGAACACCTCTATATCGAGCCCCGGCGCCGAAAAGCCATTCGCTCGGCCATATTGGATGCCGATACCCGGACGATTGTGCTGATTGCGGGGAAAGGCCACGAAACCTATCAGGAGGTGCACGGCCGCCGCCATAAATTCGACGACCGGGAGATCGCCGCCAAAGCCCTTGCCGAATGGATCGACCGTCGCCTGTCCGGCAAGCGAAAACGTGCACGCAAAACCGGTGGGGAGGTATCCTGATGCTCTTTATGCTACTCGACTGGATACAGCAGATCATCAACCCGCCGGGTTTTGGTGTATTTACGTTTATTACGGTGCGGAGCGCGCTTGCGGCACTGACCGCCTTCTTCATCTCCGTATTTCTGGGCCGCAAAATGATCCGGCTGCTCTCCCGGCTTCAGCTCCGGGAAAACATCCGGGACGATATCGGACTCGATGCCCATCAGGAAAAACAGGGAACCCCCAGTATGGGCGGACTGCTGATTCTCACGGCAATCATCGTTTCCACCGTTATGTGGGCCGATCCGGGCAACATCTACATCTGGCTGATTCTGATGGTGACCATAACGCTCGGCGGTGTCGGCTTTGTGGACGACTACATCAAAATCATCCGAAAGAACAAGGAAGGACTGCTTGGCAAATTCAAAATTATCGGCCAGGTGCTCGTCGGTGCCGTGCTGGGTTCGGTTCTCTATTTCCATCCCGATTTCCAGGACTACAACACGTTGAGTACCATACCCTTTGTCAAGGATACCAATATCGACTACGCCCTTTTCGGCGAAGCACTGGGATGGGCCGTCTATATCCCGGTCTGCATTTTTATCCTCACTGCCGTGAGCAATTCGGTGAACCTGACCGACGGCCTGGACGGCCTGGCCAGCGGAACTACCGCCATTGCCGGCCTCGCTCTCGGGATTCTCGCATACGTCTCCGGCCGTGTCGACTACTCGGGCTTCCTGGATATTCTCTATCTGCCCGGTACCGGAGAGCTTACCATCTACTGCGCCGGACTGGTGGGGGCCTGCTTCGGATTCCTGTGGTACAATGCCTATCCGGCCGAAATATTTATGGGGGATACCGGCTCACTTGCGCTCGGCGGTGGTATCGGAGCCGTGGCGCTGATGATCCATAAAGAGCTGTTGCTGCCCATTTTGTGCGGGATCTTCTTCGTGGAAGCCCTGTCGGTCATTATCCAGACCAGTTATTTCAAATACACCAAACGGCGTTACGGCGAAGGGCGGAGATTCTTCAAAATCGCTCCGCTGCACCACCACTTCGAAATGAAGGGATGGTCCGAACCCAAGATTGTCGTCCGTTTCTGGATCGTCGCCATCCTGCTGGCCATTTTCACCATCATAACCCTCAAACTGAGATGACCTGCCCGCGGGACCCTGCACCGGTTCCGAAATTCCAAACGTGCTTACTAACCCCGTGATGTGACAAACAATCATTCAGCTACCAGAACCATGAACCAGAACCTCCGAAATATCTCTTTGCTTGCACTATGACCCGAGTTCGTGACAGCCATATCGTGATCGCCGGTGCCGCCCGAAGCGGGGTGGCCGTGGCGGAGCTGTTGCTGCGCAACGGGGCCGGTGTGCTGGTAACGGATGCCGGAAGTATTGTCCCCGGTTTCCGGAAACGACTGGAGGGCATTGGGATACCCTTTGAAGAGCAGGGTCACAGCGATGCTGCTGAAAGAGGCGATTTTCTGGTGGTGAGCCCCGGCGTGCCCTCCGACGCCCCGTTGGTACGCGCCTATCTGGATGGCGGCAAACCGGTTTACTCCGAAATAGAAGTGGCCTCCTGGTTCTGCCGGAGCAGGATCATCGCGGTCACCGGATCCAACGGAAAGACGACGGTGGTGAATTGGCTGGCCGATGTGTGGAAGCGGTCGGGGCGTGATTTTCTGCTTGCAGGCAATGTCGGTACGGCTTTTTCGGAAGTGGTCGGGCAAACGGGTCCCGGTGTGGATGTCATCCTTGAAGTCAGCAGCTTCCAGCTCGACCATATCGATCGATTTCGCGCCCGGGTGGCGATTCTGCTCAACATTACTCCGGACCATCTCAACCGGTACCAAAATCGGTTTGAAAACTATATCGCTTCCAAAATGCAACTGCCCGGCCACCAGATGCCCGACGACATCCTGATTTACGGCTTCGATGATCCCGTGGTCCGGCAGCAGGTTGAGAAGCTGGAACGGCAGCCGTCGCATCCGGATCTCATCCCCTTTTCCAGCGAAGTGGAGGTGCCCGGCGCCTGCATTCGCGACGGTATTATTCGCATTCAGTCGGAGTCTCACAACGAGGAGGTACTTTCCATGAAAGAAATTGCACTGCCGGGAAGGCACAACCTGAGAAACGGACTGGCCGTAGCGCTGGCCGCACGAATATGTGAAATCGATAAAGCTCCCATCCGAGATAGTCTGTCCGGTTTTGAGGGCGTTCCGCACCGGTTGCAGAAAGTGCGTGAAATGGATGGGGTTGCCTGGTACAACGACAGCAAGGCCACCAATGTGAATGCCGTATGGTACGCGTTGTCCAGCTTTCAAAGGCCGGTGGTGCTGATCATGGGCGGCCGCGACAAGGGCAACGACTACAGCGAGCTCCATCAGGAAATCAGAAAAAAAGTAAAATCGGTAATTGCCATCGGAGAGGGCCGTGAGGCGATCCGCGAGCAGCTGGACGGAGTAGCGCCCGTGATCCGCTTTGCCGATACGATGCAGGAAGCCGTCCGGATGGGCTGGATGGATGCCACGCAGGGCGATGTGGTTCTGCTCAGCCCGGCATGTGCCTCGTTCGACATGTTTGATAGTTACGAAGACCGCGGCCAGAAGTTTATTCAGGCCGTAATGACCCTGTGATATGAGTATGTTTTCGACCACGTTCAAAAAGCAGTACCTGTTCGAGCAGCCGACCAACGGATCGGCCGCCGCAACCGGTGTGCCCAGCGACCGGTGGCTGCTGGTCAGCGTGGTTGGACTGATGATGGCCGGACTTCTTGCCGTCTATTCTTCGATTGCCTATTTCGCCGAGACCCACAACACCACGGCCGGCACCCTGGTAGGCAATCACGCCATCAAGCTGGTGATATCCCTTCTGGTGATGGTGATCGTCTCCAAATTCGACTATCGCCTGATCGCCAAGTTGAGCCGGTACGCTCTGCTGTTGAGCTGGCTCTTTTTGATCATTGTAAGTATCTACGGAACGGAGGTCTTCGGTGCCCGTCGCTCGCTCAGCCTGGGCGGGTTTTCGTTCCAGCCCTCGTCGCTGGCCACCGTCTCGCTGCTGGTGTACGTCTCCTGGCTGGTGAGCCAGAAGCAGGAGTACATCCGCAGTTTCAGCCGGGCGTTTCTGCCGACCATGGTCTGGGTGCTGGTTACCTGCGCCCTGATCGGTCTCGAGGACTTCAGCAGTGCCGCGCTGCTGCTGGTCATGTGTCTGATGATCATGTTCGTGGGACGTGTAAGCGTGTTGCATATTGGTACACTGCTGGTTGCAGGTGTCATCGGAGCCGGGGCGCTGCTCTCCATGTCGGCCGAGCGCCAGAGCCGGGTGACGAACTATGTCGATCAGGTGCTCCATATCGAAAGCACCGAGTTTCAGCTGACGAGCGGCTACCAGGCACAGCAGGCGCATATCGCCGTTGCACAGGGCGGTCTGCTCGGGGTGGGTATCGGGAAAAGCACCCAGCGCGATTTTCTGCCGGCTCCGTACAACGATTTTATTTATGCCATCATCACCGAGGAATACGGTCTTCTGGGCGCGGGGGTGGTGATGCTGCTCTATGTGGTCATCCTGTTCCGGGGCATTGCCGTTATTGCCAAACGCGCCCGCGATACACTGGGAATGCTGATGGCCGTCGGTTGTACGCTTGGCGTGACCATGTTCGCGTTTGTGAATGCCGGGGTGGCGACCGGCTTGCTGCCGGTAACCGGTCTCCCCATGCCGTTCATCAGCTACGGAGGTACAAGCATGCTCTTTTCTGGTGTGCTGATCGGTATTTTGCTGAGCATTTCCAAAACCAGGGAGGTGTCTCATGGCGGATGAACTACGCATAATAATGGCTGCCGGCGGAACCGGTGGACACGTATTTCCTGCCATCGCCATTGCCGATGCGATTCGGGAGCAGTATCCCTCCGCGCGGTTCCTGTTTGTCGGAACCCGCGACCGGATGGAGTGGAAGGCGGTGCCTGCCGCAGGATACGATATCACACCGGTATGGATCAGCGGCTTCCACCGGCGCCTGACGCTCAAGAATCTGCTCTTCCCTCTGAAACTGCTGGTCAGTTTATGGCAAAGCCGGTCACTGATCCGACGTTTTCGTCCGCATGCCCTGGTCAGTTGCGGCGGTTTTGCTGCGGGTCCGGCGGGATGGATGGCTGCCCGGCAGCGTGTACCGGTCTTCCTGCAGGAGCAGAACAGCTATCCCGGTGTAACCAACCGCAAACTGGCGCCGCACGCCGAGCTGATTTTTACCGCATTTGAGGAAGCCGGCCGCTGGTTCCCCGCAGACAGAACGGTTTGTGCCGGCAATCCGGTCAGGCAAAGCCTGATGGAGCGGCTGCGAGATTCGTCATTTGTCCGCAACGCGAAAGCGCATTTCGATTTTGACCCCGGCAAACCGGTGTTGCTGCTGATGGGCGGCAGCGGTGGTGCAAAGAGCATCAATGAAGCGGTGTTTAAAAACCTGGACGCGCTTCTGGATATGGACGGACTGCAAATCATTTGGCAGTGCGGTGAGCACTACCTGCAGGAGATACGGCTTCGGCTGGAACGGGAATACGGCATCGGTGAGCGGCAAGGGCAACAGGCCGGTTTGCGGCTTTTCGGATTCATGGATGATGTTGCCGAGGCATGGGCCGCCGCCGACACAGTGGTGGCACGGGCGGGCGCCATCACCTGCTCGGAGCTTATGGTCACCGGAAAGGCGGGGATACTGGTGCCGAGCCCCTGGGTTGCCGGCGACCATCAAACCAAAAACGCGGAAGCGCTGGCCGGCAAAGGCGCGGCAATGCTGCTGAAAGACGATCGCCTGGCCGATGAACTTCCGGTGGCTGTCCGCTCTCTGATCATGAATCCCGGAAAGAGGCTTGAAATGGAGAAAAAAATCGCCGGGCTGGCCAGGCCGAATGCCGCCCGTGAGATCGCAAGCCTAATTCTCAACCGCATCCGACCCGCCGAAACACCCATAACGAAAACCAGGGCAACCGCATGACACATTCGATTCAGACACAACCGGTTTTCGGCAATACGCGCCATATACACATGGTGGGTATCGGAGGGATCGGCATGAGCGGCATGGCCGAAATCCTGCTGCATCGCGGTTTCACCGTAACAGGATCTGACGGCAGCAAAAGCGAGAACACCGACCGGCTGGAGAAACTGGGAGCAACCGTATTTGTGGGCCACGATCCGTCGAATATCGGAGGGGCCGATGTGGTTGTGTACACCAGCGCCGTGACGGCGAAAGAAAATGTTGAAACATCTGCGGCACTGGATCGCGGGATTCCGGTGATCAAGCGCGCCGAAATGCTGGCGGAGCTGATGCGCATGAAGTACGGCATCGGCATTGCCGGAACCCATGGCAAGACAACAGCCACCACCATGACCGGCCTCGTGGTGCAGGCCGGAGAATTCGATCCGACCATTATTGTGGGCGGTCGCGTGCACAGTTTCGACAAAACCAACGCGGTCGTCGGCAAAGGTGATATTGTTATCGTTGAGGCGGATGAGTTCGACCGCACTTTCCTGCGTCTGAGTCCATCGCTCGCCGTCATCACCAACATCGATATCGAGCACATGGATATCTATGACGATGAGCAGGATATCAAGAACGCGTTCATCGAATTTGCGAACAAGGTGCCGTTTTACGGCGCGGTGATACTCTGTCTGGATGACCCGAAACTCCGCAGTATTATCCCGGAGATCGAGCGGAGAATCATTACGTACGGATTTACGCCACAGGCCCAGCTTCGACCGGCAGACGTGACGTCGGAACGGCTTCGCAGCAGTTTTACCGTTCTGTTTGAAGGCAGTGAGCTGGGGCGGGTTTCGGTCGACGCCCCGGGTGATCATAATATCCTGAATACACTCTCCGCCATAGGCATCGGCCTCGAGCTGGGGATTCCGTTTGAAAAGATCAGGAAGGGCCTGGCCGCCTACAGCGGAGTGTTCCGGCGGTTCCAGATCAAATATGAAGATGACGATGTGATGGTTGTGGATGATTATGCCCATCATCCCACCGAGGTGAAAGCGACCCTCAGCGCCGCCCGTGACGGGTGGCCCGAACACCGTATTGTCGCCGTATTCCAGCCGCACCTCTACTCCAGGACCAGCGAGCTGTACAAGGAGTTCGGCCTTTCATTCTTTGACGCTGAGAAGCTTATCCTCACCGATGTCTATGCTGCACGGGAAGCGCCTGTGGATGGGGTCGACGGACAGTTGGTCGCCGATACCGCCCGTGCGTTCGGTCACCGGGATGTGACCTACGTCGCCGACAAGAATCAGCTGCCGGAGAAGCTGGCAGAGGTGATCCGACCCGGCGACATGGTTATCACCATGGGCGCAGGTGACATTTACAAGTCGGGTGAAGCGTTTGTCCGGTCACTGAAACAGTCCGGTGCCGCAACCGGTGACAGTTCACAAAACCGCGGAGGTGGCCTATGACCCGCAGCATCGAAAAACAATCATTCGGTATCGAGTATCTGTTCGCGGCGGCGGCTCTGATCATTGCCGCGGTGGTAATAGGCTGGCAGCTCAACCGATCGGTGATGGTCTCGGAAATAACGGTGCACGGACACCTGCTTGCCGATGCCGATGGCGTCCTGTACAAAAGTGGTATCGATGAAGGCATGCACGGCGACAGCATTGTCTTTCTGGATGTGATTGAGCGGATCGAAACCCTGCCCTGGATCCGGACGGCGCATGTCAATCTCTCGCAGACGGGCAGAATGCGTATCCGGGTGGAGGAAGAGCGGCCAATAGCGCTTCTGGTGGATAACGGGCGCAGCGCGCTGGTCGCTGAATCGGGCATTGTACTACCGGTAGTGCTGGGGCGGCAGGTGGATGTGCCCATCCTGCATGGATTTTCACTGGACGGGATGCTTGCGGACGCTACCCGGCCCGACACGCTTGCATCGGAATCGTTTGAAATGGCGCGGTCGTTCCTGGCCCGGGCGGCCTCCTATCCGGGACTCTACGCGATGATCAGTGAAGTGATGGTCACCGGGCAGGATGGCGTTGTGGCACTGACCGACGAGAATACCGTGCGCCTGACCTTCGGGCACGAAGACTTCGACAGGCGGCTGCGAAAATGGCAGGCGTTCCAGTCGCAGGTTATCTCCCAAAAGGGAATCGACCATGTACGAACGCTGGATTTTCGCTACAGCGGACAAATTGTGGCCAGGGAGCGATGACAAAACGGAATACCACATATGAAACAACGAACAGAAATTTGAATGGTGACGGGGCCGAACGCCTTCTGCACAAGCCGGGGGCGTCTCCGGACGAACAGTTTACCTTATTAATCAGATAATAACGCTATGGAAGATCGGATCGTAGTAGGCCTGGATATCGGAACCACCAAAGTGTGCGCGGTGGTGGCATCCGTTGATGAAATGCAGAAAATCAACATTCTGGGGGTGGGGAAAGCCCCCAGCGACGGCCTGAACCGCGGGGTGGTCGTCAATATCGAGAAAACGGTGAACGCCATACGCACAGCCATCGAACAGGCACAGCTGGCCTCCGGGATTGAGGTGAAGTCGGTGAATGTCGGCATTGCCGGCGATCACATCCGCAGCATGCGGAGCAAGGGGGTCATCACCATCAACAACCGCGATAATGAAATCACGGTGAAGGATGTGGAGCGCCTGCTGGAGGATTGCCAGCGCATCATGCTTCCGACCGATCAGCAGATCATCCATGTCATCCCGCAGGAGTTTATTGTGGACGGCCAGGATGGTATCGGCGATCCTGTGGGCATGAGCGGCATGCGGATGGAGGCCGAAGTGCACATCATAACCGGACTGGTATCCGCCGCCAAAAACATGTTCCGGTGTGTGGAGCGGGCCGGGTTCCAGGTGGCCGACCTGATTCTCGAACCGCTGGCCTCGTCCTACGCCGTGCTTGATCACGAAGAGAAGGAGGCCGGAGTGGTACTGGTGGATGTCGGAGGGGGCACGACCGACGTCGCGGTTTTCCAGGATAACACCATCCGGCATACCGCCGTGGTGGCCATTGCCGGACAAAAAGTTACCGACGACATCCGCATCGGACTCAGCGTGTTGGAGGACCAGGCCGAAAAACTCAAGCGCGAGCACGGTCTGGCGTATGTCGATCTTATTCAGGAGGACGAAATCATAACCGTACCCGGAATCGCGGGGCGACCGCCCAAAGAGATCAGGAAAAGTACTCTGTCCAAGATCATCCAGGCCCGTGTGGAGGAGATCCTTGAAATCGTCGCTATCGAAGTAAAGCGAAGCGGGTATGCCAGCGAGATGAGCGCCGGAGTGGTATTGACCGGCGGAGGATCGCTGCTGGACGGCATCTGTCCGTTGGCGAACGATGTGCTCGGCATGGACGCCAAGGTGGGAATGCCGCGCGGCCTTACCGGCGGACTGGTCAACGAAGTGAAAAATCCGATTTACGCGACCGGTGTGGGCCTCGTGCTGCATGCGCTCCAGAAAAAGAAGGAGTCGGGCGGCCAGGTGATGATTCCCACATCCACCCAGGGGTCCAGCGTCGAAAAAGTGATGAACAGGATCGCAACCAGAATGAAGAGCTGGTTCAAAGAACTTTAGTGATAAACATAGCAATCAAAACAGGAGACGATTATGCCTAACGTCAATAACACACGATTCAGCTTTGATGAGCAAAGCCAGGATAATGCCAGGATCAAGGTGGTCGGCATTGGAGGTGGCGGAGGAAACGCCATCAACAACATGATCGCCAAGGGTTTGAACAACGTGGAGTACATTGCGTTGAACACCGATTCCCAGGCGTTGCGTCAAAACCATGCCGACATGACCATCCAGGTCGGCAAGAACCTTACCAACGGCCTCGGAGCCGGGGCCCGGCCGGAAATCGGCCGTGAAGCCGTCGAGGAGAACCGCCATGATATCGAGGAGTCGATAGAGGGTGCCGACATGGTGTTTGTCACCGCCGGTATGGGCGGAGGCACCGGAACCGGAGGGGCGCCCGTCATCTCGGCCATTGCAAAGCGCAAGGGTATTCTAACCGTCGGGATTGTAACCCTTCCGTTTGTGAGCGAAGGGCGCATCCGGATGAAATACGCTGTGGAAGGGATCAACGAGCTCAAGAAAAACTGTGACACCGTGATCGTAATCCCGAACGAGCGGCTGCTTGACCTGTGTGACGACAACACGACTCTGGTGGATGCCTTCAACATGGCCAACGAGGTGCTTTACAATGCCACTCGCGGTATATCGGATCTGATTCTGATGCCCGGACTGATCAACCTCGATTTTGCCGATGTGCGAACGACCATGCTCGACGGCGGTGCGGCCATTATGGGTTCGGCTTCGGCCACCGGTTCAGACCGTGCGGAAATTGCTGCCAGGGAAGCCATCAGCTCGCCGCTACTGGATGGAGTCAGTATTCGCGGAGCACGCAATGTACTGGTAAATATCTCGGCGGGCTCCACGCTCGGCATGCGCGAGGCTACGACCGCCACCAGTATTATCCAGCAGGAGGCCGGAGAAGATGCCGAAATCATCTGGGGTACCGTACTTGACGAAGACTTCGGTGATGATCTCAGGATCACGGTTATTGCCACCGGGTTTGATTCTGTCGATGAGGCCAGGGAGGCCGAAGAGGCACAGCAGGAAGCTCCGAAGGCGGAGGTCCGGCGGCCCGAACCGGCTAGAAGGGCACCAATAAATTTGCCGGCTGCGGATGAGATCCCCAAAAAATTCCGGCATGAGCCGTCGGAGTATTACAAGGGCGAGAAAAATTTGAAGCACCTTGATACCCCTGCTGTCAGCAGGCGCGGCGATATGCGTCCGGTTACCGAGGAAGAGAAGGGCTTCACCGAGCCGGAAGAGCAGCAGGTTCAGAAGCGCAGCACACCGGAATCAGGCAGCAAGCTGCTGAATAACCGTGAGGAGAAAATCGATAAAAACAATACGGAACAACCCGCTTTTCTCCGGAAGATTATGGATTAACCGTTTTTTTGATTGCTAACAAGGGTTGCCCTTTGAACGGGGCAACCCTTTTTTAAATGGTTTGATGGCAATCTGTGCTGAGGAATGCGAATTATTCTCAAGAAAGCGAATTATTCCCAGCTGAACTGCTGATCACCTATGGCAAGAGAGCCTGCTTCGGTCTCCAGATTCCACTCAATGTGGAAGACATCCCTCAGGTCTACATCTACAGGCAGGTTATCGGCGGCATCATCGAGTCCGGGGACATCGATTTGCGCATCTGATATTGTGGCAATATTTCCATCCACCCCGTAATTGCCTGTCGCAGTGTTGTAATAATCTTCGGTGCTGATGGCGATTTCCATCTCATAGTCTGCCAGACGGTCATCTTCTATCGACCAGGCTATGGTGCTTTCCACTTCATTCGCCTGTTCGATAAAATCGACATGAAACGACCAGACACCGGAGCTCCCGTCAAGAGCCGTTGTACCTTCGACCACCTGCTGTTCTTCGAATTGGCCTTCCAGGGAAGCGATGGCCGTCCAGTGGGCTTCATCACCGGATACCGAAGAGATTACCTGAAGGTAAAAAGTTTGCCCCGTCTCCCAGTCATCAATTTCATATTCCCAGATATACTCACCACCGGAAAGCTCCGCATCATCCCGGTTCCAGTCTGCAAACAGACCACTCAAGAGATTGACATTTGTTTGATGAAACTCTTCAAATGTGGCGACCAGGTTGGAAGCAACCATCCGTGCAATGGAGCCGCCGAACTGTTGCGTTTCACCTTCAAGAGGCCTCAAGGGTGAGATCGGGTTCGCGCCGGAAAGTAAGCCGGGGGCGGCATCGGTATCTTTCACCGAAAAAGAGCCTTCCTCAAAAGCTCCGGTCTGCATCTGGATCTGCTCGAATTGCGGCAGGTCGGGGATGTCCTGATCGGCAGAAGGATCATCGGAGGAGGTGGAGTCACTGCAGGAGGAAATGGAAAATAGCAGGACGCAGCACAAGACTGTCGACAGAGGTGCCAAATAGCTGTTTTGGTGTAGCATAATCAATGATTTTAGACCGCTTTGCTCGATTCAGGCACCTGATGCATCGCGAGTACGCCGGGTCGGATAATCCTTTTGACACGTGCCCTTACGAGCAATTCCAGTTATCCCGGCTATCCTGCCAACGATAGAGGAGGCGTTGTAGTATCTGATATCCGGGTAACAGGTAAACCACTGCTGCCTGTTGGGCAGGATAGGACTTTCAGGATGGATGAAAATTATCTGTCACGATTTATTTTATTTTGACCGGTCACAAGACATGGATCCGCAATATTTCCCATTCTCATTTTTTGCTTTTGTATGTAAACCTTTTTCAGGTCACAGGAATAATCTGTATTTTGTTCGGCAAATCAGGAGAATTTGGCAGAGTGGTTGCGCAAAATTCGCATCTCCGATAATATTGTTCCGCTGAATTACTCAAACACGACCAGACTTAATCATATTATGAAGATAATCAACCCCATCCTTCCCGGTTTTAATCCCGACCCTTCCATTATTCGCGTCGGTGATGACTATTATATCGCCGTTTCGACGTTCGAATGGTTTCCCGGAGTGCAAATACATCACTCAAAAGATCTGGTTAACTGGCGGCTTGTTGGCCGGCCGCTGAACAGGACTTCCCAGCTTAATATGGCCGGCAATCCCAACTCCTGCGGCGTCTGGGCCCCTTGCCTTTCGTATGACAACGGAACGTTTTACCTGATCTATACGGATGTTAAAACCTTCAAGGGTGAGTTCAAGGATGCGCACAACTATATGGTAACCACCGATGACATCACCGGTGACTGGTCGGAACCCATTTACATGAACAGCTCCGGATTTGACCCCTCTCTGTTCCATGATGATGACGGCAGGAAGTGGTTTGTCAATATGGTCTGGGATCACAGAAAGGACAAGCATCCCTTTGGCGGCATTCTGCTTCAGGAATACTCTCCCGAGGAGAAGAAGCTGGTCGGCCCCATAAAGAATATTTTCCTGGGCAGCAAAATCGGGAAAGTGGAAGCACCGCATATCTACAAGCTCAATGGCTATTATTATCTCATGACCGCGGAAGGTGGAACCGTCCTGAGACACGCGGTTACGATGGCCCGGTCGAAAAATGTTGATGGTCCGTACGAATTGGATCCGAAGAATCCGATGCTGACCTCCTACGACAATCCTGAGCTGGAGCTTCAGCGTGCCGGTCATGCTTCGCTGGTCCAAACACAAAAAGGTGACTGGTATCTGGCGCACCTCTGCGGCCGGCGCATGCCGACCAGAGGCCGCTGTCCGATGGGACGTGAGACCGCACTCCAGAAAGTCGAGTGGGATGATGAAGGGTGGCTCCGGTTGGTGGACGGATCCAACGAACCCAAAGTGGAAGTGGAAGGCCCCGGTCTGCCGGAGCACAAATGGGAGAAGGAGCCCCCGAGGGATGATTTCGATTCCGATCAGCTGAATATCAATTTCCAGTTTCTGAGAGTGGATATCAGCGATCAGATTTCTCTCACGGATCGTCCGGGCTTTTTCAGGCTGTATGGCGGGGAGTCATTGAGTTCGTTCCACCGGCAGACACTGGTAGCGCGCCGGCAGCAGTCGTTTTTCTATACGGCGGAAACAGGCCTGGAGTTTGATCCGGAGACCTTCCAGCAGATGGCCGGCCTCATTTGCATGTATGACAACCAGAACTTCTATTACCTGCATGTGACGGTGGATGAGGAACTGGGCAAATGTCTGGATCTGATCACCTGTCAGGAAGGGGCTTTTGAGTTTCCACTACAGGAGAAGATTCCACTCAGCGGCAAAGGTCAGACGTACCTGCGCGCACGGGTAGAATATGACAAACTTCGATTCTCCTGGTCGGATGACGGAAAGAACTGGAACGAGATCGATATTGATTTCGATGCCAGTACGCTGTCCGATGAATTCGGCGAAGGCGGCGGAGACGCGCACTTCACCGGTGCGTTTGTCGGGTTGTGCTGCCAGGACCTGTCAGGCAGACGCAAACCGGCTGATTTCGATTATTTCGAGTATAAAGAAGGAAGATAGTACAATGATCGAGGCGATATCCGATTTCGGGTATCGCCATCGATTCGATTTCATCAAGAGCCGGTTGGGATGGCCGACCGGAGACGCCGGGCTGTTGTATCCGCGCAATGGGGTGAACCGGCTTCACAATTAATATACCGCTACCTCCAAAGCCATCCGCGCCGCTGGATATCGAGATTGGTAAGTCCCAGCTCTTTTGCCCGATCCACAACGGCATCGTACTCTTCCGTTGTGATTCTCCGGGATATTTCCGGATAGTCGTACGCCTTGTGCTGCGGGTTGTATTGTGACATGATGTTGACGTAGGTATTCTTTGGAAGGTTTTCGGCAATCCACTCCATGATTTCCACCGAGCCGCTGGTCTCGTTGGGCATGACCAGGTGCCGGATCATCAGGCCACGATGCATGATTCCGTTCTCATCCGGTTTGGCCACGCCAACCTGGCGATGCATCTCGAGAATAGCCTTTTTTGTGATCTCGGGGTAGGTTTTTGCTCTGCCAGTGAGTTCCTTCGAAAGGCCGCTGTCCCAGAATTTGAAATCAGGCAGGTAGATATCGACCACTCCGTCAAGAAGCGACAGGGTCTCGAGGCGTTCCCATCCGCAGGTATTATAGACGATCGGCAGGCGGAGTCCCTTTGATGCCGCCATGTCGACTGCTTTTACAATGAAAGCCGGATAGTGAGTCGGCGTTACCATATTGATGTTGTGGCATCCAATCTGCTGAAGCTGCAGCATGTAACCGGCCATCTCTTGAATCGTTCTCTGTGACCCGCGACCAAGATGGCTGATCTCCCAGTTTTGGCAAAAAACGCAACGCAGGCTGCAATGGGTCAGGAATATGGTGCCGGATCCACCGTTGCCGACCAGCGGACGCTCCTCTCCGAAGTGGGGCATCGCAGAGGAGATATGCAGCTCTGTTCCCGGTGACCGGCAGTAACCGGTTTCCCCCCCATGGCGATTTACCCCACACTCTCTTGGGCACGTTCGGCAGTTTTCCATCAAATCCCAGAGTTGATCTCCCCGCTCTTTGAGCTCGCCTGTCCGATGAAGCTTCAGGTATCCCGGTTCAAAATCGCCAGGAGCGGCCGATCTGCCGTTCGAGCTGCCGGTGGATGCAATGGAACGGGTATTCGAATTGCCGGCGGCTGCAAGGGAACTGGCAAATGTTCCGAGCACTATGCCGCACACCCCGGCCTGGCAGCACATTTTCGCAGTATTTTGAAGAAAAGCTCGTCTGCTCTGATTTTTATAAGCTGAGGTATTCATAATATTCTTATCGGTTACGTTTTCGTGTTAGTCACAATTGAACCCCAAGCTGCACCGGGAACGCTTGCAACCATGATAAAACTTGTCAATTTGACCATGGCTACGGTGATGCAGGTACCGGTCAGGCCCATGACCGGAATCAAAAGTACACCGCCCACGATTCCGCCCAGCCATCCGCCCAGCAGGTCGGAGCCATAGATCAATCCGGCCGTTTTGCTCAATCCGTCAGGATTATTCAGATAGAGTTTGTTGGCCAGTGGAAATTGTGCACCGACAAGCAATCCGCTCACAAAGGCGACGGCCAGAAACAGTATGCGGACAAAAAGGAGGCTGGTCTGGGTATCGGGGAGTGCCCTGCCGGCCAAGAAGATCAGCGGAAGAGCGATGGCAAAGGCAATGATTGCCGCCTCAAAATAGAGAAACGGCCGCTTTCCGGACGGCAGATCGCCCATGATACGGGTGATATACATCGCTCCGATTCCTGCCCCCGCCATAAATGCAGCAACCAGAAGGCCCACCCACGAGAAGACATGCCCGTAGGTAATCTGAAACATGAATATCACCACCAGACTGAAAATCATGCCGGCAAAACCGCTTGTGAAAATGGCAATCGGAATGGCAGCGCGCGCGTATCTTCCGGTCGCTAACCTGTACAGGAAATGCAACATCAGTACGATCAGGAGCACCGGTATAACGACATTCAGTCCTGCACGATCAAGCTGATTGAAATATTTCCCGAAGCCGGGAGCGTGCAGAGAGTTCCAGTGTGCGATATGATAGAACATCCCCACCGGCCTGAAATCGTAATTGATATCGGTGGTCATACCGTCAATGTAGTCCTGGAACCATTGTTGCCAGCCGGCGTGCAATTTTTTTTCTATGTCCCAGGGAACCATCGATTCAGCGAGGATGCCCCGCCTTTCGAGCCGGTCCATCATTTCCATAAGATCCAGCCGCATGATATCTTCCGAATCGGAGGAAAGGTAGATGTGCTTGCTGTCACCGGGGCTTACCCGAACGTGGGAAAATACGCTTTTGAGCGTATGAAATATGTTGCTGTTGAGGTTTTTGATTTCATCACTCATGTAGGTCAGAGAACCGGGTGCGCCGATAACAAGAATTCCGCCATCATTCAGCCGCTTTTTGGCCAGTTGGTAAAACTCATGTGTGTAAAACCTGTTTGCCTGCAGATTGGAGGGCACCATCACACCAATAAAAATCACGTCGTACCTGCCGGATGTCTTTGATAGGTACAGGCGTCCGTCCGTATGCTCCAGATGCACTCTCTCGTCATTGAGTTCGGATTCTGTCAGCGGGGTCGGATGCTTTCGGATGATGTCGATCAGCAGCGGATCATGTTCGGCGTATTCGACGGATCGGATGGATGGATGCTGCAGCACTTCGTTGATGATGCCGCCGGCGCCGCCTCGTAAAATCAGCACATCCCGGGGGTTGGGGTGGGCCAGGAGGGGAAGATGGACAAACTCCTCGACAAACTGGATATCCGGCTCCGGTGTGATCAGTTCGCGAATGCCATCCAGAAAAAACAGATACTGCCCGTCCCGCTCTACCACACTGATGTTGTTGTACCGGGAATTTTCATAGTGCACCACGTTGTGGTTTTTCCACTGCATATCGATCGAACGGTTGTGGATGTTGTCTGTGGTTCCGCCGATCAGTGCATATCCGGTTAAAAGCAGCAGTACGATGAGTCCGACCGGCATCACCCTAGTCAGAGCCCGGGGACTGTCGGTTTGTTCGATGCGATGCGCTCCAAAAGGCGACATCAGAAAGAGACACGTGATGATGATAAGAAGCGCGATACCGAAAGCTGCCTCAAACGTATGGAGCAGCGGGATGAGGAGAAAGGTGCAGATGATCCCGCCCAGGACGGTTCCGATAGTTTCGTAGACATACACCTTTCCTGTGGATGATGCGTCCATGACCGAGAACATCGCATAGATCCGGCATCCGATGGTAAACAGGGCGCCGTGAAGAAAGCAGACGGGCAGCAGGATCAGGAACGATGAATAGAACATGGGGATCAGTTCCACATTTTCCCCAATGGAGACGCCGAGAAGGTTTTTGAGGATGCGTGTGAAGAATATCGCGGCAATGAATGCGGCAGAAAACAGTACCGCGATGATAGTATAGGCCTCCAGTTTGTAGCGGGTTTTATCGGCGATTCTACCCAGGGTGAGGCAGCCAGCCGCTTCGAGAATCAGCCAGTTGGCCAGGATGATGCCGATGCTGAGCTCGATTCCGGCGAAGGCGATCATCAGCTCGCGCAAAAGGAGGACTTCGGCCACCAATCCACTGAAGCCCATCACCACAATAGCTATGCGAACACGTCTTTGCATCGGCACTTTGGAATACTTGCGATGAATTGCAACTATTACGTTCAAGCCGGCCCGGCGGGGCGTGAATATTCTCTATGCTGGCTTACTGAAAAGATCCGGTGAGAATATGAATCTATCAAGAATAACAGGGGTGCTTTCAGCCTGTTCAGGCACTATTGCACTTTCCCGGATTACAGTATCACTGACTTGTACAGAAGGCCCCGAAATGGTTTTGATTTCTACACTTTGGTATCACGGTTTTTTGAAACTTATAGGCGCCTGTACCTGCAAGTGGATCAAAAATAATAATTCGCAAGTCGTTGTTTTATAAGGGGAGCCGAAGATCGGAGTACAACCTCGCTCACTTACCTGCATACAATTTGTGTGATAGGCACATAATATGCACTTTATTTAGCTATAAGCAATATTTTGTTGTAAGTTAGAAAAGCAGTTATAACAAAATAAGTTACACCATTGTTACACCGTTTATTTGATATTCTGTTCGGTGATGTGGTGGAGAACTGATAAATGGAAAGCTTATGGTAACTCGGTTTCATTTCTATCTAAGGACTGATCGGAAGAAGAAAAATGGTGAGTGCAACATATATTTAAGGGTCACTCACAACCGAAAACATGCCTATATAAGTACGGGTATATCTGTGCTACCGAAATATTGGAACGATAGAAGCGAATCTATAAGAAAGAGTCATTCCAATAATAAAGCGTTGAACGGTTTATTGACCTCCAAGAGAGAAGAGGTTGAGAATATCTATGAGGATCTTGAAAAGTCTGGCACCACCTCACTAAAAGCTTTCAAGAACAGGCTGACCGGGGTGTATAAAACCAATTTCTTCGACCTTGCTGATGACATTGTCAGTGAGTTGAAAAGTGCTGGCAAATTCTATCCGTCAAAGAATGCTAATGTTACAATAAATAAGCTGGAAGAGTTTGAAGGGAATCGTTTTCTACCGGTCAAGCAAATGGATGCGGATTACCTGGAACGCTTCGAAAAGTACTTGATACTGGAGCATAAGAACGGTAGTAACACCATTAGCAAAAACTTCGAATTGATCCGAAAGGTTATTAAACAGGCCCTGAAGGACAAGATCATCACGGTTGACCCATTTACGACCTTTGATGGTGCCAAACGTAAGGCATCCGGTCAAAAGCTAAAATTGTCAATGGAGCAAATTCAAAAGATCGCCAAACTTGGCCTGTCTGAAGGAACTGCCCTCTGGCATGCACGAAATGCCTTCCTTTTTAGTTTTTATAGCGGTGGTATCAGGTTTGGCGATATCTGTTGCCTTAAGTGGAAAAATGTTCGTGAAGGGCGACTATCATATGCAATGAATAAAAACGGTAAGTATTTCAGTACCGTGATGAATGACTATCAGAAAGAAATTCTTTTACGCTATTCCAGTAAGGAGGAATATCCGGAACATTACATATTTCCGTTTCTTAATAGCCACAAGAAGTATGAAGATGACATGGCGCTACGTCGACAAATTAGTTCCAAGAACTACATTGTAAATAAAAACTTAGCAAAGATAGCCAAGCAAGCAGAGCTTGATGATACTTTTTCATTCCATGTCTCCCGTCACTCATTTGCGCAACATGCCGTGGAAACCGGTTTGGACGTATATGAGTTGATGCAGACACTCCGGCACACGAAAATAGAAACTACCCAAAAATATCTGAAGTCACTTGATGAAGGGCTTGCGGATAAGGCGATGTCAAAAGTTTTTGGATCATAATTTTTTTAAAGATGTCAAACCTGATTAATGAATTTGAAGAAATCGTTTCAAGTTTAACAGTTGGAACAGCTCTTTTTGATCACCAAGGTGAACTAATAGATAGGATGAGAGATGAGCTGGATGCTCTTGAAAAGCTCAACCCAAGGAGAAGGGTTAAGGTGTTAAACGAAGCTAAAATGGAAGCTGGGGTAAATATTCGTGCTGATATCGATGAAATTTCAGAACACAATGTTGATATGCTTATAAGCAGACTCTTTCCTCCCAAGGAAGAGTCTCAAGAGTCCGAACCAATTATAATTCAGGAACTAAACGACAGAGAATTAAGACCAGGAACAAGCCTTCTTTCTGAGGTGAACCTGACAGTTAAGCATCAGATTTTGTTCTTGTTAAAAGATCTTTCTTCCAATAGAAATGAATCTGATTCGAGAGAATTTATTAGTTTAATCAATCCGAAATATCCACTTGATAATTGGGGGCCTAGTTCCCAGGTCTGGATTTTATGGTGGCAGATACAACAGCATAAGCTGAGGTTATTTGAAATTGAGTTTAATGAGAGACGTGAAAAAGGTTCTTTAGGCAATTTAAAAAGAACAAAGACTCTACCCGAGCAGCTTATTGACGAATATAAAAGAGATCCTGAAATAAGAAAGGTTGTCGAAAAGTTTATTGACAGGTCGAGAAATTCGATACATGATAAAGATGAAAAATTCTTCATTGCAGGTAAGTATAAAGAAATAGATCGAGAAGTTGAGTTTGTATCCCCGAGGACTGCAGCGAAAAGAATTCAGGACGATCCATATTGCGTAAATAGTCTTAAGGGCGATGGAAAAAAAGCTGCCATTAACAGGATTGAGAGGGTTGTAAAACTTTATAGAGAGTTACTTGACAATAATAAACTACCTCCAAGGAAGGATTAATCAGTTACAATTTATCTGATGATGCTTCCTATAAGAGAAGCATATCGTTACATAAATCCTCAAGTAGAGGAGTTTGTCTTCACCGAAATGCTGCCTGAAAGTGCATTCAAACAAGAATGACACGTAATGCACGCTATGCACGCTATTCTGAATGCGATTTTTGGAGATTAATTTTGTGCTAAAGGTTGATGAAAACCCCAAACCCAAAGCACAAAACAAATGGATATATATTTCCCTTCAAAAGATGACCTTGAACAGCTGATAACCAAAGCTGTTCGAAGGACGGTAGAAGAAGCCCTGCCCAGCGCTATTCACAAAGCCACACGCAAGAAATGGCTTAATACCGATGAGGTCATGAAAATGCTGCAATGCTCACGCAGGCATGTACAGTATCTTCGAGATTCGGAGCAATTGCCGTTCGTGCAGAATGGTAGGACCATCCGGTACGACATAGATGACGTGGAACATTTTCTGAACACCCATAAGGTCAGAAGCAGGCAACATTGAAAAATGTTTTTCTGTCCCATCATTTTCAACATAAATGACATAAAACTATGCTTAGTGAAGAAAATAAATCAATCTGCCTGGAGGATATTAAAGAGGAAATTAACCATAACCTGGTTAAAAATAAGTCGCTTGATGCGGGATCCAGTGCACTTTCAAAGTGGCTTGATCAAATCCAGGAGCTCGACTTTCGGGCACATTCAAGGGCCCGCTATGATGTGCGTGCCAAGAATTTCAAAGAGCTGAATAAGAACGTATACAAGGAAGGTGGCAACGTAGACTCAACCAAAGATAATGAGCTTGCAGTTGCCGCTCGTGCCCGGCGCGATGGCCGGATGATGGCGGAATTGTTTAGAATAACTGGACCCCGAAACAATCTGCATGAATTTCATGCTCGGTTTTCCGAAATGGCAAAACGGTATAGCAGCTTCGGGTATTTTGATTTTGAAATTGAGTTTTACCGGGGGATACGCTGATTATGAACGGCTGGATTTTACTTCACCGCAAATTCTTCGAGCACATGCTCTGGGAGGAGAATCGGGAGTTTTCCAGAGCGGAAGCCTGGCTGGATCTTCTCCAAATGGCTCGGTGGAAGAATGATGAGGCTTCCAAAATAATTAAAGGTAGTGTTATAAAATGGAAGCGAGGACAGCTTGTAGCATCAGTCCGCTTTTTGAGAAAACGATGGGGATGGCGTTCTATCTCAAAGGTAGAAGGATTTTTGAAATTGTTAGAAAACGAGGAAATGATCATGCGTGAAAAAAAGACACATATAGGACGCGTAACTATTTGTAATTACAATAGGTATCAGGATGTAAAGGACACTGGTAAGGACACGTTAAAGACAGTGAAAGGACAAAACAGAAATAATGGAACAAGGAGCAAATTAAAACATGATCAAAATAATCGGATATACGAGGCTTACCCAAGAAAAGTAGGCAAGAAGGCGGCACTTAAAAAAATCGAGGCGGCACTTAAAGAATTGGATGCAGACACGCTTTATGAGAAAACCAGGCAATTTGCTTCTGCAGTGGATGGTAAGAATAAGAAGTTCATTCCTCACCCATCAACATGGTTTGGGCAGGGAAGATATTTGGACGACCCATCAGAATGGCAAGTAGAAAATTCTAACACGAACTCACAAGGAGAATTTGGATGGTAATTGTTGGCAAGGATACCGAATATGCCTTAATCGGCAAGTGTTTTTCAGATGATGTTGGGACTGTTCTCCGCCAGGTTAAACCACATCATTTCCAGGATGAAAATCACAGAAAGATCTTCCAGCTAATCAGGCAATTGTTTTTGGAGCATGGGCGCGTAAGCTATTCCGTGATACGTGATGACGGTAGAATATCAAAATGGATGAGTGATTCCGATATTGAGCTGGCACGACAATGGGCGGAAAGTGAACCTCTGGAAGTACTTGTGTCAAAGTTGCGGGAGTACTTCAAGCGTAGCCAGATGCATACAAAAGCGGAAAAAATAATCAAGGATCTCCAAAATCTTGAAAGGAGTTCTGATCAAATCATCTCAGACTTGACCCGGACCATCCAGGAAATCAGCCAGGAAAGTGAACTCCGGATCCGTAATCTTGATGAAATTGAACAGGGTATATTGCAGGGTGATCTTGGCAAGCGACTCAATATCGGAGAACCTGAACTTGATGATTTTTATAGTGATATAGGATCTCACTATGGCACTACAGAGGTTTGTATAGCACAACCAAAACATGGCAAGACTCGGTACGCATGCATGCGTGCCAACTTGTACCTGAATGCCGGTTACAAGGGCCTCTACATCACCACTGAAGGACTGGATTCAGATATTTGGCACAACATGAAGCAGTTGGCATATGAAAAGGGAAAGGATCTTTACGTGGCAGAAGTGGCAACTGATTTGCCGGATGTATGTAATTTGATCTGGCAAGAAAAAGTTAGGCGAGACATTGACTTCGTTGTAGTAGACTACATACAGCGCATCCGGGTTCCTGGAATAAAGAACGATGATGTACTGCGCATTAAGGAAACCTCAGAACAGCTGACCAATACGATAAAGAGGCATAAAGTTTTTGGCCTTCTGATGGCTCAGCCAAAGAATTTGAGTGATGATAGAAAAGGATGGGGTGCAGCACCGAATGTTGATGATATCTATGGTTCGGGACAAATCAAGAAAGATGCTTACCTGGTAACAGGTCTGTTTCGTCCAAGTGAGGTTAGAGGGCTCTTGTACCGTGATTCATCTGGCAGATATGCAGTCAAAAATCATATGGGCAGGATGACACATTCTGGAAGTCTATTTCTCAGACAACTCGTTCGCCGGGTCGGAAAAAAGGATATGTCTGTTCTTCAAATGATCGATTCAGATAGTGGGCTTAAAGTAAAAAAAACAGGAACCTATAGCGATAGTCATGACTGGAAAACCATCAATAACTGACCTTACTGCAATATTCAGACTCACTAATAAAGTCATGCCAAGTCTGGTACCGGGTATTCGGTTGACAAAATTTGAGCATGATAACATCAGTTCGCTCTGGGCCCAAATGTGGAAGGACGTTGTCATTCATGATAGCCTTGACAAGGCAAGAAATTCGTATAAGAACTTTCTGGAGATAAACCCTGAGCTTGAGGAGAAGTTACCATGGGTAGCCCGACATTTTGTCCACCTCATGTGTATCCACTATGAGTTGTTCTCTGAAGAGTATAACAAAATAGATTTGGATAATGCCGGAATTACCCCGCAAGCCCTTGAACTTTGGCAACGGGAGGCAGGAGAGAAGCGGTACCCAGCGAATCCAAACCTCGGAAAGTTGCCCAATAACGTGATCAGGCTAAACAAAGTCGAGATAAACAGGAGGGTGTCTTCCCAATAAGTTAAAAACAGTAGAATCACGAATGAATAACTGCAAACAGTTTTAAAAAATTTAACGCAGGAGCACATATGGCAAAGTTAAAAAATGAACATAAATTATATATTATCAAACAATTGGCTCGCTTTGAAAGCCTGGAAGAAGTAAAAAAAGCTTTATGGGGCAAATATGGTATTGAGGTCGAGTATGGGCACCTCTCTTACTATAATCCGAATAACCGAAGCTCCAGACTTTCCGGCGAGCTGCGAACGATATTCGAAGAAGAGCGAGAGGCTTTTCTGAATGAATACAAGGAAATGCCCTATTCCCACAGGGAGTATCGGATCAAGACACTCTGTGAAATTGCCCAAAAAATGGAGGACGAAGGCCAGTGGCGGGAACTTGCAAATTTGATTCCCAAAATTGATGGTATTTTTGAGCGGCGTGGCAGTGAATCCAAAACCAAAGATCCCGATACCTTTGGCATGATAAATAGGATGATCTATACTAATAGATAACAATCCATATGCTGATGATCAAGGATTGAGGTTCATAAACCGTGAAACGGTCTGTTCATCCTCATCTCCCGGTGATGTTATGGTTTTGATTACCTGATTCACAGGATTGAGTCTGTCAGCATGTTCTGTTGCCCACATTATCCAGGCATCCAACGCCTGTGATTCATTGTGTTTCAAACTCAATGATTCTTTGCAGGACCGGATCTCGTCAATAAATTGATAAATGTAATGTGACTTGGTGAAAAGAGAGGCCTGCTTCTCAAGGTTGCTACGCTTGTTTAGCTCTATCTGCCACTCTTCTTCACGTTTTTTTCTGGCCTTTACTTCTTCCTCACGCTTTCGATCATTTTCTTCCCTTTGAAGTCGATTTTCTTTAATTCTTTCGGCCATTGTGAGCATTATTGGAAAGAAGCGATCAAGGCGCTCTTCAATTGTCTTGCCTTTATTATCAGAAATGGTTTTTGCGTCAAGCTGCCAGACAGACCCGCTCAGTATCAATTTTAATTTTCCTGTTGGCTCGTACCAGTAATCGTTTTCGAATGAATATTTTTTTTCTTCTGGTTTTTTCTTGCGACGTTTTACGGTCTCCATAATCCGGAAATAGATCTTTTCTAATCCAATAATGAAATAGGATGTATTTGATCTTTTGTAGTATTCCTTTGTTGTCCCGATTTCCCATCCCATACTGATGCCGTTCTTAATGAGTGAATCTACAATGCGAAGGGACCTTTTCAGGCTTGTTGCTGACACCACTAAATCTAATGTCTGAGCATTTAGTGGTGGGATAAGACGATTGAAGTTGTCGGTTGGCTGCTCTTTCAGGGCATCAAATGTTATTTTTACCAGATGGTGAGGATTTGTTAGCCTGCTACTGACGGTTATTTCCGGATAATCATTGTCAGAAAGTTGGATGTCGGGTTCAAAGTAATACGTAAAGGCTGTTATTTCGGAATCAGGAAGAGGTTTAAGACGAGTCCTCTTGCCATATCTAACCTTTGACCAGTGACCAGCTTTGGGAGTTGGAATATTCATCTTCTTGCAAACCTGCGTCATATGATGCAGGGATAAGCCATATTTCTTAGCCAAAATTGTCAATGGTATAGACCACACTTCTTCATACAGTGGTTTTCTTTCAAAAGTGATGGATTTATTCATGATAGCGACGGTTTAGTGATGTTGGTTAAGCTTTCTTCCGTATAGAATTAAGTAAATTTAAAGTTCACTGGAAAATAGGTGATTATGCAATCAGGTTGCCTTGGGACTCTTATTCAGGACAATCGGGGTATGATCCTTGATCTGGATAAATTATCTTTGAGCAAGCGTTGATCACTTAGAAACTCATCTCAACTCATGGCATCACATTCCGGGAATTATAGAACCCTAAAAAGCAGTCCGGATCGGTATCGGCTTTCATTTACTGGGGCGGATGCCATGATTTCTGCGTTCTCCTCCCTTGCCCGGTTTGTCACTGATCAGGCAGCCCTGGCTTCCAATCACGGGCAGGACGCAGGTACGATGAGTCATGATCAGGTGCAAGCTGTGGTCAGGGATTCACTTAACATTCTTGATGATGCCCGGTTTGGTCGTGAAATACTCGGCAGGGAAAAAGGTTCAACAAGCATCCGACAGATTCGAGAACTGCGATACCGAATTAGAAAATTGACCGGTCTTCAGATTGCGATACTTGCTGAAGGCACTCATGAAGAACAGAAACAAATAACCCACCTTGCCCTGCTCAAATCCTACGGCTTGTACAGAGATTTTGTGTTGCAAGTGCTTTTGGAAAAGGCCCGTTTGTTTGATTTCGAAGTCACAGACTATGATTATCATACTTTCATTAACCATAAATCCGATAGTCATCCGGAACTGGAACTGATGGCCATGTCTACCGCGAGAAAGATAAAGCAAAATATGCTCCGAATGCTGGATCAGGTTGGTATTATTAAAAAGAGCAAAGGCACTGAGCTAAAAGCAGTTATTCTTATTCAATCGCTTGAACATCGAATAGAACATGCTATTTTAAAGGACAATTCGGCTTTATTAGCCGGTTTTCTTATTGAATAGTGTCCCAGTATCATATCAAGATGAAAGAGCAGCTCCTGCACCACAAGTTTGAGCATATCTATAGGGTTATCCGGACACCAAGGTTTCTTTCTCTTGAAGCACTTGGAGGGGAGATTCCCTTTTGGATATCGGCTTACGATCCGCATGATGAGGTAATGGTGAACCAAGAGGTTCACAATCTCATTGCGCGGCTTCAGAAAAACGACAGCGTCTCTGCTCATTTGGTCAATTTGTTTGAGTTGTCCATATCCATCACAGATCAACACCTCGGACGTGACAAGCTTATTGAGATTGAAAAAAGGAAGAGCGGCAAAAAACGAAGATCTGGTGATGCCCTTCCCGACAAGAAACGGTTCATGAAAGCACTGCAGTCCGTCATCAACATCCATGAGCGACTGATTCCTTTGATCCGGGAGCAGATTGAAGAAAACAAACCGAATCTGCTTATTATCAGTGGAGTTGGGGCGGTTTATCCATTCATCCGGTCCCACACCATCCTGAACAATCTTCAAAGTGCTGTTACGGATATCCCGACACTCATGTTTTTCCCCGGAACCTATACCGGGCGCTCCCTTGAACTATTCGGACTTTTGAAGGATGACAACTATTACAGGGCATTTAATATCGATCAATACAAAGTATAACCATGGATCTGAAATCACTATTCCAGAAAGACTTCGGCCGCACCATCGAAACGGTCATCAAGGCAGATGACCAGTCCCATGTTTTCCAGGAGGTTGAAGAGTACGTCATTACTCAGGAAATTGAAATCAAGCTGAATGACTTGTTCGATCTCTACAATCGCTATGATGGTGTCAATGGCGTATGGATTTCCGGTTTTTTTGGCTCCGGTAAATCTCACCTCCTCAAGATCCTCAGCTATGTGCTGGAGAATCGTACGCTTCACGACCAGCACCTCGGTGAAATATTCGCTGATAAGGTTACCGGTGATGCCAAGCTGAAAGCGGACATAAAAAAAGCGACTCAGATTCCCTCCGAGAGCATCCTGTTCAATATCGATCAGAAAGCACAGAACACGGGTCCTGGAGCCCTGCTACAGGTGTTTTACAAGGTCCTGCATGAACATCAGGGGTTTTACGGGTTCCAGCCGCATATAGCCAAATTCGAGCACTGGCTTACCCGTGAAAATAAATACAAGGAGTTTAAAGAGCAGTTCGCTGATGCCTTTGGCAAACCCTGGACAGAGGCCCGGAAGGATTATGTCGATCCACTGCTGGAGGATACGGTGGCCTCGGTATGCGCTGGCCTGTTTGATTCCGATTCGGAAAAGTATGAGGATATACTTGAGCGCTTTGAGGATGCTCCCTCTCCCTCAATAGAAGATTTTGCCGAGGATGTCGCTACGTATATTGAAAGCAAACCTAAAGGGTTCCGGCTTAATTTCTATGTGGATGAGGTCGGACAGTTTGTTGCCGACAACACCAGGCTGATGCTCAATCTGCAGACGATTGCAGAATCACTGGCAACTCGGTGCAAGGGCCAATCCTGGATTTTCGTCACCTCTCAAGAAGACTTGGACAATATCGTCGGCGATGAAACCGCATTGCAATCCGATGATTTTTCCAAGATTCAGGGACGCTTCAAGATCCGTCTACCGCTCACATCAGCCAACGTGGATGAGGTTATTGAAAGACGCCTTCTTGAAAAGAATGAGAATGGTAAAACATGGCTCACGACCCTTTGGAAAAAGGAAAAAGATAACCTTAAAACCCTCTTGTCATTTTCCGAGGCCGGAATTCAGTTCCGCAGCTATCAGGACGAGGATGACTTCATTGCCAAGTACCCGTTTATTCCCTATCAGTTTGATCTCTTCCAGCAGTGTATCAAGGCGCTCTCCGGACATAACGCTTTTCAGGGAAAGCATGCCTCAGTTGGTGAACGCTCTATGCTGGGGGTCTTTCAGGAAGTGCTCAAGAAACTGAATAACTACGATGAGCGGTACATCATTCCATACGACCTGCTCTTTGAAGGATTGCGCTCTACGCTCCGAACGGAAGTACAGAACACGATTATCCTGGCAGAGAGGCAGCTCGAAAGCAACCCGCTGGCGCTACGGGTCTTGAAAACCCTGTTCATGGTCAAATACTTTGACAGTTTCAGGACCACCCTACGAAACGTATCGGTACTTCTTCTGGACAGTCTGGATACCAACCCGACCAGGCACCAGGAGAATGTCAGGGAGGCACTTAACCTGCTTGAGCAACAGAGCTACATTCAGCGCAATGGCGAGTTTTACGAATTTCTCACCGACAAGGAAAAGGATGTCGAACAGGAAATCAAAAACACAGAAATCGATAGCACCCAGGTTACCGAACTGCTGAACAGCATGCTCTTCGATGGTGTCATCCGGGAAACAAAGATCCAGTACATTGGCAACAAACAGTTCTATGAGTTCACCCGGAAGGTGGATGGGGTACTGTTTGGACGCGAGAAAGAACTCACCATTGAAATTATCACGCCCAACAGTGATCGATTTGAGGATGAACGCTATTTTCAGGGGCAGTCCATGGGTAACCCGACCCATGTCCTGTTTCGCCTTGCACCACACAGCCGGTTGGTGCAAGATCTGCGCCTGTTTGTTAAAACCGACAAGTACATCAAGCAGACCCAGTCCACCTCGAACAACGATACGGTCAAGCGTATCCTGATGGACAAGTCTCATCAGAATCAGGGACGACGACGTGAGCTTATTGCAACCTTGAATGAGTTGCTGGCCCGCGCAACGGTCTATCTGAACGGAACCGAGCATCGGGTCAATTCAACCAGTGATGGCAAGACCAAGGTCATCACGGCCTTTCAGGACCTGGTAGTGCTGGCGTACAGTAAACTGCAACTCCTTGGAAATGCCACCTATGACGAATCCCGTCTGCAGAACATCATGCGGGGCAGAACGGATGACCTTTTCAAGACAGACGAAGACCAGGTGCTCACGGTCCCGGAAAAGGAAGTGCTTAACTACATCCGACGCCGGAAAAAGCAGAATGATCGAACCACACTGAACAACCTGCGGGAAGTGTTTACCAAAAAGCCGTACGGCTGGCCGGTCATGGCCATTTGGTGTATGTCGGCCATGCTGTTCAAGCGTGGCAAGATCGAAGCCCGGCAGGACTCCTCTCTGCTCGATGACAACGGGTTTCTGGAAGCGTTGATGAACAACTGGGCACATCCCAATACTCTGATCTCTCCACAAATCGAGTTCGATCAATCACAGATCCGCAAGCTAAAAACGGTACACCAGGAACTCTTCCATGAGTCCAACCCGTATCAGGAAGCCAAGGAAGTGGCGGAATGTTTTACGGAGAAAGCTGCCTTGGAGCAGGAAGCTGTGTTGCAGCTGCTTGCACAGAAAAATAACTATCCGTTTGTGGCACCGCTGGAGGAGTTTTCCGAGAAACTCCGGAAACTGCAGCAGATGGACTATGCCGCACTGATCACAACTATCGGAGATATGGAGGATGCGCTGCTTAACCTCAAAGAGGACAAACTGGATCCGATCAAACAGTTTATGAACAGCCAGCAGAAAGAGATTTATGATCGCGTAGCCGAGTTCAGAAACTACAACCAGGCCAACTTTTCGCATATCGATTCCGAGGACAAAGAACGGCTTTCCAGGGTAAAAGATGATCCGGAACCGTACCGTGGTGATACCATGAAACGTGCCAAGCAGGCCATGGACTCGTTGGAGGATCAGGTCCGTCAGGAATTGCAGAAAGAGCGTGAGTCCACAAAAAAATTCATCGAAAAACGCCTGAATCAGCTGCAGGATCGCGGTGAGTTTAAAGCACTGTCTCCGGACCTTCATGACCAGATTCTTCGTCCATTGTATGACGAGCTGGAAACGGCAGGAAAGGAGCGGTTTATCGGTAACCTACAGGCGCAACGGGGGCGAATTGGAGACATCTACACGCGGCAACTGAACAAGCTGATGGACATGGCCACACCTAAAGAAACCGAAGGGCCCAAAGCCGAGTTCATCAAGCAATCCCGGATCGTTATTCCCTATGAAAAACCCGAACTGGAAACCGAAGAGGATGTGGATTCCTACGTCTCCAGTCTCCGGGAAGCCATGCTCAAGCACATCCGTAAAAACCGGAATATTATTCTGGACTGAAGTTTTCTAATTATCGGCAATAATTCATAATATTGCCGTATTATAGATTTATTTCCACCATACAGTCACTATTGCTATCGCAACCCGGAAACTGCATATTCAGGCATTGAAAGAGCATTTCAAAGAGCAGGAACTCTTTGAAACAGGGGATGTCCATGCCTTTTACAGGCAGATTGAGGACGATATCAAGCGGTCGACCTTAAACTGGAGGATTTACGAACTCGTCCAGAAAGGTGTTATAAAAAGGGTGGGCAGAGGGAAGTTTCAACTTGGAAGCGAAGAGCACTTTGTCCCTGGTTTGCCTGAAGAGTTGACTAAGGTATACAACCGGCTTCACAGAAGCTTTCCGTATCTGGAAGCCTGCATCTGGAACACCTCTGTACTTAATGAGTTTACAGTACATCAACCTGGCCGTTTTTTCAACCTTATCGAAGTGGAAAAAGAGGCCACCGAATCGGTATTCCATCAATTGCAAGAATCCGGGATCCCTGTTTTTCTTCAACCTTCAAACCACCAATTCGAACACTATGTAGTTGAGAAGAGGGAAGCATTCATCGTGCAATCCCTGATAAGCGAAGCCCCACTGCAAGTAGTAAAGGGGGTCCCGACGGTTACCCTGGAAAAAATACTGGTGGACCTGTTAACCAATAACCCGGTCTTTAATGTTTTTAAGGGTGCGGAACTGAAAACCATCTTTTCCAACGCCCTTGAAAAGTACACACTCAACGAAAACAAAGTGCTTCGATACGCCAACCGCAGAGGGAAAAAGAAAGAATTATTGAACATTATTACTTCAAACTCAAACTTCAAATTATCGGCAAAACTTAGAAATATTGCCGAATTATAGAAATGATACATCAGGAAGCCATAACAACGGAATGGATACAAAAGACGGCAAAAAAACTCAGAAGTGCCGATCCGTCACTGGTTGAGAAAGCGATATGGGCATTACGGCTGTTAGAAGGGCTCGTCAAACAAAACATCCCGTTTGTGTTCAAGGGAGGAACGGCACTCATGCTGCACCTGGATTCCGCGAAGCGGCTTTCGATCGATATCGATATCATTCTGCCCGAACGTGAAACTGAACAGGGTCACATTTTTGACCTTGTTGCCAAACAGCAGGGCTTCCTTCGGTGGGAACTACAGAAAAGAAAAACGGATACCTCCATAACCAAAGCACACTACAAATTTTTTTACACGCCGGTGCGTAAAGGGGCGGGAAAGGAGGATTATGTGCTACTGGATGTACTTCATGAAAACGTCCATTATGAAAAGCTCGTTTCCCTTCCTGTTCAATCCGTTTTTGTGCCACAAACGGATGCGCCGAAGAAAGTCAAAGTGCCGACGTTGGATGATTTACTGGCGGATAAACTGACGGCCTTCGCTCCGAATACGACCGGGATTCCGTACTTCAGGAATGAGAACAGCATGAGCATGGAGATCATCAAGCAGTTATTTGATATTGGGAACCTGTTTGATCGGGCAGAAGACCTCAACAGGATCAGAACCACTTTCAAGAAGTTCGCCGTGGTCGAATTGTCATACCGGGGCCAGAAAGGTCTGACCCCAAAAGACGTGCTTGACGACATCATCCAGACGTCCCTTTGCCTGGTTTCCCGGGGTAAGGATGGGACGGGTAACTATGAAGAATTGGAGTCCGGTATCAAGCGTGTTTCAGGTTTCATATTCTCAGAGAGATATCATCTTGAAAAAGCCATTACCCATGCTTCCAAGGCAGCCTGGCTGGCATCTTTGATTGCTTCGGAAGGCAAGGGCATCAGCAGGTATGGCGAACCGTCGGAAATGAAAGACTGGGAGATCAACGAACCGATGAACACGAAGCTGAACAAACTCAAGAAATCTAACCCGGAAGCCTTTTACTATTGGTATCAGATATACACATTGACCACCTCACATTGAATGCATAGCGTATCGCAGGTATGAATACAGCCCGACTCAAACGATTTGCCCAGGAAACCCGCCGCAAGCTGCTCAAGCAGGTAAGCGCCAAAATGGAACATGTCCTCAGCGCGGATAACGGTGCCATGCGGGACAAAGCCCATGTGGTGGCTGAGTTGAAAAAAGACCTCAAGCGGTTGGGACGTGATACCCTGATCGACAAAGTGGCCTATACCTGGTTCAACCGTTTTGCCGCATTGCGCTATATGGATGTCCGCGGATTTCAGCCGCTGGAGATAGCGATGCTCACGCCCCAGCCCGGACAGGTAAATGCACAGATCCTGCAGGAAGCCATGGCGGGCCATATACCATCGGATCTGCCGGTGGACCGGAGCAAGGTGATGGACCTGCTCGATGGCCGCGTCTCCAGCAAAAACCCGGAGAACGAAGCGTACCGCCTTCTATTAGTGGCCGCCTGCAATCATCTGCACAGCATCTTGCCCTTCCTGTTCGAAAAAATCGACGATTACTCCGAACTCCTGCTCCCGGATGATCTTACGAGCCAATTTTCCGTCGTTCATGACATGGTCAAGGGGATGTCGGGTGAGGATTGCGGCCAGGTAGAAATCCTCGGCTGGCTGTATCAGTTCTATATTTCCGAGAAAAAGGATGAGGTGTTTGCTTCCAAGGGGAAAGTGAGCAAAGAGGAAATTCCTGCGGCCACCCAGCTGTTCACGCCACGCTGGATCGTGGAATACATGGTACAGAACACTGTAGGTAAACTATGGGTGATGAACCATCCGGACTCCAGACTGCGTGACCACATGCCGTATTATATTGAAAATGCCGAATTGTCACCGGAGGATGTCCTGCGAATTGATCGGCCGGAAGAGCTGACCTTGCTTGATCAGGCCTGTGGGAGTGGCCATATACTGGTTTACGGATTCGAACTGCTATATCTGATTTATGAAGAGCAGGGGTACAGTCCAGCAGAGATACCGCCCCTGATCATACGGCATAACCTGTATGGGTTTGAAATCGACGAACGTGCTGCGCAACTGGCCGGCCTAACCGTGCTCATGAAAGCCAGGGAATACCAGCGACGATTATTCCGTAGGTCAGAAGTACCAGTGCCAAACATCACTTGTTTTGAAGACTTGCCTTTGTCAGAGATCGAAATCCGAGAAACACTCAAGGTGGCCGGTGTTTCCGCAACAGATGAGCTACTCCATGATCTGGATCTCATGACCCAGGCGACCAATTTTGGTTCACTTATAAATCCAAAGACAAAATCTGTCTTTTTTATAAATACTTTAGATGTTTGCTCAAAATATCTCAAGTCTGCAGATCTTTTTGCTTATAAAAAAGTAACGTCATTAATTAATGCATTGAAATCCTTAAAATCATTAGCCGACAAATATACTTCAGTAGTCGCGAATCCACCTTACATGGGCAGTGGTAAAATGAATGAAGAGTTATCGGTATGGATTGAAGAAAACTACCCCCAAAGTAAAGCAGATTTATATTGCTGTTTCATTGAGCGTTCAATGGCATTTGCCTTAAGTAATGGTTTTACGGGCTTAGTAACAATGGAAAGCTGGATGTTTAAAACAAGCTATTCTGATTTTCGAGCGTCTTTTTTGCAAAAATATAGAATTGATAGTTTGAGCCATTTTGGTTGGCATATAATGAGAATTTCATTTGGAACTGTTGCTTTTATATCAAACAATAGTTTGCCTAATGAGAAAAGTCGAGGATTTTATTCGTATTTACGTACTGAAAACATAAATAAGAAAAATGAAAGACCAATAAGATTCCCAGTAATTGATAAAAAATCCAAATGGTTATCTCAGTATAAATTCTTTGATTTGCCTAATTCAATAGTTGGATACTGGCTTTCCGACTCTGTTTATAATGTATTCAAAATTGCTGACCCGCTTAGTAATATATATAAACCCAAAAAAGGTATTACTACGTCCAATGATGAGCAATTTATTAGAATTTGGTTCGAGTCATCACTTAAAGATTTAAATTTGAATGCAAAGGCAAATGATAATAATGGGAAATGGTTTCCTGTGACAAAAGGAGGAAATCACAGAAAATGGTTTGGTAACATCATTAATACTATTTTATGGGAAAATAATGGCTATAAATTAAAAAACTTTAAATTTGACAATGGGAAATCACGTTCTGTACTGAGAAATCAATATTATAATTTTAAAAAAGGAATAACTTGGAACGATGTGTCAGCGGGTAATTTTTCATGCCGTTTAGTTCCTGAGGGAACACTAATGCTGGCAGTCGGACCAATAATTTTCAACGTTGATGATATTGATTACGCGATTGCACTATTAAACTCTAAAACTTCACAGTTTATTTTTTCCATTCTTGCTCCCGGAAATAAGTTTGAAGTGGGAATAGTAAGCCGATTCCCTTTACTAAAAGATAGTAACGAGTTAATAGATTTATTATCAGTCCAATCTGTAAAAATATCACAAAGTGAATGGGACTCCCGCGAAACTTCCTGGGACTTCCAACAGAATGAGCTGATCCGTGTTCGTGGCAATGATCCAATCGATCTGGAAGAAGCCTGGGACCTATATCAAGAATACTGGAAAAAAAAGTTCTTTCAGCTCCATCGAAATGAAGAAGAACTGAACCGACAGTTCATCGAGATCTACGGCCTGCAGGACGAATTAACACCCGATGTCCCCTTAGATGAAATCACCATCCTGCAGGACGAAACCAAGATCAGGAACAACGATCTTGTCTTCAAGCCGAAGGAAGTCTTTGCTCAGTTCATCAGTTATGGAGTCGGATGCCTATTCGGACGCTACACTTTGGACCAACCCGGCCTGATTCTTGCCAACCAGGGCGAGACGCTTGAAGATTATTTCAACAAGGTATCGCATTCCCGCGAGCAGCTTCGTCTGATACCTGACAAGGATAACCTCATCCCGGTACTTGACGATGAATGGTTCGAGGACGACATCGTCGCCCGTTTCCATGAATTCCTGAAGGCCTCATTCGGTACCGAAAACTTCCGGCGCAACCTTGCTTTCCTTGAAGACCAGATCGGCAAAGACCTGCGCAAATACTTCGCCAGAGACTTCTATCCCGATCACATCAAGCGGTACAAAAAACGTCCGATCTACTGGAAGTTCTCATCACCCAAGAAATATTTCAGTGTACTGATTTACATGCATCGCTATACACCCGATACCCTGAACAATATCCTGAACAACTACCTGCGCGAGTTCATCGAAAAGCTAAAAACCCGCCGGGAAAGCATGAAGCACCTGGAAGCAAACGGATCCCCCGGGGAGAAAACCAAGGCGCTTAAAGAGATCGACAAATTGAACGAAATGATCCAGGATTGCGAACATTACGAACGGGAAATCCTTTATGCTCTGGCGTCTGAGCGCATTGAGATTGACCTGGATGACGGGGTATTGGTGAACTACAACAAGTTCGGCGAGGCGATTGAACAAGTAGCCGGACTCAACGATTCCAAAGCCAAGAAGAAAGTAAAGGGGTTTGACTGGATTGATGCAACTGCGATACGATGAATTCCACAAATATTTTACAAGTCTCTTAGTATGCAAGATCCATTTGTACAATTACGAAAATACCTGGATCAACTGACAATAAACTTCTTTTATGTCAAAACGGTCCACGCGCATATTGAAACGTTTTTGGAGTGGAGAAAAAAAGGGGAGCAGCAGGTTTTTAAACAAGCTGAAGACTTTTATTCTCTGGTCTATTACGTTTTTCGAAGAGAACTGGAAATTGAAGTCTACAAAATGCTTTCAGACCGTGAAGATAGATCGCTTATCCATTGGCTTTGTCACGCTATAACAAATGCTGAACACATCGAAGCTGCAGAATATGATGCGTTTGCAAAAGGAGATGAGGCAAGAAAAAAACTAACCAAAGAGCAGTACAGAGAAATCACTCTCAGACACATCGATCTGATCAATGAAAAAAAAGACCTTGTTAAAAATTTGACTGCGCTCAGAGACAAGGGTCTTCATGCTGATAAAAAGTACTTCTTTAATCCTGAACAATTGGATGAAGATTTTCCTGTTTGCTGGTCTGACATGGCTTCATTAATAGAATGTATTGAAACCATACTTAAAGA